>NZ_JBCGCS010000069.1:0-1925 GCF_038594925.1 Achromobacter sp. JD-1 | reverse complement strand
CCCGTCCGCTCCGTAGTGGTTATTCCCTGCTCCGTCTGGCGCGCGCGCAGTAGCTCTTGTTCCAGAAATTCCAGCGCCTTGCTCACCGCGTAGTCGTGCGCCTCGATGACTGACGGATCCTTGCCGGCCAGCGCCTGGATGCTGACGCTCTTGGGCGGTGAAAACGTCATGTCCAATGCCGCACGCGCCTCAGCATCCATCCTGATCGAGCGCGATAGTTTGACGTCAGGGCCGAAGTCACCGCGCAGTGCGCGAAGAAATTCCTCCTGCTGAATGGCGCCGGTCAATCCGAGCGCGTCAGCCGCCTTGCCTTGCCACTGGGCGGCGGTCCCGTCGCGGCTGTAGTAATCGTCCTTCTGGTCGGCGTAGTAATGCGAGGCCTTTGTGGCAGCGCTCCGATGGATCGATTTCAAAGAGATCATTAAATTTCCAGTACGCGCAGACCGCCACGCAAGGTGACGGTCCGGCGTGAAATGTTATGCGGCCATGGTCGGATCTTCGGGCAGATCCACCGCGGTCCAAGGTTGGGGACCGTCGGTGGGAGCATTGGCCATGCTCCGCGCACCGGCTCGCTTCGCTTCCACGAAAGGCGCATTGCGAATGGCGAAATTCCTCGGCTTAAGGAGGAATTTCGCGATTGGCCGATCGCCGGCGAATGCGACCCAACCAGTGAGGTCAGGCAATGTTTGAACCTGAGCGGCCGTCACGACACGTTCGATCTTTCGCTCCATGCGCTCGGTCGTGTTGGCCGTCTTTCCGGGGTTTCGGCTGTCGGAGTAGTCGGGCCGCAATACCTCGTGCTCGCCCAGTGACTTGGACATAATCTCGGCCGTTTCAAAGTCGGTCTTTGATCCGCCGAGCACCACCAGCGAGCGAAAGCTAGCCCGCAGTGTCTGCGACATCTTCTCTCCAAAAATATCGTCCATCTGCGATACGGACTGCAGGCCGGCCAGTGCGCGCCCGCCATTCTTGCGACCCTTGGTAAGGAAATCCTCGAGGCTGGCCATCTTTTCCATCGAGCCCAACTCATCGATTACGAGCCACCAGCGTCTGGCCTGGTCTTCCGGCAACGAGAGCAGCGCCGAGCAGAAGACGTCAACGAAGGCGGAGATGAGGGGCTTCATCGCCTCCTTCATGTCCTCCCGCCAAGTGATGTAAAGGCTGCCGTGGCCGTCTTCCATCCAGTCGCGGATGCTGAACTGGCCGGCGGGCATGGTGACGTGTTCTGCCAAGTATTTGGAAAGGACAAAGCGGGCACTGGTCAGGGCTTTGCTGGCCTCGGAGGAGCCGGCAAATAGCGATTCAGCCAGCGTGCCAGACAGAAAGGTGCGCAGGTCCTTGTCCGAGGCGATAGTGGTCCATCTGAAAAGCTCGTCGATTGAAGGCGTTCCCAGCTCATTGAGCTTGCGGGCAGTCTCTCGCAAAAGAAGACGAGCGTAGCCGTTCCACTCTTCAGCGTTAGCGTCCTTGCCAAGCGGGACAATTGACAGCGCCAACCGCTTCCAGTCGTAATCAGCGCGGACTTCGTTGAAGAACGACCACCCCTCTGTACGCTGGTCGTATGGGTTGAGCAGCACATCGCTTTCACGGCCGAACTTGCCGTAGAGGTCGCCGTTTGGATCGACTACGACCATGCGATCGCCCCGGCGGAGGGCTGAATAGACGAGGTTTCGTAGGAGGACAGACTTGCCGCTGCCTGTCGCGCCATTCAGAAGGATGTGGAGGTTCTCAATGCTAGTCGGCATCGGGACGCCGGCCACATCGATCTGCTGCCTGTCTCGCTCTGTGCAAACCTTCTGAAGCTTTCTAATCGGCACTGCCTCGGTGCCGCGTATGTGCTTCTTGTATCCCGCGCCGTCAAAGCCTTCTTTGGTCGAGTATTTTTTGAGCGTGAGCGAGAGTGCCAGGGCCAGAAAGAAGCCGAT
>NZ_JBCGCS010000068.1:0-1926 GCF_038594925.1 Achromobacter sp. JD-1 | reverse complement strand
CCCGTCCGCTCCGTAGTGGTGATTCCGTGCTCCGTCTGGCGCGCGCGCAGTAGCTCTTGTTCCAGAAATTCCAGCGCGTTGCTCACCGCGTAGTCGTGCGCCTCGATGACTGATGGATCCTTGCCAGCCAGCGCCTGGATGCTGACGCTCTTGGGCGGTGAAAACGTCATATCCAGTGCCGCACGCGCCTCAGCATCCATCCTGATCGAGCGCGATAGTTTCACGTCAGGGCCGAAGTCACCGCGCAGCGCGCGCAGAAATTCCTCCTGCTGAATGGCGCCGGTCAATCCGAGCGCGTCAGCCGCTTTGCCTTGCCACTGGGCGGCGGTCCCGTCGCGGCTGTAGTAATCGTCCTTCTGGTCGGCGTAGTAATGCGAGGCCTTTGTGGCAGCGCTCCGATGGATCGATTTCAAAGAGATCATTAGATTTCCAGTACGCGCAGACCGCCATGCAAGGTGACGGTCCGGCGTGAAATGGTTATGCGGCCATGGTCGGATCTTCGGGCAGATCCACCGGCGACCATGATTGGGGGTCGTCAGCTGGCGGCTTTGCCATCCTGTGGGCTCCGGCGCGCTTCGCCTCTACAAACGGGGCATTTCGTACCGCGAAGGTCATTGGTTGTAGAACGAACTTGGCAATCGGCCGATCACCAGCGAAGGCAACCCAGCCGGTTAGATCGGGCAGCGACTGGATTTGCGCAGGCGTCACCACTCGTTCGGTAGAGCGAACCATGCGTTCGCTGGTGTTGCGCGAACTGCCGGGATTACGGCTGTCGGTATACTCCGGCCGCGCCACTTCGTGCTCTCCCAGGGCCTTCGACATCTCTTCGGCCGTTTCTGGATCGGTCTTCGACCCACCAAGCACCACGAGAGAGCGGAAACTAGCGCGAAGGGTCTGCGCTTTATCTGCACCGTAGATGTCCCTAAGCTGGGACACCGCCTGCAGACCGGCCACCACTCCTAGTCCCTGCTTGCGGCCCTTGGTCAAACCGTCTTGGATCGAGGCGAGCTTTTCCAACGACGGGATTTCATCCAGGTAAGTCCACCACCGTCTTTGAAGATCTTCGGGCAGAGAAAGCACCGCTGACAAGAAGACGTCCACCCACGCAGACACGAGCGGTTTTAAGGCCTCCATCATGTCTTCGCGCCACGTGATAAACAGACTGCCCGTGCCAGTGTCCATCCAGTCACGGATGCTGAACTTACCTTGCGGCACACTTACGTGCTCGGCAAGGTACTTGGACAACACGAATCGAGAGCTCGTAAGCGCCTTGCTCGCCTCGGCGGATCCGGCAAACAGCGATTCAGCAAGGGTTCCGGAGAGGAAGGTTCGGAGGTCGTTGTCCGATGCTATGGTGCACCAGCGAAACAGCTCTTCCACGGAGGGCGTGCCTAGCGAATGCAGCTTGCGCGCAGTTTCGCGCAAAAGCAGGCGACCATATTCGTTCCATTCCTCCGCATTAGCGTCCTTCCCGAGGGGTACGATGGAGAGCGCAAGCCGCTTCCAGTCAAAGTCCGCGCGGATCTCGTTGAAGAAGGACCAGCCCTCCGTACGAGCGTCGTATGGATTGAGCAAGACGTCCTCGGCCCGTCCGAATTTGCTGTAAAGGTCCCCGTTTGGATCGACGATGACGCACCGGTTTCCGCGCTTCAGTGCAGAGAAGGCTAGCGCACGCAGTAGGACTGATTTACCACTGCCGGTCGCACCGTTCAGGAGAAGGTGCAAGTTTTCGATACCGGTTGGCATTGGGATGCCTGCGACGTCGATCTGTGCCTTCCCTTTTTCGGTGCACAGTTGAGCGAGCTTTTTTACCGGAACTACTTCGGTGCCGCGTATGTGCTTCTTGTACCCCGCGCCGTCAAAGCCTTCTTTGGTCGAGTATTTTTTGAGCGTGAGCGAGAGTGCCAGGGCCAGAACGAAGCCGAT
>NZ_JBCGCS010000067.1:0-1991 GCF_038594925.1 Achromobacter sp. JD-1 | reverse complement strand
ATACAATATTTGCCCATGCTGCGGGACGGAGTTTGGGTATGATGACTCTACAGCTGCTCATTCCCATTTACGGGAAAGGTGGGTTTCTGAGGGGATGCAATGGTGGAGCAAGCATCAACTAAAACCTAATGATTGGGACCCGGTCAGGCAGTTAAAAAGTAGTTAAATGTTTTATTTGTTGTTGCGCAAGGCGAAGGCGAAATTACTGTTTTGCTAGAAATTCCTCAATCGCTGATGGCCCCCTGAGTTATAGCAAATTTAGAAATTTGTTAGGCAATGGCAATTTTGTCCTGTTGCTTTATTTTGTGTGGGGGGCTGTGGGCTCAATTTACATTAAAGAAATTAAAAAAATCTGTCTGAGCAAGGCAGTAAAGATTCCTTGCAAAACCAAGCGAATGGAGAAGGTTACTTTCTGAAGACTAGGCTTGACCGCCGTGCTCGACGAGCATCTGGGATCGTGGTTCTGACCTGCTTGGATTTTTCACACCACCGGGATTTTGAATTTAGCTTCGGTTAGTAATCCTGATACAGCGACCTGGGCGGCCTGCTGCGGTGTCAAATAGCCCAGACTGGAATGCGGCCTGAGTTGTAATGCTCGCGCCAGTCTTCGATCACGATGCGTGCCTCGGTCCGGTTCCGGAACCATTCCATATTCAAGCACGCGTCGCGCAGCTTACCGTTAAAACTCTCGGTCGTGCCGTTCTGCCAGGGCTTGCCCGGGTCGATCAGCGCCGTCTCAATGCCTTGATCTGCAATCCATTGCAGCAAAGCGCGCGAGACGAACTCCGGGCCATTGTCCGAACGCAGATATCGGGGAGCTCCGCGGTCACTGATGACGCGGGTCAATATCTCGCTTCCTTCTCGCGTCAGAAGCTATTTTCTCAAATACCCAGTGGTACGAACTTCTCAGAGCAGGTCACGCCACAGTTAATGGTATTCCAGCCAATATGGTTCTTGATTTGCGGGTGCAGCCCGGCGGGGCATTTTCAGCGACTTCGCTCATCGAGTTTGGTAAAAAATATGGTGTTACAGTGATTGTGAAGGAGTTCAAATGAGTGAGAAAAGAGTGGAGCGGCTCAAGCTCATTTTTGATTCTAATGTGATCACCGGTGTTGATATTTTCAAGCTAGTGCTCGGCGTCTTGAGGAAAATGGGTTTGTCCGAGAGGTTCTCAGTCAAAGGCGCTAGTGTTGCGGTTCGGGAACTTGAGACGATAATTTCCAGGAAAAAGATCTGGCCTAGTCGGGTGGAGTCAAATGGAATGGAGTTAACGTTTGGTATGCTCCCGGCCAGGAGTATTTGTTTTCTCGAGGTGGCCGCCAGGAGTTTCTGCGCTGAAACCGATATGCAAGAATTCGCCGGAGTTCTTGTTTTTAATGATGGCTTTGTTCAAGCATGGATATACGACGTTGAGTATGATTACTGGCAAAATGCTAAGGATCCGATGGAATACGAAAGGTTGGGTCGCTCATATGTAGATCTTCCAAAAAAATCTAACGGATTGCCTGCGCCGCTCGAACAATTAGAAATTGACACATCCGATAACCCGGGCCGGGTCGAGCTTAGGAGCGGATATGTTGAGGCAATTGGAAGAGTGATGTGGTTAGGCGAACTTTTTTGGTCGAGGGTGGGCGTAAAAAGGGAGATAAGTTGTGATCTATTAAAGCGGCAGGGATTTGATGTCACCGATACTCGGGGTGTCGTGAAGGTCGTCGCTGGTTGCGAATTTAATGATATTTCAACGCAAGACTCACAGATAATTTTTCGAAGAATCTTATTTGGCGTGTAGGCGAGGCGGTTTATAAAAACTAAAAGTTGAGATGCCGATTGACCTGATTGTCAAGTGAGCGCTCACCGGAAGGGCGTTCGACCTGCTGCAACGGCGCACCCGTCGGCAACGCTGGCGCGTCCGGCTCCGTCAACGCCGGCCTGGGCAGCCGCCCCGGCGGCCTGAACGCCCTGATTCCCGCCGGCGCAAAATTCCTGACCCC
>NZ_JBCGCS010000066.1:0-2087 GCF_038594925.1 Achromobacter sp. JD-1 | reverse complement strand
CTGCTCAACCGACTGCTGCGCCGCATTCGCCATCCGCAATTGGACCTGGTCGGCTCTGGCGAATGGGATGGCGACCCAAATGAGCGCTTTGACCGCCGTGATACGCAGCGCTGGCTGGCCCGGTTTGACGACGACAGCGATTGGCCTACGCCAGCCATTCGAGGCCGTACACCCGGCGGCCCACCCACAGAACCCACGCCCACCCATGTTGTCGTGGGCGAAGAAATTCCTTCATCCGGCTGGTGGTACACGCTAGCAAAAACCGGCTCGCGTCGTCACTTTAACGCTGGCGAGCTCGCCCCACCCATACACCAAGACCCGTCGCGCGGCCGCGTCATCTGGCAGCGCGACATTGATCAAAGTGCCCCCGAACCCGAACCTGCACGCTGCGCCGAAACGGGCCAGCTTGCGCCGCGCGCGGGGCAGTGGCGAGGCGACGACAAGGGCGAAGTGTTGTGCGTAGTCGCCAAGCATGAAGCGCTGCCGGCGTACAAGGGTGAAGCGATCACCTGGCACTGGATGCACGAGGCCGCCCCAAGCGCCAGCGCCGGTGCCCGCGTGCGCTCGGGAGAACCCTGCCCCTACCCAGGCTCCTGGACTTGCCAAGAACTTCCGACAGGTCCGCAGACCTTCGCCTACCAAGTGACGATGCCCCAGGTGAACGGTCGGGAAGTGACCTGGGTACTACTCACGTTTTTGCGTTAGGAGAACAGCCATGGCCGCCCCCGCCGCAGCCGCCGCCCTCGTCTGGGGCTATCGGGCCTATCGCGCCTACGCCGCCCATGAAGCCGCCCAAACCGCCATCGAGACAGCCGAAACCCTGGCGCAGATCAGCGAACGCAAGAAGGAAGTCCAAGCCCTTCTGAAAGACATCATCGAAGGCATGACGAAAGAGATCGACATCAAAAGCTCTACCTTCGTACGCACCGGCGGCAACAGCACGGTATCGCGTGGGCGCAAGGAAAACGTGACGTACCAGCAATACATCGAACGCAAAATTCCATTTCGCCCCGTCATCAGTACGGTGTGCCAATGGGCGCTGAAGTCGCCGCTGAAAGTCCCCAGGCGCATCCGCAAGAAGATCCCCGGTGAAGTCATCGAAACGACGATCGATATCGCGTTGAAGCAGACCACCGCGTCCCTGGTGTTTGAAGTGGTGGATGACTTGTTGGCCTGGCAGAGCCCGTTGAAGGCGGAGCCAAACTACGACGGCATCTCCTACATGCCGATGCTGGGAGATCCCTCCACACGCCCGAAGCGCATCAGCGAGTTCTTCCCTTTTTGGCCTCGGCCTAAAGGAAGCCTGGCACCGGATCTGGTCATTGTGGAGTATCGGCAGCAGCCGTTTGACGTCGGGAATGTATTCGCGGCCGTGGAAATCAAGTTTCCCAATGATTGGGTGAAGCGGGATCAGCTTGAGGACTACGTCTTATTAATGGGTGAAGACAACAAAAAAGTAGCGCTACTTCGCGTACCAGAAGATTGCACGGGATTCAAACCTTCCACTGTGAAACCGGGCCAAGGAGGCTCACCAAGGAAAACGAAATGAGCACAAGCGAGAGGCTGTTGGACGATGACGACGTTTCCGGCATGGTGACCGACCTGAAGCGGTGGCCCAATACCGCCATCGATCTCGGCGCGTTCGAACTTGCTGTCACGCCGTATCTGACCTTCTACTTCACCTACGATCCCGAGCATTTGTTTCGGACAACACTGGATATGATCGAGATCCACGAAGCCTTCGAAACGCTTCTTGGCCGCCCCTACACCGTTGCAACGCACCCCACCTCTGAACGTCCTCATCCCTATGGCTCCAAGAGGCTGGGCGATATACGCGAATGGGCGCGAAAATTCCGTCCCGATAAATCGTTCACGGTCGGCTTTACTGATGAAAAGAACTCGCAAAGCACTCCTACGCATGCCGCCTACCTTTGGAGAAAGCGGAACTACACCGCGGAATGCAATTTCTCTTCCATTCAGTTCTATTACCGTTGGCAATGGTGGCTGGACAACAAGGATGCGTGGCGAAAATTCGTTCTGGAAACCATTGGCCGTCTAAAGCCTGCGCAGGTATACAGCGGCTTTGC
>NZ_JBCGCS010000065.1:0-2212 GCF_038594925.1 Achromobacter sp. JD-1 | reverse complement strand
CGTTGATCTGTGCTTTTTGCATGACGATTACCTCAGCGTTTCGACAGCGGTCGAGTAGGAAATGACTTGAAAGCCCAACGGGTTGTCGCGAATTACGCTTTCTGGCATCGGCGCGTTGACAAACCTGTAGGCGATGGTGGCGATAAATTGCTCACTGTTGGGTGAGCGCTGGGGGCCCATCTCGCTGCGCGCGAACCGGACCGTAGCGGTCTGGTTGGGTCCCGGAGTGATCGACCGGACGTTGATGACCAGGCGGGTATGTTCCCCATACTTTTTGTCCAGAGCTTCACGGCCGGTCTTGGGGTCGTCTTCAAATTTGGCGTGGTACTGCTGTTGCACATCCGGCGAGCTGAACAGCCCGCAGCGGTCGTACATGTTTTGCAGGGTGCGCCAGTCGTAGCCTTCGCACGACAACACGTACTGAGTGACGAAGTAGCGCGCGATCCGAGGGCCATAGTCCTCCTGTGCGTCGCCGAGCTGGGATACGTTTTCGACCTCACCTGTCGCATCGTTGACGCGCACGACGTAAGGCGGCTGGGGCGTGTAGCTCAGCATCAGTGAGGCCAGGGCGCCGACCGCCAGGAACGCCAGCACAAATGCGCCTACTGCGACGCGCCATGCTTTTGACCTGGAGGAAAGGATCTCCGTCAGGAAGTCCTGGTCTAGGCTCCGGTTTCGGTCCAGCTCCTGCTGAAGCGAAAGCTTCGGGTCTTCAAAGGACATGTTGGTCCTCCGATTGCCGAACGAGATTAAGGGGCCGTACGTTTCGTGCGGGCGCAAATGGGCGAGCCGCGGCGAGCGCGGCCGAAATGGCGAGCTTCATGGGTTCTCCGAGGAGATGAGGGGATTTAATTCAGAGACGGCTGACTAATGTGCAGCGCAATGAGAAAGGCACAGCGATTGCTGTGCCTTTAACGGGGTCCGGGCCGTGTGGAGAGCCGGCCAGCCTAATGTTGACGCTTGGGACGGGGTTAACGCCCTTGTCGCATGTCTCGCGTCATGGCCTCGGTCATTCGCTCGCCCTGTTCGCGGAGATGCTCTTTGCGCCAATCCCGATCGCTCTTCGAGCTCGGCGTGGACATCCCAAGCAGGAACAATTGAGACGGCCACTTGAAGCACAGATACCAGAGCGGACGGAGTATCCAAGTCCACGTCGCCTTGGCCAGGCTTATCCATTGAAAGGCGGAGATCGGTTGCTCTGAGGAAACGGCGCTCGACAAGGGGACATCAGGCCCCATCAATTGGTTCTGAGAAAGTGCTTTGCCAAGCGGCTTTAAGGGTTCCATCTAGATCCTCATTCTAATAATTGGTAGAAGGGATGGCGTGTCAGGCTATCTTAGCCAATCTTGCCGACGAAAGGAACAGAGATTCCTCCGCCGGACCCGGCGCCCGTTACTTTGGACGCAACGACAGACACCTGCTCCAACATAAACTTTGAGCACATCATAAAAAATACAATCGCCGTTAGCATGGAAAAAATATTGATCTGGTCCGCCTTGGTCAGATCAATCAAACCTTGTTGGAGCATTCCGAACATGCCCATGATGAACATAAAAACGACCATAAAGAGGCCAGCATAAATCGCGTAGTAAATGGCCTGCGACAGCCAACTATTGAAGAACTGCTTGGTTGTATCGAAGAGCAAGGCCAAGATGCAGAGCGGGCCGAGTACGACGACTAAGCCCATCCCAACTTTTACCGTGATCAGCACTAGCATACCGATCGCGCTCATGACCGCTGAGATAATGGTGATGATGACCGAGACAACTACGAAGACAAAGGCCTGCGCGATTTTCTTCAGACCGCTTGGTGCGCGCTCCTGCAACCGTGTGCCGATTTCTGCGCCATTGTTCGCCGCGTCGTCCATCATTTCGGATGGGGTTTTGACGGTTCCCGTGAACAGCTGAGCCACGGAGGTGGGCAAGTCGAGCATCACACCGACAATCTGCTGTTGGTACAGGCCATTCGCGCTCGCGATGCTTACGATGATCGCTATATTGACAACTCGTCGACATGCGTGGAGGACCGGAGTTTGAATGGCGCCCGAGCAGATAAGCCACCCGTACCAGACCAGCGCGACGGACAGAGAAACGGACACGAACGGCAATAGCTTCGCGGTGATGGACGCGACCATTGGCGTGATGACGCTCGTTAGCATCTTAGTCACCGACTGGTCGATCCAGTTCGCGATCCCGCCAAGACTGGCCAGACT
>NZ_JBCGCS010000064.1:0-2227 GCF_038594925.1 Achromobacter sp. JD-1 | reverse complement strand
CGTTGATCTGTGCTTTTTGCATGACGATTACCTCAGCGTTTCGACAGCGGTCGAGTAGGAAATGACTTGAAAGCCCAGCGGGTTGTCGCGAATGACGCTTTCCGACATCGGCGCGTTGACAAACCTGTAGGCGATGGTGGCGATGAATTGCTCACTGTTTGGCGAGCGCTGGGGGCCCATCTCGCTGCGCGTGAATCGGACCGTAGCGGTCTGGTTGGGTCCCGGAGTGATCGACCGTACGTTGATGACCAGGCGGGTGTGTTCGCCGTACTTCTTGTCGAGGGCTTCACGGCCAGTCCTGGGGTCGTCTTCAAACTTGGCGTGGTACTGCTGTTGCACGTCCGGCGAGCTGAACAGGCCACAGCGGTCGTACATGTTTTGCAGGGTGCGCCAGTCGTAGCCTTCGCAGGACAACACGTACTGAGTGACGAAGTAGCGCGCGATCCGAGGGCCATAGTCCTCCTGTGCGTCGCCGAGCTGGGATACGTTTTCGACTTCACCTGTCGCATCGTTGACGCGCACGACGTAAGGCGGCTGGGGCGTGTAGCTCAGCATCAGTGAGGCCAGGGCGCCGACCGCCAGGAACGCCAGCACAAATGCGCCTACTGCAACGCGCCATGCTTTTGATCTGGAGGAAAGGATCTCCGTGAGGAAGTCCTGGTCCAGGCTCCGGTTTCTGTCCAGCTCTTGCTGAAGCGAAAGCTTGGGGTCTTCAAAGGACATGTCGGTCCTCCAATTCCCGAGCGAGATGATGGGGCCGCACGTTTCGTACGGGCATGAAAGTGCGTGCCGCGGCGAGCGCGGCCAGAATGGCGTGCTTCATCGGTTCTCCGAAGAGACTAGGGGATTTAAATCAGACGGCGCTGGCTAATACGCAGCGCAATAAGAAAGGCACAGCGATTGCTGTGCCCTGTGCTTCAAATACTAAGGTGTCGGCGGGCCGGAGGCCAACGACAGATCTGCCGAGTCAATCTTGGCTAGTGTTGCGTCTCCATTCGGCAATCCTGTTTTCGTGCAATTGGCGTTCATGGTCTCTCTGCCAATTCGAACGTCTGTCGTCGCGCCCACCTTTTGGTGTGGCCATACCCATGCCCAACAGCTGCGCGGGCCATTGGAAGCACAAGTACCAGACGGGCCGCAGAATCCAAGTCCACGTCGCCTTAGCTAGACTCATCCATTGGAATGCAGAAATCGGCTGCTCGGGGGCAACGGCGGGCGGAGCAGATAACGGCACGTCATTGCCCAGCAAGGGGTTCTGAGAAAGGGCCTTTCCCAGCGGCTTCAACGGATCCATCTTAATCCTCGCGATTTTTAGTGCTTGTCAGGGAGGACGGCTATTCGGCCATCAATTTTAGCCAATCTTCCCAACGAAGGGAACTGAAATCCCGCCTCCACTGCCGCCTCCGCTTATCTTAGTGGCAACTACGGAAACCTGTTCTAGCATGAATTTTGAACACATCATGAAGAAAACAATCGCAGTAAGCATGGAGAAAATATTGATCTGGTCTGCCTTTGTTAGATCAATCAAGCCTTGTTGCAACATACCGAACATTCCCATGATGAACATGAACACCACCATGAAAAGACCGGCATAGATGGCATAGTAGACAGCCTGACCTACCCACGCTTTGAAGAAGTCCTTCGTTTGGTCGAACAGCAGCGCCAATATGCAAAGCGGTCCTAGTACGACGACTAAGCCCATCCCGACTTTTACCGTGATCAGCACTAGCATCCCGACCGCGCTCATGACCGCTGAGATAATGGTGATGATGACCGAGACAACCACAAATACAAAGGCCTGCGCGATTTTCTTGAGACCGCTCGGTGCGCGCTCCTGCAACCGTGTGCCGATTTCTGCGCCGTTGTTCGCCGCGTCGTCCATCATTTCGGATGGAGTTTTGACGGTGCCTGTGAACAGCTGAGCCACAGAGGTCGGTAAGTCCAGCATCACGCCGACAATCTCCTTTTGGTACAGCCCATTTGCGCTGGCAATGCTCACGATGATTGCAATATTGACGACACGCCGACACGCATGGAGGACCGGAGTTTGAATGGCGCCCGAGCAGATGAGCCACCCGTACCAGACCAGCGCGACGGACAAAGAAACGGACACGAACGGCAATAGCTTGGCGGTGACGGATGCGACCAACGGCGTGATGACGCTCGTTAGCATCTTAGTCACCGACTGGTCGATCCAGTTCGCGATCCCGCCGAGACTGGCTAGACT
>NZ_JBCGCS010000063.1:0-2227 GCF_038594925.1 Achromobacter sp. JD-1 | reverse complement strand
CGCACCATCACACACCCGAGGAAATCTCATGAAAATCTCCGACTGGAAAACCAAAGTCCAGGCGCTATTTCGCCCTGGCCGGCACGATCACGCGCCCGTTTCAAACGGCCCGCGCACCCTCGCCGCCAGTGCCGACCGCAAGCCGGTCGAAATCACGGTCATCAGCACCGGCGAGCGATTCGTACATGCCCCCTCGGTCGAGGGCGCCGCTGCATCCCACGACTTGTCGTCCGACTCGTATCACGACGACCTCGAACGCGCCGCGGCCAAGGGACTCAAGCGCTGGGACGGCAAATCCGTGCGCGACATCGACACGGAACGCTTCTACGACCATCCACTTCTCGAGACGCACACGGCGCTGAAGGGCAGTGTGCCCGAGCAGGCGCGTGCCGAGTTCTGGAACCCCGCGCCGCAAGACCCAGCCTATCGGTCCAGCATCACGGTGCTTGCCGTCGACCAGCTGGGCGAGGCACTCGTCAAGGAATACGTGGTCGATGATTCTCGGGACGCCGAAGGCTGGTCCTACTCCGTCATGTCCACCGACCGAGCCGCACAGCTCCTGCGGGATTACGGCGCAGCCGCAGATCTGACGCTCGGTGCAGCCGAACGCCTCGAAACCGGAACCGAACTTGTACAGGCGCCCATCATCGGTGCGACTTGTCGCGGTCAGATCGTATCCATCGAGGGCGATACCGCCTATCAAAGGGGCGTTCTAAACACTGCAATCGCCCACAGGATCAGCACGTTGGCGATCTCTAACCCCCAGCAATACGTGGGCAAGGAAGTGGAGATCAGCTACCCGTGCGGCAAGGTAGGCCTTGTGCGCCAGGTCGACGCCCTCGCGCTCGAAGCGGCCGCGTTGCAGAAGGCGAGCGCGGAGAAAACCTCGGGCGCCCTCGAACGTTAGACAAGCCGGCCGATAACCGAAAATGGTGTAACGACTTCCCATGGAAAAGAAAAACACATCGCAGTACGGCGTTCAGCCCACCACAGTTCAGCGGCTAAACAACCTGGGGACCACGAGCCGAAAAGCCAGGATTCGAGCATTGCTGCCGACGCTGGATGCGTTGCAAAGACAGGGCGTTCCGTATAGCGAGATGGCGGAGGCTCTCGCCATGGAAGGGCACGCGCTGAAGGCCGAGTCTGTCCGCCAGGCCCTTCTCCGTTGGCGGAAGCGTCAGGTCGGCCCGCCATCCGCCAACCCGGTCGCGACGAACCCTCCACCGCTACCTGACTCCGGCGCCACGCCGCCCTCCAATCCCCCTGCACATCCCGCAGTCCCGCCAACGATTACAAGCAAGGCCGACCTTGTGCGGCTTCGCAAAACCTCAGATCACATTGATCTCAATGAACTGGCCGAAGTCGGTCGAAGAAAATAGGAACTCTCGTATGAAGATCGCAACCGTCAACTATTCCGGCTCTGTCGGCAAGACCGTCACGACCAGCCACCTGCTGGCGCCCCGCATTCCGGAAGCCGAAATCATCGCCGTCGAATCGACCAACGAAAGCGCAGCCGATCTGGGGCTGGATGTCGAACAGATGCGTGGCGGGCAATTCGGCCGCCTTTTTCGCAAGCTGTTGATGGCAGAAGCTGCGATCGTCGACGTCGGCGCCTCCAACATCGAGGACTTCCTGGCCGAGCTGGTGAAGTATGACCAGGCGCATCTCGAGATTGACTACTACGTGCTGCCCGTGGTCACTTCCGGTAAGGCGCAGCGGGAAACGATCAAAACGATTCAGGTTCTCGCGCAGATGGGTGTGCCGGCGGACCGGGTACGCGTGCTCTTCAATCGCGTCGATTCCGACGTGCGCGAGGAGTTCGCCGCCATCTTCGGATACGCCCTGCAGTCCGGCGATTTCCGCGCCAATCCTGAGGCTGCGATTTTTGAGAACGAGGTGTTCGATCTGCTGGCCAACAAGCGCACCACGATCAAAGAGATCCTCGCCGACCCGCGCGACTACCGCCAAGAGTTGCGCCAAGCTGATCGTGACGACGTGAAGCTCGTCAGTCATCTCAGCGACATGCACGCCCTGCAGTCGCTGGCGCGTCCGGTTGACCGGCAGCTGGACAAGGCGTTCGGCGCTCTCTTCCTCTAGGAGACACTGTGACCGCCACACCGCCCGAAAGCCCCGCCACTTCGTCCGTCATCCCCCGCAGCAGAATGGAGCTTCTGTACCGCGACATGTTGCAGGAAAGCGCGCAGCTCGTCGTTCTGATCGAGCAGCT
>NZ_JBCGCS010000062.1:0-2294 GCF_038594925.1 Achromobacter sp. JD-1 | reverse complement strand
GGCGCTCGGCATGAAGACCCCGGCTGAGGCATTTGCATTAGCCGCTTAACCTGAGCAGGTTCTGCTGGGTCATTACAATGTCGCCTTCAGCCTTGAGCACCGCGTTATTACCCGCCGACAGGTTCGAGCCCGTGACGGTGATGTCCGAGTCCTTGCCGGCTCCTTGGGCGACGATGGTCAGGTCTTTGCCGGCCGCGACCGTCGAACCGAAGGCGCTGGACGAACTACGGCCGACCTACGAGTCCAACCATCGGAAATATAGGTCGACCATATCGTTGCTTACGTTAGGTGCGATGATCTATGCCGAAAGAACCTTGGCCATTATCAAAATCTCTACGCTTGAGATTCTGCAACCACCGTGGGAGGCGGCCAAAATCAACCCAACGTTCACGATGAGTAAAAGCTGAAACAGCACCGGTGCGGGGTCGCTGCTGGCCAACTCAAACTAAAGGTTCGTTATTAATTAAAAAAAACCCCTCTGGAAATAAATTCCGAAGCTCAGCACGGCTTTTAGAAAACGACGAAAACTCGTTTGCAACGTCGCTGATATTTTCTGTAACCCTCACCAAGTAACCGCCCCCTAGTTCCTCAATACGAAAACCTGCCGCGGCGACTTTATCGACGTTGACCTCTCGGGCAAATTCGTCTCCGTAGAACATACCCCACCCCACATTCGGAATGTCTGGTTTTAATGCAGCATTGAATGAACCGATTTGGAAGCTACCATTCTTATCAGCAGGAGCCAGCTCGGGACTAGTAAATAAATGCACCATACCGAGCTGAGGAGAGAAAATTTCACACCACACTTTGAAGAGTGAATACCAATCAACCTTATCGCTATAGTCAGCCTTTAAGGAAATAGTCCCAGGAACTACTTGCCCTCGATTATTTCGAGATGAGTGAACAACACTGCCAGACGATTTTATAGCCTTCTTTCTTCGCCACGAAAAGTCTTGGTAAAAATCGGACAAAACTCCATTAAGGCGCAATGAAGCTTTAGAAGCCCAAATATTTTCACACGAACTCTTTCCCAAAAAAAGCTCCGTGAACTTATCCGCATTGTGTGATACCTGTTCAGGATGCAGCCACCCTCCGCTCACGTTCAACGAATCAATAAGCTTTTCGCCAACACCCCAATCAATGGTCTCAGATTTTGTTCGAATCGCTATTTGTATATATGATTTCATAAGCCATCAAAACTTCGTCAAGTCACCGGTAGTAGGGTTATATCTGAATACATCACCACCAGTACCTCTGACTTGGCGCAAAAGTTCTCTAGAAATATTATTTGTCCTAGGACTCACAACAAGATTCAACGGCTGACCTATTGCAGTTGCAACTTGAATCTGTGCCCGCAACTGGTTAGACATTGAAAGGTTCTGGACATTTTTAACCTCCAAAAGCCCCCCGACGTTTGTCCCCCACAGATCAGGAATTGTTGTTACCTGCGCGCCGTTAGGCAGCTGAACAGTTACCGGATTAGTATTCTTCACCCCACCAACATGCCCTAATGCCTCTGTCACTTGGCGCTCAAACGCAACGTCACTTTGACGATTAAGGGTGATCTGAGGCACTCCGCCTACAACATCTGTCGCTTTTACACCCTTAATCGACCCAGCCACCGCGCTCGCAGCCGCCACAAGCCTTACGGCCGTCTCGGAACTTACGCCGTATCTCTACTGAAGATCGGCGGCGATTTCAGTATGAAGAACCATACTGACCGCCTCAGCGTTGCGCCAGCCGTAAATGCTCTGCTCGCTCACCCCATGCCGCTTGGCCACCTCGGCCACCGGGTCCCGGTCGGCCTCGCGCAGAATCCGCACAATCTGCTCTTCGCTATACCTTGCCTTCTTCATCTCGCTTCCTTCTCGCATTGGAAGCTATTTTCTCAAATACCTACTTGTACGAATTTCTCAGAGCAGGTCAGAATAGCCGATGCCGATGCTGGCACTACTGCTCTTGCTGTCCGTGTTCTGCGCGAACGCAGCGTTGTCCGTATTGCGCACGGCATCCGACATACGCACGCCGGTCTGCACGGCGCCATAACTCAGGGGGCCATCAGCGATTGAGGAATTTCTAGCGAAACCAGTAATTTCGCCTGCGCCTTGAGCAACAACAAATAAAACATTTAACTACTTTTTAACTGCCTGACCGGGTCCCAATCATTAGGTTTTAATTGATGCTTGCTCCACCATTGCATTCCCTCAGAAACCCACATTTCCCGTAAATGGGAATGAGCAGCTGTAGAGTCATCATACCCAAACTCCGTCCCGCAGCATGGGCAAATATTGTAT
>NZ_JBCGCS010000061.1:0-2415 GCF_038594925.1 Achromobacter sp. JD-1 | reverse complement strand
GTAAGCGCCTGGCGAACACATATTGAGCGCGTGCGTTGTCCTCGATAGTGTCCACCACTTTTAGGTGGACACCATGTCGAAGACAGAATTAGCGCCGGTTCCTAAGCGTCGGTCTTATCCGAAGGCGCTGAAGGCCCAGATCGTGGCCCAGTGCGGCCAGCCAGAAACCTCCATTGCCGGCGTGGCGCTGTCACACGGCGTGAACGCGAACCTGGTGCATAAGTGGATTCGCCAGGCCGAACGGCAGGCCCCTGTAGCGCCGGCGTTCGTGCCGGTCGCGTTGCCTGCGGTGCCCTCGTCAGGCCGTCACATCGAGATTCGCTTGTCGCGCGGTCCCGCGCAAGCGACGGTGCAATGGCCCGTGAGTGAAGCGGGCGCATGTGTGGCGTGGCTACGCGAGTGGCTGCGGTGATCCGTGTCGATGCGATCTGGCTGGCCACCGAGCCGCTGGACATGCGCGCCGGCACCGAGACGGCACTGGCCCGGGTGGTGGCCGTGTTCGGTTCGGCCCGTCCGCACCACGCCTATTGCTTCGCAAACCGGCGCGCCAACCGCATGAAGGTGCTGGTACATGACGGGATCGGCGTGTGGCTGGCCGCGCGCCGGCTGAACCGCGGTAAGTTCGTGTGGGCCGATGCGCTGCGCGGCCCCCACGTCGCGGTCGACAGTGAGCAGTGGCAGGCGCTGGTGCTGGGCCTGCCTTGGCAGCATGTGGGCGCGGCAGGCGCGATCTCGGTGTTGTAGCGCCGGACAATCCGGCAAGACGCCAATATCGCCGCGGGGAGCCCTGCGGCATACTGTGGGCCATGAGTACCGCATCCCTGGATCACCTCGACGCACAGCAACTGCGCGCGTTGGCCGAACGCCTGATGGGCGAGGTGGCCGCGCGTGACGCCCAGATAGCGGCGCACGATGCGGTGGTTGCCGAGCGGGATCGCGTACTGCACTTCAAACAGACGCACATCGACCAGCTCATGCAGGAGCTGGCGCTGTACAAGCGCTGGCGTTACGGCAAGCGCAGCGAGCAACTGAACCCTGCGCAGGCAAGCCTTCTGGAAGAAACGATGGATGCCGACATGGCGGCCATCGAAGAGGAAGTCAACGCGCTGCGCGAGGCGATATCCGCCAAGCCTGCGCCGCCGCAAGCGCCGCGCCGCATGCGGTTGCCGCCCGAACTGCCGCGCACCGACATCCATCACGAACCGGCGTCCACGACGTGCCGCTGCGGCTGCGGCTTGAAGCGCATCGGCGAGGACGTCAGCGAGAAGCTGGATTACCTGCCGGGCGTCTTTACGGTCGAACGTCACATCCGCGGCAAATGGGTGTGCGAGCACTGCGAGACGCTCACGCAGGCGCCGGTCCCCGCGCAGGTCATCGACAAGGGCATCCCGACGGCGGGACTTCTGGCGCAGGTGCTGGTGGCCAAGTTCGCCGACCACCTGCCGCTATACCGCCAGGAAGGCATCTTTGCGCGCGCCGCTCTGGCGCTGCCGCGCTCGACGCTGGGCGAGTGGGTCGGCGTATGCGGGCTGCGGTTGCAGCCGCTGGTCGATGCGCTCAAGGCCGAGGTGCTGGGCAAACCCGTGCTGCATGCCGACGAGACGCCAGTGCAGATGCTCAATCCGGGCGCGGGCAAGACGCACCGGGCCTACTTGTGGGCATACACACCGACCTCGTTCGACAGCCTGCGTGCAGTGCTCTACGACTTCGCGCCAAGCCGGGCCGGTGAGCACTGCCGCACGTTCCTGCAAGATTGGCGCGGCAAACTGGTGACCGACGATTATGTGGGCTACAAGGCCGGCTTCGCTGCCGGCATCAAGGAACTTGGCTGCATGGCGCACGCCAGGCGCAAGTTCCATGACCTGCATGCGAGCCACCAGAGCCAGATCGCCGGAGAGGCACTGGATCTGTTCGGCGCGCTCTACGGCGTAGAGCGGGACGTAGCCGACCTGCCTGCCGACGAGCGCAGGCGGATACGTCAGGATCGCGCCAGGCCGATCGCCGAGACCTTGCATCGATGGCTGATCGCGCAGCGCCAGCGCGTGCCCGATGGCTCGGGTACCGCACGCGCCATCGACTACAGCCTCAAGCGCTGGGAGGCGCTCACGCGCTATCTTGATGATGGCGATGCACCGATCGACAACAACTGGGTGGAGAACCAGATCCGGCCCTGGGCGATCGGGCGCTCGAACTGGTTGTTCGCAGGCTCGCTGCGCGGCGGGCAGCGTGCGGCCGCCATCATGAGCCTGATCCAGTCGGCGCGGCTCAATGGGCACGACCCGTACGCCTATCTGAAGGACGTGCTCACGCGCCTGCCCACGCAGAAAAACAGCCAGATCGCTGAGCTGCTGCCGCATCGGTGGCAACCTGCTGCATAAGCAGAACCGTCAAGGGTGTGTTCAGCAGGCGCTTACG
>NZ_JBCGCS010000060.1:0-2468 GCF_038594925.1 Achromobacter sp. JD-1 | reverse complement strand
TGTTGATTTGCAGGCAGAGTTGACCCACTTTTACGTTTGATTTGCATCTAATTCTGACCCACCTCGTGAACACTATCCTGCTCGGTACCCGTGCAGGAGACAGGAGTGATCGACGTGGCTCTTCTCAGCATTATTCGCCGTTGGCACTTGCGTGATCATGTCTCTTTACGAGAGATTGCCAAGCGACTTGGCATATCGCGCAACACGGTGCGACGCTATCTGCGCTCGGGCACCATTGAACCAACCTACAGCCGTGCGGCTGGGCCTACCGTTCTAGACGGCTATGCGGAGAAGCTCTCGGCATGGCTCAAGGCCGAGGCCAACCGCACACGCAAGCAGCGACGCTCGCTATTGCAGCTGCACCAGGATCTCTGCTCACTAGGCTATACGGGCTCTTACGACCGTGTCGCTGCTTTCGCGCGGCGATGGCGACAGGAACAACAGGAGCGCTCTCAGACTTCAGGACGGGGCACATTCGTGCCATTGACGTTCCCACCTGGCGACGCCTTTCAGTTTGACTGGAGCGAGGACAGTGCGGTGATCAACGGCGAGCGCACCAAGCTCCAGATCGCGCAGTTCAAGCTTTGCCACAGTCGCGCCTTCTTCCTGCGCGCCTATTGGCTCCAGACGCATGAGATGCTGTTCGATGCTCACCATCATGCTTTTGTGGCTTGGGGAGGCATCCCGCGTCGAGGTATCTACGACAACATGAAGACCGCTGTGGATAGAGTCGGCCGCGGCAAGTCGCGCGAGGTCAACGCCAGATTCTCCAGCATGGTCAGCCACTATTTGTTTGATGCGCAGTTCTGCAACCCCGCGTCAGGCTGGGAGAAGGGACAGATCGAGAAGAACGTGCAGGATAGCCGGAGGCGGATCTGGCAACGCCTGCCCCACTTTTCGAGCTTGGAAGCGCTTAACGACTGGTTGGCCGACGAGTGCGTCAGGCTGTGGCAACAGATACGCCATCCGGCATGTGACCAGAGCATCTGGCAGATATGGTCCGAGGAACGCCCATTTCTGATGCCTGTTGGCCAGCCGTTCGACGGCTTTGTGGAACACACCAAGCGCGTTTCCCCCACATGCTTGATCGCCTTCGAGCGTGACCGCTATAGCGTCCCCGCTTCCTACGCCAACCTGCCCGTGAGTTTGCGGGTCTATGCGGATCGCCTCGTTGTCGTCGCCGAAGGTCACGTCATCGCGCAGCATCCTCGCCACATCAACCGGCGCCATGACCGTGGTGCCACTTTCTACGACTGGCGGCATTATCTCGCCGTGCTGCAACGCAAGCCTGGCGCGCTGCGCAATGGGGCGCCGTTCACGGCGTTGCCGGAAGCATTTCGCCAACTTCAGGCACTGCTTCTGCCTCACGCTGGCGGGGATAGAGAGATGGTGGAGATCCTGTCGTTGGTCTTGTTGCATGACGAGCAACTGGTCCTCGCCGCAGTGACCTTAGCGCTGGAGGCCGGTACGCCATCTAAGCAAACCATTCTCAACATATTGAGCCGACTGCTCGACGGCACACCGCTACCGCCGCTGACGGCGCCCCAAGCGCTCTCGCTCACAGTCGAACCCGAGGCGAACGTCGGCCGCTACGATACCCTCCGCACTCAGGAGCCACGTCATGCAGCATGAACTCATGATCGAGCGCTTGAAGGCGCTCAAGCTGCACGGTATGGCTCAAGCGCTCACCGACCTCGTGCAGCAAGACTCTCCGGCATACCAGAGCTGTTCTCCCATCTTGAGCCAGCTTCTACGGGCCGAGCTTACCGAGCGAGAGGTGCGATCTATTGCCTATCAGATGAAGGTGGCCAAGTTCCCAGCATATCGAGACTTACAAGGCTTTGACTTCGGATGCAGCGAGGTCAACGAAGCCCTCGTTCGGCAACTGCACCGCGGCGAGTTCATCGAACCCGCTCACAATGTCGTATTAGTTGGCGGCCCTGGCACCGGCAAGACGCATCTGGCGACGGCCTTCGCGGTTCACGCCATCGAACACCTGCGTCGCCGAGTTCGCTTCTTCTCCACGATCGAGTTGGTGAATACGTTGGAACTCGAGAAGCAGGCCGGCAAAGCTGGACACCTCGCCCACCGGCTCATGCACTCGCACGTCGTTATTCTCGACGAACTCGGGTATCTGCCATTCAGCCAAGCCGGCGGCGCGCTGCTGTTCCACCTCATCAGCAAGCTCTACGAGCACACCAGCCTCATCATCACCACCAATCTCAGCTTCGCTGAATGGGCAAACATATTTGGGGACGCAAAAATGACGACTGCGTTGCTCGACCGACTCACCCACCACTGCCATATCGTCGAGACCGGCAACGACAGCTACCGATTCAAAAACAGCAGCACACAGCCCAAAAAGGAGCGTAAAACAGCCAAATCTGTAGCAACCCTGACCCAATCAAATTAGGGCTGGGTCAGTTTTCGATGCAAACGCTGGGTCAGTTTTCAGTGCAAACCAACAA
>NZ_JBCGCS010000006.1:0-322271 GCF_038594925.1 Achromobacter sp. JD-1 | reverse complement strand
GCGGGTTCCGAACAAGGCACGCACTACCACTACACCGCCGAACTTGTGCCCGACAAAGTCGACTGGAAGCCCGAGCCCCAACCCAAACCCCGCCTCGATGGTCCGCAGATGGCCACCGTCGTCGGCCCTCCAAATGAAGAAATCTATTGCGACGCCTGGGGCCGTGTGAAGGTGCAGTTCCCCTGGGACCGGCTGGGTCGCAATGATGAACACAGCTCCTGCTGGATCCGCGTCTCGCAGAACTGGGCCGGCGCGCTGTGGGGGCACATGGCTATCCCCCGCATCGGCCAAGAAGTCATCGTGCAATTCGCAAATGGTGATCCAGACCAACCTTTGGTCATCGGGAGAACCTTTCGCGCCACCAACCTGCCGCCGTATGAACTGCCGCGCCACAACATCCTGAACACGATCAAAAGCAAGGAGCACAAGGGCAACCGCGCCAATGAACTGCGCCTGGACGACACGTCGGCACAGATCAGCGCAGCCTTGATGAGCGAGCACGGCGATACGCAGTTGCATCTGGGCTATCTGACGCATCCGCGTCCAGGTGGCGGAGAGCCACGCGGCGAAGGGTTTGAATTGCGTACGGATGAACACGGCGCATTGCGTGCGGCAAAGGGCTTGCTGTTAAGTACCGAAGCGCAGTTGCAAGCCAAGGGCGGGCAATTGGACCGATCCGATATCGTTGCGGCATTGGAATCGGCGCTAGAACTGGCCCGTAATCTTGGCGACTACGCCGCCACCCACGAAGGCGTGACCCACGACGCCCAGCCCCAGCAGTCTTTGACTGAAGCGGTACGCGACCTGGGCCACGGCACCAACAATCAGCCCGAGGGCACCGGCCAAGGCGATGCCGGCGCGATGGGTCTAAGCGCGCCAGCCGGCATCGCCGCCGCCACCCCCGCCAGCATCGTGATGACGGCAGGCGCCCACATCGACAGCATCGCCCAGCAACACCAGCAGATCAGCGCCGGTGAAAAGGTAGTCATCAACGCAGGCGGCGACCTGGGCCTGTTCTCGCAAAGCGGCAACCTGCGCCACATCGCCCACCAAGGCGAACTGCTGCTGCAAGCGCAACACAACGCCATCCGCATCCAGGCCGACCAAAGCGCCGAAATCACCTCCAGCAAACAGCATGTGCTGATCGCCGCCGACAAGCACATCACGCTGCTCTGCGGCGGCGCGTACATCAAGATGGCCGACGGGAATATTGAACTCGGCATGCCGGGCAAGCTGACGGTGAAGGCGGCACAGCACAACTTTGTGGGGCCAAACAGCGCATCGATTGAATTCAACACCTGGGAGGCAACGCCTTTCAACGACCGATTCCAGGCCACGCTCGCCGACGGCTCCCTCGCTCGCAATGCCGAATACACCCTATGGCGCAACGACGGCTCCCAAGTGACCGGCCGTACGGATAGCGAGGGTTTTCTGACCATGCAAAAAGACATGCGCATGGACGGCGTTTATATCGAATGGAAAGGCGATAAGAAATGACTGACATCAAACCTGAGAAAGACCCGCCGACCGAGCGCGTGGCGCCGTTTCACTACGACGCCCGGGGTCAACAGTGCTTCACCTGGACGCTGACGGATTGCAAGATCACCGACCCGGTTCAACTACGTATCGGGCCGGATCTGATCCTGCCGGTGATATTCATTCCAGGGGTGATGGGGAGTAATTTACGGTCGGTTTCCAAGCACCTCGACCAAGAATCCGAACCGGTGTGGACCCTCGACTACGGAGCGCTGGGGTTGCCGACTCACTTGCTAGCCCAGTGGATCACTAAAGAGGCGGGCTTTCGTCAGAGACGCTTGCATCCCGAACGTGTAGAAGTCGATGACCAAGGCGCGGTCCCCGACGTTCCGCTAGGAATGGTGCAAGAGAACGGACAACTACTACCCGCCGCCCGCAAAGCTGCCCTTAGGGACCGTTATCGGGAACGAGGTTGGGGAGAGGTTGGGCAGACTAGCTACGAACGCTTCCTGCGGTGGTTGGAGTATGCCCTGAACTCCCCCACAGTTCCTCGCCACGAAAACTATGCGCTTGAATTGGAGGACAAGCACTGGGAGGATCCAACAGCAACGTATCGACGCCTTAAGCCGGGCGTGGATGTTTTTATGCCCGGGTTGAACGGGCTGGATCGAAACGGAAGCGATGGACGCGTAAAACCGTTAACCACGGACGATCTGCTGGCCGGCGCACGGTTCAATATGCCAGTGCATGCGTTTGGGTATAACTGGCTGGCTTCAAATACCGATTCCGCCAAGAAACTCAAGGAACGCATAGAAACCCTGCTGGAGCAGTATGGAGATCGCTGTACGCAGGTGCTGTTGGTGACGCACTCAATGGGCGGCCTGATTGCCCGAATGTGCGCGACCCTGCCCGGCATGGAGACCGCAATCTGCGGAATTATCCACGGCGTCATGCCAACCAACGGCGCCCCGGTAGCCTACAGGCGTTGCAAAGTTGGCATGCGAGATGAGGACTACGGAACCTCGCTTGTGATCGGCGGCAGCGGGCAGGAAATGACGGCAGTTTTTGCTCAGTCGCCTGGTGCGTTGCAATTGCTGCCGACGCAGCGATATTCACCGGGATGGCTGAAGCTATTACGCGAGGAACAATCGCGCACCACTCCCGCAATGCCGGCAATCCCGTCCCCTTCGCAATGCCCGTATGAAACGATCTATCTCGAGAGATATCGGTGGTGGGGGCTCATCAAAGAAGAATGGCTGGCGCCAAAAGGCGGGACCGCTATCGAATGGCACGACTATGAGCAAGCAATTGGAAACGCGAAGGACTTTCACGAAGCCCTAAAGACCTATTACCACCCACATACCTTCGTGTTCTACGGGTCGGATACCAATTTCGCGAGCTTCGAATCCATTCGATGGACGATACGCCCGGGGTTGCGCCCAGCACACACCACACAGCCACCTATCCCGATCGAAGCCCTTCTCGAGGCCCGAAACTCGGATATTCAGCACGATGGTCGCACGCCGCTTTATGCAAGAGGACAAAGCCGCGTGGCGTCCCCCTCGCTACGGTATCTCGACGCCACTTTCCCGCCGGGAAAACTGCAATACAGCGATTGGGAGCTGCACTGCGAAATGCAGGACGGCATTGGGGACGGCACGGTCCCCATCAGTTCAGGTCGCGCACCGATTGACCAGGCCAAGCGCGGCCAAGTGAAAGAACAACTCGAAATGCAGGGGTTCGAACATGAAGGTCCATTCCGAAATGAATTGGTCCAGCAGATCACGTTGCAGTGGATCCTGAAACTAGCGGCCCAGGCGAGGAAGTCATCATGAAAACCCGCGTTGTTGCCGCCGCAATTGCGCTTGCTGCCCTCGTCGCCGGCAGCATCCTGCTCCTACAACACAAGGACACCCCTGTGACCAACGCAACCACAGACATCCGCACCTGGGCATTCGGCCGACACTTGATCGACTTGCCTTCGAACTGGCGGTACAGCACAGGCAGCGACGTCACGTTGTATTACGGATTGGATACCAATTTCACGACCGTCGAAGTCAGAGTGCTAGGTATGGATGTATCCCCTGAGCGCTTTACCAGCGTAGTAAACGACAGGTCGTCGCAGATCCAGCAGGTCGCTCATGATTCAGGCGGCTCTATGTTGCTCGCTCAGATCAGCCTAAATCCAACACAAACCCTGCTGCGTTTTTTTCGCAATCCAGAGCAGAAAAACTATCACACCCATGAACTGCATCTTCTTGTCGACGACGTTTACGTCCTGATCAAAGCCCATTCATACAAGAACGTCATGGCGCCCGTCGAAGCCCGCATCCAAGCCTTGGCCAAGACCATCTCTAAGATCACCGACCCGCAGAGTGCCGGACCTGGTTTTGGGCTCGGTCCCATCATCATCCGCGAACATCATGACCAGGAAATCGGCATGCTGGAGTTTTACATATCGGGGTCCAACATTAATTTGGAGGCCCGCATTACCGCCCTGCAGCCAGACTCATCCACGGGCCTTCAAGCACGCGCCAAGAAACAGCTATCCGGCATCTGGCATAACAGGTTGCGCGCGGGAAAGTTAACCCTTGCCGCCATGCCGGCGGAACAGTTTGCCTTCGGGTACACCGACGCCAATCACCACCGGTTCCTTTTCTTGGCGGAAAGCTACCGCGACACGCCAGGATTCACACAGCCGTCCATTCACATCAGCATGCGTGGTGGTGGCGCGCTCCCTCCCACCTTGGCAGAAGACTACCAACCCGACCTCGTCCGCTGGTCCCTCCCGCGCTTCGTCCCCGACAAGCACGCCATTCCCCCCTGGAAACGCCCGCCCGCGCCACCCCGCGTGGACGCGGCCTTGTCCGATAGGGAGGCCGGCAAGATTTGGGACGCCATGTTGGCGTCAATACGCCTGCGTTACCGAGCCGTCGCGCCCAAACCGCCATCGGCCTTTGATCAGGTCGGCAACCCCGAGAAAGCCGCTGCCGACAAGAAGGCGTTGGACGATTTCCTCAGCACTGATGAAAACGGAATGCCCTGGACGCCGCCGGAATCTGGAATTTGATAGGTGAGCGACCCGTTCTACCGCCCCGCCAACGCATCCACCACCCGGCTCATTGCCTCCAGGCCGGATTCGAACAAATGCTCCAGGAATGGCCCTGAGTGCGGCAGCACCACGGTCAGCACCACCACGCCGATGATGAGCGTGACGGGAAAGCCCACCGAGAACACGGACAACTGTTGCGCGGCGCGGTTCAGGATGCCCATGGCCAGGTTGATGGTCAGCAGTGCGCAGATCAGCGGCAGCGCCAGCAGCAGACCCGAGACGAACACGGTCTTGCCCCATTCCACCACCACGCCCCAGCCATTCTGGTGCAGTTGGATCGTGGCTACGGGCAAGGTGTCGAAGGACCGCACCAGGGCGGCCAGCACCAGCAGGTGGCCGTCCAGCGCCAGGAACGTCAGCATTGCCACCATGTTGAACAAGCGCGACAGCACGGCGGTGTTGGCGCCGGCGCTGGGGTCGAAGAACGAGGCGAACGACAGGCCCATCTGCAAGCCGACGAATTCACCCGCCGTCTGCACGGCGGCGAATACGATGCGCATCGTGAAGCCCATGGCGATGCCGATCAGCACCTGCTGCATCACCATCCACAGGCCCGCGTACGAGCCGGGGGAAACGGGCGGCATGGGGTCCAGCGCGGGGCTGACCGCCACGGCCAGCATGAACGACAGGCCCACCTTGACCTTCACGGGAATGGCGGATTCCGAGAACAGCGGTGCCGTGCCGACCAGCGCCAGGATACGCACGAAAGGCCAGAGAAACTGGCCGATCCAGCCGTTGAGCTGTTCGAGCGTGAAGGCGATCATGGGGAAACGTCCGGGGCCGGGCGGCGCGGGCCGCTCAGGACACCAGCATGGGGATCTGGCCGATCAGTAGCCGGATGTAGTCGACCATGACGCCGATGAGCCAGGGGCCCAGCAGCACCAGCACGCCGCACATGGCCAGCAGCTTCGGAATGAACGACAGCGTCATTTCGTTGATCTGCGTGGCGGCCTGGAAAATGCTGATGACCAGGCCCACCACCAGCACCACCAGCAGCAGCGGGCCGGCCATCGCCAGGACGATCTTCATCGCCTGGTAGGCCATGGTCATGACGGTTTCAGCGGTCATGGCGATTGCTCCGGCGTTATTGGTAGAAGCTCTGGGCCAGGGAGCCCATCAGCAGGTTCCAGCCGTCGGCCAGCACGAACAGCATCAGCTTGAACGGCAGCGCCACGGTCACGGGCGGCACCATCATCATGCCCAGCGCCATCAGCACGCTGGCCACGACCAGATCGATGATGAGGAAAGGAATGAAGATGGTGAAGCCGATCTGGAATGCGGTCTTCAATTCGCTGGTGATGAAGGCGGGCACCAGGATGCGCAGGGGCACTTGCGACGGATCTTCCAGCGCGGGCTGCTTGGCCAGGTTGGCGAACAGCGACAGATCGTTCTCGCGCGTCTGGTGCAGCATGAAGGTGCGCAGGGGGCCGGCGGCGCGTTCCACGGCGGTCTCGAATGGGATCGACCCTTCGGACAAGGGCTTGTAGGCGTCGGCGTAGATCTTGTCGAACACCGGCGACATCGTATAGAAGGTCAGGAACAGCGCCAGTCCGATCAGCACGTGGTTGGGCGGCGACATCGCCGTGCCCATGGCGCTGCGCAACAGGCCCAGCACGATGATGATGCGGGTGAAGCCCGTCATCATCAGCAAGGCGGCCGGCAGGAACGACAGCGACGTCATCAGCAGCATCGTCTGCATGCTGAGCGAGTACGTCTCGGAGCCGTTGGGGCCGGGGGTGGCGGTCAGGGCGGGCAGCGTGGCCTGGGCGACGACTCCGGCCGGAAAGAAGGCCAGGCCCAGCACCGCGGCGGCCGCCAGCAGGGGCAGGGCGCGCGGACGGGCAGGCAGGAGTGTCGTGCGAGAGAGAAAGCTCATGGGTGTCGCAAAGATGCGCGTGTCGCGCTAGCGGCGCTTGAGCGCCTGGCCCAGCTTGGCCGCGAAGGCCGCGGCGGGCAAGGGCGAACCCTCCGGCATCTGGCCGGCGGGCAGGGTGTGCAGGGTAGTGAGCTGGTTCGGGCCCACGCCCACCACCAGCCAGGTATTGTCGATTTCAACGACGACGATGCTTTGGCGCGCACCGACGGGCAGGCTGGCGATCTGCTTGAGCAGGTTGCCGCCGCCGCGTTGGGTCAGGCCGGCCCGCCGCGCCAGCCAGGCCGAAGCCAGGATGGCGGCCACCACCAGCACCAGGCCGATGACGACGCGCAGCAAGGCGGATTCAGTCATGGCGCCGGACTGCTAGCGGCGGTTGTTCAAGCGGTTGATCCGCTCGGACGGGGTGATGATGTCGGTCAGGCGGATGCCGTACTTGTCTTCGACGACCACGACTTCGCCTTGGGCGATGAGGTAGCCGTTGACGAAGATGTCCATCGGCTCGCCGGCCAGGCCGTCCAGCTCGACCACGGAACCCTGGCCCAGCTGGAGCAGGTTCTTGATGGTCAGGCGGGTGCGTCCCAGTTCAACCGTCAACTGGACGGGCACGTCCATGATCAGGTCGATATCGTTGCCGGAGCCGCTCGTGGCGCCAGCCAGCGGCTTGAACACCGACTGCGCCGCCGATTGTGCGGCGGGGGCGGTGGGAGCAGCGGGAGCAGCGGGAGCAGCCGGCGCCGGCGCAGCCGGGGCAGGCGCCGCGGCCTCGGGCGGCGTGGAGGCGGTTTGTTCAGCCATCGCGGCCGCCCAGTCGTCCTGCGGCTTAAGGCCGTCGGCTTGGGTGGGCGGGGTGGCGCGGGATTGTTCGGCGAGCGCGTCGGCCCAGTCGTCGGCCGGGGACGAGCCGGTGCCAGGCTCGTTCTTGTCAGTCATGGTCGGGGGCCTCGTTTGAATCGGTATCGTAGGTAAACATGTTCTGTACGCGAAGCGCGTACTGGCCATTGAAAACGCCGTAGCCGCATTCCATCAGCGGCACGCCATCCACATGGGCAATGACGGTCTGGGGCACGTCCACGGGAAGGACGTCGCCCACCTTCAAATGCATCAGTTCGCGGATCGACGACGGGATGCGCGCGAACTCCGCCACCACGTCGATGTCGGCGCTGCGCACCTGGCGCGACAACTGCTGCGACCAGCGCTGGTCAACCTCTTCCATCGTGGTTTCTTGCAGCGGCCGCGTCAGCAGATCGCGCACCGGCTCAATCATGGAATAGGGCAGGCAGATGTTCAGGTCGCCGCCGGTCGCGCCGAATTCGATGTGGAACGAGGTGACGACCACCACTTCATTGTTGCCGGTGATGCTGGCGAACTTGGTGTGCATCTCCGAGCGCACGTACTCGAATTCGATGGGATAGACGGGGTCCCAGGACTTGCCGTAGCTTTCCAGCGTCAGGTTCAGCAGACGCCGGATGATGCGTTGTTCGGTCGTGGTGAAGTCCCGGCCTTCGACGCGTGTGTGGTAGCGGCCATCGCCGCCGAACAGGCTGTCGATGACCAGGAACACCAGGTTCGGGTCATAGGTGAACAGCGCCGTGCCGCGCAGGGGCTTCATCTGAATCATGTTCAGATTGCTGGGCACGGGCAGGTTGCGTTCAAAGTCCGCGTACTTCTGGATCTTGATCGAGCCGACGGTAATGTCGGCGCTGCGGCGCATGAAGTTCAACAGCACATTGCGCATGTGGCGCGCAAAGCGCTCGTTGATGAGCTCCAGCGTCTGCATGCGACGGCGCACGACGCGCTCGGGCGAGCTCAGGTCGTAGGCGCGCGCGCCATCGTTTGCGTTCGCGGCCGCCGACTTGCTATCGCTCTCGCCGGTAACGCCGGCTAGCAGCGCATCGACTTCGTCCTGCGAAAGAAATGCCTCGTAGGCCATGCTTATTGCACCACGAACGCCGTGAACAGTACGTCGGTGACATACTGGCCATCAGGCAGCGGCGAGAACGGCTGGTTGACCGCGGTCTTGATCGCGTTGGCCATTTCGGTCTTGCCTTGCTGGGTCTGCACGCCGGTGGGCGATTGCGCCGACAGCACCATCAGAATGCGGCTGCGCACTTCAGGCATGTACTTTTCAAGCCGGGTGCGGGTCTGCTCGTCGCTGACGCGCAGCGTCAGGCCCACGTGCATGATGCGCTCGGTTTCGGCGTTCTGCAGCGTGACGGTGAACGCTTCGATCGGAACGAAGATCGGGGCGGGCACGGCGATGGGGCCCGCGGGCGGCGCCACAAACGTGGTCGGCGTGGCCTGGGGACCCTGGCCGGCTTGACCCGGTTGGCCGGGCTGGCCGCCGGGCACCTGGCCCACGCCCAACTGTACGGGGGCGCCGGCTTGCGGTTGCTGCATGCGTTGCGTGATGAACCAGGTTGCGCCGGCACTGGCGGCGGCAACAAGGAGCAAGACCAACAGGCCCAGCAGCAGGCGAAGAATGCCGATGCCGCCGGATTTCTTGGCGCCCGACGGCGCGGTTATGGGTTTGATAGTCGCCATCTCGGTTTCGATGCGTATTGAGCCGCTGGTGAAAACGGATTCTTAGTGGATGAAAGCATTCTGCCCCAAACTACGCCTCGGCTTGGAGGCGAAAAACAGGGCGAAAGCCGCGTATCTCAAGCTATTGCTGCACTGCCCGCGTCCGTTGCCAGGCGCGGGCGGCGCATTTGTCACGCAAAGGTGTCGACCAGTGCGTTGGCGTTGCGCGACACGGTCGCGGTGGGGGCCGCGTTGTCGGTCGACGCATCGGCAAGCGCCGACCCGTTGCCCGACTGGCGCTGCGATCCACCGTTGCCTTGCTGTTGCGCGAACTCCTGCTGCGCGGACTGTTCGCCCACGCTGGTCTGGCCCAGCGAAATGCCGGCTTGCGCCAAGGCCTGCTGCAATTGCGGCATTGCGGTTTCGATGGCTTGGCGCACGGAGGCATGCGCCGATACGAACGAGGCGCTGGCCACGCCGTCGGCAATGTTCAGGCTGACACGCAGGGGACCCAGGTCGGGCGGGTCCAGCCGCAATTCGGCGGTCTGCATGCCCTGGCGTGCGTTGGTGCTCATCATCACCACTTGCTGACCCAGCTCGGTGCCCCAATGCGTGCCGCCGACCGGGGTGGCGACCTGCATCACAAGCGGCACCGCCGGCGGAGCAAAGGCCGCCTGGTTCACGGCAGGGGCGGCCTGGCGTTGGGTCGCGGCGGCGATTGCCTGCGCCAGATGGTCCTGCGCCGTGGCGCCATGCTGAGGCGCCTGGAACTGCTGGGTGCTGCTGGTCAGGGCCGCGACCACTTCTTCTTCGGTGCGCGCGGGCAAGGTCGTGGTGGTGTGCTCGGGGTTGGCCTTGGTTTCGCGCGCAACGCGGGGTAGCGGCAGGTCGGCGGTGGCGCGTGGTGCGTCGGCCTTGACGGCCGGCTGAGCGGTCGGCGCGGCGGCGACGACCGGAGCCGCGGCGCTGCCCGGCTTGACAGCGGCGGTCAGCACGGGCTGCGCAACCTGGGCATCGCGCGCGGCAATGGCGGCGGCGACTTCCGCTTGCGCGGCGGTCACGGCGACCGGCGCGCGCGTGGTGGCGGGGGCGGCGACGTCGGCGGCGTTCAGCGCGGCGGTCAGCACGGCCGCGCTGCTGCCGAGTGCGGCAGCGGCGGCTTCGGCGGTGCCGCGCGCAAGCTGCACTTGTTCGGCGGCCTGCGCCGCGAGTTCAAGCGTTTGCTGCGGCAGGGCAGGCGCCGGCGGCTGCGCGGCGGCCACGGCCAGCGCGCCGGCCTCGGCGGAGGTCGCGGTGTTCACGGCGTCGTTGATGGCGCCGACGGCGGCGTCTTCAGCCTTGCCGACGGTATCGGTAGCGGCGTCAGCGGTCTTGCCAGGCATCTTGTCGGGCGTTTTGGCGCCATCATTTGCCGGACGCGAATCGGCCGACGGCTTCGGGCGTTGCTGAGCCAGCACGTCCGAGAAGCTCGGGCCTTTCTTGTTCGCGGGCGCGGGCTTGTTGGCGCCCAACGCATCGGCGATGGACGTTTTCGCAACCGGCGCGAGGGTGGGCAAAGGCAGGGGAGCGGTCATCTGGGGCTTCCTGTTAGGTATTGCTTAATGCATCCCGGCCTGGCGCTGGACCAGGCGGGCGGAATATTCATCGTTAGCGCGCTGTTCGCGGCGGGATTCCACGACGGCCTGCGCGCGCATCTCGCGCTGCGCCAGGGCGTCATAGGAGCTGAGCTTGCGTTTTTCCTGCTGCCAGTACTGGCGGCCCTTGGCCAGGTTGTCGTCCGCCTGGCGCAGCACGGTCTGCTGCTGGCCGATGGCGTCGTCCAGGGTGCCGATGAAGCGCTGGTAGTTGTGGCAATCGCTGGCAGACATGCCGGTCGTCATGGCTTGTTGCAGGCGTTCCAGGTAGTCCTGGCGGTAATCGCTCAACATGCCAAGCTGGCGCTCGGCATTGGTGCGTTCGGCGCTGAGCCGGCCTAGCAGGCGCGCGGCTTCATCCGTGCTTTCCTTGGCCAGGTTGATCAACATGTCCAAGGGCAATTGGCTAGGCATAGGTATCCCTTAACTCGAAACTGGCGCGCAACTGGTTGACGGCGTCGTCGTAGCCGATGTTTTCGCCGATGTCTTGCTGCAAGTAGGCTTCCAGGCGCGGATAGCGCGCGATGGCTTCGTCCAGTTGCGGATCGTTGCCGGCCGCATAGGCGCCCACGGCGATCAGGTCGCGGTTGCGCTGGTAGCGCGACAGGTTCTGCTTGAAGCGGCGCACGATGGCGAACTGCTGTGGTGTGATCAGCGAGGTCATCGCGCGTGAAATCGATGCTTCGATATCGATGGCGGGGTAGTGCCCGGCTTCGGCCAGATGGCGCGACAGCACCACGTGGCCGTCCAGGATGGCGCGCGCCGAGTCGGCGATCGGGTCTTGCTGATCGTCGCCTTCGGCCAGCACCGTATAGAACGCGGTGATGGAACCGGCCTTGCCGGAAGGACCGGGTGCGCCCATGCCGGCGCGTTCCACCAGCATCGGCAGCTTGGCGAACACCGAGGGCGGGTAGCCCTTGGTGGCCGGCGGTTCGCCGATGGCCAGCGCGATTTCACGTTGCGCCATGGCGAAACGGGTCAGCGAATCCATGATCAGCAGCACGTCTTGGCCCTGGTCACGGAAGTGCTCGGCCAGGCGGGTGGCGTAGGCCGCTCCCTGCAGGCGCAGCAGCGCGGACACGTCGGCGGGCGCCGCCACGACGACCGAACGAGCCAGGCCTTCAGGGCCCAGGTTGTGTTCGATGAATTCCTTGACTTCGCGGCCACGTTCACCGATCAGGCCCACGACAATCACATCGGCCTTGGTGTAGCGGGCCATCATGCCCAGCAGCACGGATTTACCCACGCCGGAACCGGCGAACAGGCCCATGCGCTGGCCTCGGCCCACGGTCAACAGCCCATTGATGGCGCGCACACCCGTGTCCAGCACGGTGTCGATGGGCGCGCGCGACAAGGGGTTGATGGGCAGCGCGGACAGCGGCGCCAGTTCGGCGCCCGTCAACGGACCCAGGCCATCCAGCGGGCGACCGGCGCCATCCAGCACCCGGCCCAGCAGGGCGTTGCCCACGGGCAGGTGGCGGCCCAGTTGCGGTTTGGCGTTGCCATTCAATTCAGCCTTGCGCGGCAACGGGATCGCGCGTTGCACCGGCGGTTCTCCGGGCACGACGCGCGCGCCGGGCGGCAGGCCGGAAATGTCGGCCTGCGGCATCAGGTACAGCGTGTGGCCGTCAAAGCCCACCACTTCGGCGTCGGCCCAGTGGTCATGGCCGCGCGCGATTTCGATGCGGGCGGCGGCGCCCACGGGCAGGCGCAGGCCGGTGGCGTGCAGCACCAGGCCGGTGGCGCGCGTGATCTTGCCGCTGACCAGCCAGGGGTCGGTGGAGGCGGCGCGGATCGAACCGATCTGCAACTGCGTCTGCCAGCGTTCCAGCACGGGCACGGCCGGGCTGGACGCCGCGGGCGCGGGTGTCAGACCAGGTTGCGCCGGGGCCGGGTTGCCGCTCATGCCGGATCCTCCCAGGACGCGTTGCGGCCCAGCGAGGCCGCGACACGGCGCCAGCGGGTTTGCAGGGTGGCGTCGACGTCGCCAAAAGGCGTTTCGGCGCGGCAGCCGCCGCGCGCGATGGACTCATCGGCCAGCACGCGCCAGTGGCCTTCCTTGAGTTCGTCCGCCAGGTGCAGACGAATCAGTTCAATATCTTCGGGGTTGGCCCACAAGCGCATCTGGCCATGGGTCGACGGGTTGATGTGCAGCACGTCGCGCACCGCCGCGGCCACGGCCTCGGGTTGTTCGGACAGGGTGGTGCGCACGACCTGCTGCGCAATGTCCAGCGCCAGCGTCAGCAGGCTCTGGCCCATCTTTTCTTCCAGGGCGCCCACGGACGCCGCGCAAGCCTGCACCAATGCGTGCAAGCGCTGCGCTTCTTCCGCGCCTTGTTCGCGCGCCTGGGCCAGGCCTTCGGCGTAACCGGCTTCACGGCCCGCGGCGTAGCCCGCTTCGTGGCCTGCCTGCTGGCCGGCTTCGACGCCGGCCGCATGGCCTTGCGCGTAGCCTTCCTCGCGCCCTTCGGCCATGGCCTGGGCGCGCAACTGCGCCATCACCACGGCGGGGTCGGGGCCCGGATCGGGTTCCGGCTCGGGCTCCACTTCGACGGGCTCCGGCTCGTCGAACGACAGCATCTGCCAGCGCCGCCAGGCGGCACTGCGCGAGATGAGCGTCGTCGCGCCGTTGTCCGCTTCAGACATACGCGTCGTCTCCGGAATTGCCCAGCACGATCTGGCCGCTTTCGGCCAGGCGGCGAGCGATCTGCAGAATCTTCTTCTGTTCGGTTTCGACCTTCGACATGCGGATCGGGCCCTGGGCTTCCAGGTCCTCGCGCAGCATTTCGGCGGCGCGGCTGGACATGTTGCGCAGGAACTTGGCGCGCAGCTCTTCCTGGGCGCCCTTGAGCGCGACCATGAGCGTGTCGTTGTCGATTTCCTTGAGGATGAGCTGGATGGCGCGGTCTTCGACGTCGAGCAGGTTGTCGAACACGAACATCTCGTCGATGATCTTCTGCGCCAGGTCGTTGTCGCGTTCGCGCAGGCTGGCCACCACGGTTTCCTCGTCCGAGGAATTCATCATGTTCAGGATCTCGGCCGCGGTGCGCACGCCGCCCATCTTGCTGCGCTTGGCGCCCTGGCCGGCCAGCACGGAATTCAACACTTCGGTCAGTTCGGACAGGGCGGCCGGCTGCACGCCGCCGAACGTGGCGATGCGCAGCATGACGTCGTTGCGCAGGCGGTCGGTCAACAGTGCCAGCACGCCGGCGGCGCGGTCGCGCTCCAGGTGCACCAGGATCGTCGCAATGATCTGCGGGTGTTCGTCGCCGATCAGTTCGGCCACGGTGTTGGGGTCCAGCCAGTTCAGCGCGTCGATGCCGCTGCCGCCGTCGCCGGCTTCCAGAATGTCTTCGATCAGGCCCGCAGCGCGATCGCTGCCCAGCGCCTTGGTCAGCACGCTGCGGATGTAGTCGTCCGAGCCCAGCGTGACGGCCATGAACTGGTCGGCTTCCTGACGGAATTCTTCCAGTACCACGGCCACGTCGTTGCGCGTGACCTGCTTCAGGCTGGCCATCGCCGCGCCCACCTGCTGCACTTCACGGGCGCTCAGGTACTTGAAGACTTCGGCCGCGGCGTCTTCGCCCAGCGACATCATCAGGACGGCGCTGCGCGTCATGCCGTCCATTGGCGTGGAATCATTTTTCATCTTTGCTCATCCAGGTGCGCAGAACCATCGCGACGGCGCGCGGATCCTTGTTGGCCATCGTGCGGGCACGTTCCAGGTTGTCTTCGTAACGGTTGACTTCCTTGGCGCGGGCCACGTCCTGGGCCTCGCGAGCCGCTTCCTGGCGCTCGGCTTCAGCCATTTCCGGATCCACCGGCGGGTACAGGTATTCGGTGACCGAGCGGCGCACCTTGCGGTACAGCCACAGTGCAACCACCAGACCCACCAGCCACGCAAGAATGGTCTTGAACAGGGCGATCATTTCCGGGTCGCGCCACATCGGCAGCGGCGGCGGGCCATCGTTGAACTGGCTGTTGACCAGGTTCAGCGAATCACCACGCGATTCCGAATAACCCATGGCTTCGCGGACCAGGTTGGTCAGCTTGTTCAGTTCTTCGGGCGGCAGGGCCTGCGGCTCACCGTCCTTGTCGCGCACGTAATTCACCACCACGGCGACCGACAGGCGCTTGACGTTGCCCACCGGCTGCTTGATGTGGCTGATGGTGCGGTCCACTTCATAGTTGGTGGTGGCGTCGCGGCGCTCGTTCAGGTTGGTGGCGGCCGCCTGGGTGCCGGTCTGCTGCTGTTGTTGTTGCTGCTGCTGCTGTTGCTGTTGTTGCTGAGCATTGGCGGGCGGCTGCGGCGGCTGCGCGGGCGGGTTCGTCAGCGGGGCCTGAGCGTTGGGCGGAGCCTGGTTGGACAGCGCGCCGGGCACACCTTGTGCGGGGTTCACGCCGCGCTGCGTGGAATCGCTGGTTTGCTGGCTGCGCACGGCGGCCTGGCCAGGTTCCTGGTTCGGGCGGTAGACCTCGGAGGTTTCTTCGCGGCGGGCGAAGTCGACGTCGGCGCTGGCTTGGGCGTGGACGTTGCCCGGGCCAACCAGCGGATTCAGGATGGTCAGGATGCGTTCGACAGTGCGCTGTTCCACTTCGCGCACAAAGCGCATCTGGTCGGCGTCCATGCCACGGCCTTCGCCTGCCGGGGCCGACAACAACCGGCCGTTCTGGTCCACGATGGACACGTTTTCAGCGGGCAACTCAGGCACGCTGGAGGCCACCAGCCACGAAATGGCCGACACTTGCGCGTCGCTCAGGCTGCGGCCGGGATACACGTTCAGCAGCACCGAGGCGGTGGGCGCCTGGCGTTCGCGCACGAACAGCGACTGGCGCGGCATGGCCAGGTGAACACGGGCGTGCTGCACCGTGTTCATGGCCTCGATGGAACGGGCCAGCTCACCTTCCAGGCCACGCTGGTAGTTGATCTGTTCCGAGAATTGGCTGGCGCCGAAGCGGGCGTTGTCCATCAGCTCGAAGCCGACGGAGCCGCCGCGCGGCAGGCCTTGTGAAGCCAATTGCAAACGGGCGTCGTAGACGCGGTCGGCGGGCACCAACAGCGCGGTGCCGTTTTCGTTGTAGCGGTACGGCACGTTCATGGAACCCAGGGCCGTCACGATGGCGCCGCCGTCGCGGTCATCCAGGTTCGAGAACAGCACCTTGTACTGGGGTTCGCTGCTCCACATCACGGTGGCGACGATCAGCGCGATGACGGCGGCAGCTGCGCCAAGCAGAATAGGCTTGGGCAGTGCGCGGACCTTTTCCAGCACAGGGAACTTCGCCAGCAGCGACGAACTCAGAGTGGCCTGCTGATTCATCGATGGCTCCCGCTGGCTACGCGGCGCAAGGAAAAAGTCTTCATGTCTTGGTGGGGCAGATTACACATGCAACGTGCTTCTGGTCTGGGGAGAGCCTGGATTATTGCCGTTCGCTCGACAATCCCAATCGATGAAAACAGCAGGTTTTTGGCGTTACTTATCCTCTATGTCGACGCAAGGGCGGTTGATGCGGCCCCGGTTGGCGGCATTCAAGGAAATGTCGGGTTTTTTGGCGGTTTTTAGCGGCTATGGGCGCGCGCGATCGGCGTTACGCTTTGCGGCAACATGGCGACATCGCCCCACCAGCAAGGAATCAGGTAATGGCTGTATCAGGCTTGAACGGCATCGAAAGCATGCTCCAGCAGATGCGCACCGTCGTGAGCAAGGCGGAAACAGGCAATCTCGCCGCGGGGGAAGCGGTCGGCCAGCCCGACGGTTTTGCCGCCGAGTTGCAGCGCTCGATCCGCCGCGTGACGGCGGCGCAGAACGCCTCGTCGGCACAGGCGAGGGCCTTTGAAATGGGCGCCCCCGATCTTGCGCTGAACGATGTGATCATCGACATGCAGAAAGCCAGTCTTGGCTTTCAGACGGCGGTGCAGGTGCGTAACAAGCTGGTTGCTGCCTACAAGGAAATATCGTCGATGGCCGTGTAAGGGCGTCGATCTGAAAAAGGCCTTTCCATGAATTGGAAAGGCCTTTTTGCATTGGGGCTTTGCTTTGTTTTACAGCCGGCGTTGCCTTAATTACGCTGCGCGCCTTTCTCCAGGCGCCACACCACTTTCTGCAGCCAGTTTTCCTGGCGCGCATCCAGGTTCAGGAACACCGCGCCCAAGTGGCTCATCGGCGGTTCGCCGGTCAGCGACACGTGTCGGGGCACGGCGTCGTCGGGGCTGTCGGGTTGAATCATCGGCTGGCCGGAAATGGGATAGATATTGCGCACTCCCAGCGTGGCGCTGAGCTTGCCCAGCTCGCCAAAATCCAACTGCACGTCTTCCATCACCGTGCCACGTTCCGGCAATTCGGGCACGGCGAGCGCGGCCCGCAGCCCCACGCCGTCGACCGAAATATCGCGCACCGTGAACTGAAAAGGCTTGGTCTTGGGGTCGGGTTGCCAACTGGCCTGGCATTGGCCCGCGCCGGTGACCAGCGAGGCGCGAAACATCTTGCGCCGCTGGATGCGCGCCAGGCGATCAGGAAAGGGCGACATCAGGGCCGCGCTGCCGTCGTCGAAGTGAATGACTTCGGGACGCTGCACGCGAAAGCGGATCTGCACGCCGCCATAGGCGGTGGCATGGAAATGAAAGGTCGTGCCGCTCAACAGGCCCATGCTGTCGGACTGCTCGAAGTCGGCGCCGGCGTAGTCGCGTGGACGCCAGAAGAACTGGCGGGTTTGCTTGTCGGCGCCCAGTACCAGCACCGCCATCTCGCGGTCGGCGGCGTCGCGCACCAGGATGTGGCTGTCGGGGTGCGTCAGCTCAAAGAGGGCGGAGCGCATGTCTTCCGGCCGGGTCAGCAGGAATTCCGGGTCGCTGGCATCCAACACGATGGTGGTCCTTAGAGAGTGAGGTCAGGCGGCGCGGCCTGGGGAAGCTCGCGCGATTCCAGGCGATACAGCCAAGCCAGCAATTCTGCCACCGCTACGTACAGTTGGGGAGGAATATGTGCATCCAGGTCCACCTGCATGAGCAGGCCGACCAATTCGCGCGACTCGTGCACGTACAGACCGTTCTCTTCGGCGGCGCGCACGATGGTATCGGCCAGTTGACCGTAGCCCTTGGCCACGACGCGCGGCGCGCCGTCCTTGTCGTCATAGGAAATGGCGACGGCCGCGTTGCGGTTGGCGTTGGGGCCAGCGTTGGGGGCGCCGCTTTGGCCGCTGTCCGCAGAGGTTTGGGGGGCGTTGCTCATCAGAAATCGGTCGGGATGACAGGGCGCGGGTCGGTCACGCTGACGGCCAGATTGCTCAAAGTCAGGCCCGCGGCCAGAAGGCGCGAGCGCAGTTGGTCGGACGCATCATTGATTTCGCCGGCAGCCAGCGGCGCGACCAATTGCAATACGATCTGATCGCCCGCCAGGTTCAGGCGCGCATCCACCAGCCCCAGGCGGGGAAGGTCCAGCTTGAGCCGCGTGGCCCAGGTGGGTGTTGCCGAATCAGGGTCGCCGCCGTAAGGGTCGCGTTCCACTTCCCATTCCATCGGTGTGCCGGGCCAGGCTTCGCCTTGCCAGGTCAGCGATTGATTGGCCAGCACATCCAACTGCTGGCGCACCAACACGGTCAGGTCCTGGTGGATGCCGGCCACGGGCGTGCCGGGGGCGGGTGATCCGCTGCCCGACGCCGCCTCGGCGCCGCCGCCAGTGCGCGCGGTGGTCGGCGCGTCCGAACGGTTGCGCGCCGCCGTGGAATTTTGCTGGGCGGTGTCGCGGTTCAAGCGGGCCTGCGGCTCTTCCTGCAGGGCGGCCGGGTTGGTCCGGCCGAACACCATGTCGGTCAAATGCGATTCATAGAACAGGCCGCTGGTCTGCAGGGCTTGGCGTAGTGCCTGGCCCAACAGGCGCGCGGACGGGCCGCCGGCCGCCAGCGAGGCATGGGCGGCAGCGTCGGCGCCGCGTGCCGCATGGGCGTCGGCCTGGCCAGCAGGCCGCGTCAGCTTGGCCGCGGCAGCAGCATCCGCGCTGGCGGTGGTGGCGGTGGCAGCAGGCAGTGTGGGGGGCAGGGCGGGCGCCGTGGCCGCGGGCTGTCCGGCGGCGGCGGCTTGGCCGGGCGGCGTGCCCGGACCCGCAGCAGGCGCGGGCTGGGGCGAGGCTTGCGCGGGGGCTTGCCCGGGGGTTTGCCCAGCGCTGCCGCCATTGGCGTTCCAGAGCGGGGCGCGCCCCTGGACAGCGGGCGCGGCTTCGGGAAACTGGGCCAGCAAGGCAAGAATCGTCCGCGCGGTGGTGCCCAGCGTGGTCGGGGCGGATGCGGTGGTGTCGCTGCTGGTGACCAGCCCGCGCGCGGCCAGCGCCAGCGCGGCAGCCGTCTTGGCGTCGACAACGGCATTCTGGCGGTCGCCTCGGGCGCCGCCAGTCTGTATGCCTTGTCGGGGGTCGCGGGTGGAGCCGTCCGATGATCCGGGCTTTTCCGGGCCGCCGGGTTGGCTGACGGCATCTGGCCGTGCGCCCGACACCTGGTTGGCATTCGCGGCGGACATCGTCGTGCCAAGCACGGCGTCCAACCGCTGCACCAGGACGTTACCGAGTGCGGCGGGACCGACGCTCATTCTTCAGGCGCCTGATATCCGTAGGCCGACAGCAGGGTCTGCTGGCGCTTCATGCGTCCCAGCAGCTCGCCCAGCCGGGCCAACTGCGGGATAGCCAGGTCGCGCGTCAGCGCATCGTTTTCCAGAATCCGCACAAGCAGGTCATATTTCATGGCGCGGGCGGCTTCGTCCAGCGGCGCCGTCTGTTCCGTCTGGCGCAGGAGCTCGACGCGCTCGCAGTATTGCTGGCCATGGACCATGGCCAAATCCCAGTCGCCTGCCTTGGCGGCAGTCAGCATTTCCCCGGTGATGAAGGCGATCTCCTGGTAGTGCTCCAGGATGGCGGGAAGGGACTGGGTCAGGGACGTCATGGAAATCTCGGGCGTTCTCAGGCTGGCTAAAGGCATGGTTCGGGCCATTACGGCTCCATGCCGCCAGCCGGCCGGTCGATGGAAGTCTGCCAGGCTTCGGCCAGATCGGCCAGCAGCCGGTCGGCAATGTCAAGCTGCTCGACATCCGCTTTCAGGTTCGCTGTCAGCAGCGTACGGATGATGTAGTCGTAAAGCAAGGCGAGGTTGGCGGCGATATCGCCGCCGGCCTCCATGTTCAGCCCCGTTTTCAGGCCTTCATCGACGATTTTGATCGCTTTCGAGATGGCCGCCCCGCGCTCGGCGATGCGGCCTTCGTTCAAATGGATGCGCGCCTGCCCGATGGCCGCCCGCGCACCCAGGTAAAGCAGGGTGATCAGCCGCTCCGGGCTTGCGCCCAGGACTTGCGTTTCCAGGCCGATATCGGCGTAGGAACGAACAGAATAAGACCCTGAGGGCCGTCGGGCGGCATACGTCATTTAATGCATCTTCTATTAATTGAGTGAGTTACTTGGACTTGTTCATGGCCTCAAACTGCTGGGTCAGATAGCTGCCCGTGCTTTGCATCTGCATGTAGAAGGTGTCCAGCGCAACAAACTGCGTGCGCATCCGCTCGATTTCGGCATCGCTCGATGCCTTGGCGCGCGCCTTCTGCGCGTCCAATGCGGTGATCGACTTGGCCAGGCCGTCCTGGCGCGTCTTCAAGGAGCCGGTCGAACCCAGCACATCCTTGAGCGCCGCGTCGATATTCTTCGCCAGGCCGTTTTCACCCGTCAACAGCTTGGTGACGTCGGCGGGGTTTTCGGTCAGAGCCTTGGTCAGCTTGGTCGTGTCCAGCTTCAGTTCGCGGGCGGTGGCGTCGGTGGTGATGCCCAGATCAGCCAGCGAACGCAGCGTGCCGTCGCCCAGCACGCCTTGCAGCGCGCCGGACAACGCCGACTGGATCGAGCGCGTGGTGCCGTCGCCCGTCAGCGGTTGGTTGGTGGCCGCCGAAGCGTCAAACGCGGTCAGGTTCTTGATCGTGGTTTGCAGCGTCTTGTACTTGGTGACGAAGTCCTGCACCGCCTTGCTGGCCACCGAGGTATCGGCTTCCAGTTTCAGGGTGATGGGCTTGTCGGTTTCGGTCTTTTCGGCCAAGTTCAGCGTAATGCCGTCGATGGCGGTCGAAATGTTGTTCGAACCGCTCTTGACCGTGATGCCGTTGATGATGACTTCGGCGTCCTGCCCGGCGGTGGAGGTCATGCCGGAGGTCACGCCATTGGCATCCGTGCTGAACGTCAGGATGTCTTTCAGCGACTGGTCGCCGTTGACGGTGATGGACTTCACCGATGCTTCCGTGCCCGTTTCGCGCGAGGTCAGCATCAGGTAGTTGTTGCCATTGCCGTCGTTGATGACGGTGGCGCGCAAGCCGGTCTTGTCGTCGGCGTTGATGGCCTTGACGATGCCGTTCAAGGACGTATCGTCCTTCAGGTCGACCGTGCGCTTGGTGCCGTCGGCCAGTTCGATTTCGAAGGTGCCAGTCGTGCCGTTCTTGGCGGTGCGGTCGGCCACGGCCGACGATTGCAGGCTTTGCGCCCGCGCCAGGTTCTTCACTTCGATGGTGTATTCGCCGGCCACCGCGCCCTCGGCGGCCACCGTGGCCGTCAGGGCGGAGCCGCCGGTGACACTGCCCTTGATGGCAGCCATCGTTTCAGTCTTGCCCAGCACGGCGGCCGACGACTGCAGGGCTTCCAACGCGCTTTGAAGCTGCGAGTAAGCGTCGATACGGGTTTGATAGCTTTCGGCGCGGGTCGTGTAGACCGAAAGCTTTTTCGTCTCGGCGTCTTGCAGGTCCGACAGGATCTTTTCCAGCGGCAAGCCGGACACGGACCCAAGGTTGGTGATAGAAGCCATGTGATTTCCTTCCTAGCGAAGCGATTCTGACAAAAATAGGGTGCCGGCGATTGGCCGGGTAAGGGCATAAGGCGGGCCTAATTCGGGGTTTCCCTCACGCATAGGCGCCAAAACAGCTGAAGAACACTGTTTTAAGGGTCAGGTCACGCAGTGGTTTTAATGCCGTTGCCTTGCATGTTCACGATCATTTTGGCGATTTTGAGTACCGTTTCGCTGGGGATCGTGCGAATGACGTCGCCCGATTCCGCATCTACGACCGACACCACCACCTGATGCACATTCGGGTCGATTTCGAACTGCAATTGCGTCGACCACGCCTTCATCTGGTCGTTGATTTCGTCCAGCGCCTTGTCCAACGGCAGCTTTTGCGAATCTGATTGATCCGACGTGGCGCTGTCGGAGGCGCCGCTGTTGGTCGCGGCTGCGGCCGGCGTCACATTCACGGCCGGTTCGGCCACGATGGGCGCCTGCACGGGCGCAGCGGGTGCGAACGTAGCGGGGGCTAGGGGGGTTACGGCCATGATCACTCCAGCGGCGATGTGGGCGTCTCGGAGGAACGCGCTGTTTTCAGGGTATTCTCAGCTACGATAACGGCAGCCCCGCAGGGAACTTTAGCCCCCGGCGAGGCAGGTGTTTTACGTGCTAATCAGTTTGGATCGGGCAATGAGTGTCAAGACGGCGCTGCGAGTCATCGAAATCATCGAAACCTTTGCCCGCGAGAAGCGCGCGCTGCCATTGTCGGAGCTGGCGCGCCTGTTGGACGTGCCGGTTTCCAGTTGCCTGGCGCTGATCCGCACGCTGACGGGCCTGGGTTATTTGTATGAAACCGGCCGGCGCCAGGGCTACTACCCCACCGGCCGCCTGTTGGCCATGGCCCAGCGCATCGCGCGTGCCGACCCCGTTTTGGACCGCGTCTACCCCAGCCTGTCGGAATTGCGGGACGCTACCCGCGAAACGGTCGTGTTCGCCAAGCTGACGCAGGACGGGCGGGTGGTCTATCTGGATGTGCTGGATTCCCCACATACCATCCGATACGCGCCCGTTGCCGGCGAATTCAAGGACGTACACGCCAATTCGCTGGGAAAGGCGCTGGTGTCGCTGATGGATGCGCCCCAACGCCAGAGCCTGTTGTCCGACATGCCCATGACGCGCTACAACGAGCGCACCCTGGTCACGCCGCAAGCGCTGGAAGACGACCTGCAACGGTCGCGCCAGCGCGGTTGGTTTATGAACAGTGGGGAATCGATTGCCGACGTGGGGGCCATCGCCTGGCCCGTCACCTTGTCGGGCGAGCACTATGCGATTTCGGTGGGCGGCCCGATCTACCGGATCGAGCCGCAGCAAGAGGCCTATGCGCGCATCTTGCGGGCGGCGTGCACCGCCCTGGAACAGCAGGCCTGAACATGGCGCGGGCCAGCGTCGGCCTGAATCGCCGAGCATCGCGCCCGGCGCGCACCTTCAGTAAGACTTCGGCAGGCCCAGCACCTTTTCCGCGATAAAGCACATGATCAGTTGCGGGCTTACCGGCGCGATGCGCGGAATGAAGCTCTCGCGCAGCAGCCGTTCCACATGGTATTCCTTGGCGTAGCCCATGCCGCCCAGCGTCATCACCGCGGTTTGGCAGGCGTTGTAGCCGGCTTCCGCCGCCAGGTATTTGGCTGTATTGGCATAGGGGCCGCAGGGCAGGCCCGCGTCGTACAGGCTGGCGGCCTTGAACACCATCAGGTCGGCGGCTTCCAACTGCATCCAGGCCTGCGCCAAGGGATGCTGGATGCCCTGGTTCTGGCCAATGGGGCGGCCGAACACCGTGCGTTCACCCGCGTATTTCACGGCGCGATCCAGCGCGGCGCGGCCAATGCCCACGGCTTCCGCCGCGATCAGGATGCGTTCGGGGTTCAGTCCGTGCAGGATATATTCAAACCCGCGGCCTTCTTCGCCGATGCGGTCGGCCACCGGAATGCGCAAACCATCAATGAACAGCATGTTCGAGTCCACGGCCTTGCGGCCCATTTTCTCGATTTCGCGTACTTCGATCTTCTCGCGGTCCAGATCGGTATAGAACAAGGACAGGCCCTGCGTGGGCTTGTCCACCTCGGACAGCGGGGTGGTGCGCGCCAGCAGCAGCATCTTGGTCGCGACCTGCGCCGTCGATATCCAGATCTTGCGGCCATGCACCACGTATTCGTCGCCTTGGCGCACCGCGCGGGTCGATAGCTTGGTGGTATCCAGGCCAGCATCGGGTTCGGTCACGGCAAAGCAGGCCTTCTCGCGCCCGGCGATCAGCGGTTCCAGCCAGCGGCCGCGCTGCTCGTCGGTGCCGAACACCACCACGGGGTTCAGCCCGAAGATATTCATGTGCACGGCGGATGCGCCGGTAAAGCCCGCGCCGGACGCGGCGATGGTCTGCATCATCAGCGCCGCTTCGGTCATGCCCAGGCCCGCGCCGCCGTACTCCGGCGGCATCGCAATGCCCAGCCAGCCGTCGCGGGCCAGGTCGGCGTGCAGCGGTTCGGGAAAACCGCCTTCGCGGTCGCGTTCCAGCCAGTATTCATCGGGGTAGCGGTCGCAGATGCGCGACACGGCGTCGCGCAGCGCCAATTGCTCGGGGGTAAAGGCAAAGTCCATCAGTCGTTTCCATCCTGGGTAATGCCGCGGGCGACCAGCGCGTCGATCCGGGCGTCGTCGTAGCCGGCTTGCGCCAGCACCTCGCGGCTGTGCTCCCCCAGCCGGGGGGCGGGTCGGCGCAGGGACGTGGGCGTGCCTTGGTAATGGCCCAGCGGCGCGGGGGTGCGCAGGGGGCCTTCGCTGGGGTGATCCACATGGCGGATGAAGTCGGTGGCCACCAGGTGTTCGTCCACCAGCAGGTCGTCCACCGTGTAGAGCTGCGACGCGGGAATGTCCGCGCGGGCCAGGGCGTCCAGCCACTCCTGCGTGGGGCGGGTGCGGATCACGTCGGCCACATAGGCGTAGACCTCGCCGATGTGCGCCGCCCGCGCGCCGTGCGTGCAAAAGCGAGGATCTTCGGCCAACTCGGGCTGGCCGATCAGGTCAAAGAAGTTGCGCCAGTGCTTATCGTTGTAGATCAACAGGCAAAGGTAGCCATCGGCCGTGGCGTAGGGCCGGCGATGGGGCGCCAGCAGGCGCGCGTAGCCGGTCGGGCCCATAGGCGGCTCGAACGTCGCGCCGCCCAGGTGGTCGCCCAGCACCAGGTGGGCCATGCCTTCAAACATGGGGATTTCCACCTGCTGGCCACGCCCCGTCGTTTTTGCGTGCAGCACGGCCGACACCAGGGCAATGGCCACGTGCAGGCCCACGGCCCGGTCGGCCAGCGTCAGCGGCGCGTAGCGGGGCACGTCGCCGCTTTGCTGGGCCGACAGGGCGGCAATGCCCGTCTGCCCCTGGATCAGGTCGTCATAGGCGGGCCGGCCGGCGTAAGGGCCGGCTTCGCCAAACCCGTAGGCGCCCAGGTAGACGATGTGCGGGTTGCGCGCCGCCACCGTGTCATAAGACAGCCCCAGCCTGGCCATGGCCTGCGGCCGGATGTTGTAGAGCAGGGCGTCGCAGCTTTCGGCCAGCTTCAGGCAGGCCTCAAGCCCTTCGGGCGTCTTCAGGTCCAGCACGATGGACCGCTTGTTGCGGTTCAGGTGCAGGTACAGGTGGCCCATGCCGGGATTGCGCATGGGCCCCACGGCCCGCATGTTGTCGCCCGCGGGCGATTCCACCTTGATCACGTCGGCGCCCAAGTCCGCCAGCGTCTGCGTGGCGTAGGGGCCCATCACGACCGAGCTCAGGTCCAGGATGCGCACGCCGGCCAGCGGGCCGGCTGGCGTGGCGTCAGGGGCGGGGGGGAATGTCATTGCTGTTCGATTCCTGCATCTTTGATCAGCTTGCCCCACAGCGTGCGCTGCTCGCTGACGAACTGCGCGAAGGCTTCCGGGGTGCTGGAAAAGGCGTCAAAGCCCAGGCCCGCCAAGCGCTTCTTGACCTCGGGCTTGGCCACTACCTGGTTGATGGCGGCGTTCAGCTTCGCCACCACTTCGGGCGGCAGGCCGGCCGGGCCGAAATAGCCGTTCCAGGAATTCAGGTCGAAGTCCTTCACGCCGGCCTCGGCCATGGAGGGCAGGTCGGGCACGATGACGCTGCGTTCGGCGGTGGACACGGCCAGGGCGCGCAATTGGCCCGACTGCACAAAGGGCAGGCCGGAAGCCAGGTCGGTGAACATGAAGTCCACCTGGCCGCCCACCACGTCGGTCAGGCCTTGCGGGGTGCCTTTGTAGGGAATGTGCAGCAGGTCGATACCGGCGCGGTTGGCCAGCGTGGCGCCGGCGACGATGCCTGTGCTGTTGCCGCTGGCGTAGGTGATGCGGCCCGGGTTTTTCTTGGCGTCGGCCACCAGCTCACCCACGTTCTTCCAGGGGCGCTTGGGGTTCACGACCAGGATGAAGGGCAGGTTGCCGCCGCGCGCGATGGGGGTGAAGTCCTTGACCGGGTCATAGGGCACGTTCTTCATCAGCCAGGGCGCGGCCGAATGCGAGGTGTTGGTGGTGACGAAGAGCGTGTAGCCGTCGGGCTTGGCGCGCGCCACGTAGTTGGCCGCGATGGTGGCGTTGGCGCCCGGTTTGTTCTCGACGACGATCTGTTGGCCCAGGATGGCGGACAGTTCAGATCCGAATATCCGGCCCACCGCATCGGTGCCCGAGCCCGCCGGGAAGGGCACGATCAGGGTGATGGGCTTGTTGGGGTAGTCGGACGCCGCCTGGGCGATGGGGGCGGCCATCAAGGCCGCGCCGCTGATCAGGGCGGCGCTAAGCAAACGGAAAGGGTGCATGGGGTTGTCTCCAGGTTTATAGGGAATTCAGGCGCGGCTCTGCGTCCGCTGCCTGTGCCGCCGGGGGTCAGGCGGCGGGCGGTGGCGCCGGAAAGTCCCGGATCACGCGATCCGGGGATTCTTCATACGGGGGGGTGTAAATCACCAACAGCCTGGCGGGCTCGTCGCTGGTCACGGTAAAAACGTGGGGCACGTCGGGCGGGAAGTAACAGCAGTCGCCCGCCACCATGTCGGCTGTTTCGTCGGCCACCTGCGCGCGCGCGGTGCCCGACAGCAGATAGCAAACTTGCTCAATGCCCGGGTGCGCATGCGGCAGCGCGCCCTGGCCTTTTTCGATGACGCCCAGCAACACTTCCACGCCGCGCGAGCCGACGGTGTCGGGGCCGATCAGACGGCGGTTCAAGGTGCCAGTGTGATTGGCGGGGTGATAGCCGGGCACTTCGGCTTCGCGGACCAGCCAGCGGGGGGAAGTTGCTTGCGTCATGTTTATCCATCTAAATTTTCATACATAAATTTATTTTCACGTATGAGAAAAACGTCGGCAAGCGATTTTTCAGCTGGGATACTGTGTCGCGCTCTAGGGGATTAGGGAAAACACCGTGCGCGGACTGCTAAAATCTCGCGCTGATCTTCTTTCACGGCCCGCCATGTCTTCCGTTTGTCCGCCTGACGCCTCCGCCACGTTGTCTGATTGGTTGCAATACCTGGAATCCATCCACGCCACCGCCATCGACATGGGCCTGGACCGCGTGCGCGAAGTGGCCACGCGCATGGGGCTGGAACTCTCGGGCGTGAAATTCGTTGTGGGTGGCACCAACGGCAAGGGATCCACCTGTGCCATGTTGGAAGCCATGTTGCTGGCGGCCGGCTACAAGGTGGGGCTGTACACGTCGCCGCACCTGATCGACTTCAATGAACGCGCCCGCGTCAACGGCCAGATTGCCTCGGACGGCGACCTGATCGCCCAGTTCCAGGCCGTCGAGGCGGCACGTGGCGAGGTCTCGCTGACCTACTTCGAATTCACCACGCTGGCCATCCTGCGCCTGTTTTCGCAAACGCGCCTGGATGCAATCGTGCTGGAAGTGGGCCTGGGCGGCCGCCTGGACGCCGTCAACATCGTCGACGCCGATTGCGCCATCGTCACCAGCGTTGATCTTGACCACACCGACTGGCTGGGCGATACCCGGGAAAAAATCGGCTTCGAGAAAGCCCACATCTACCGCGCCGACCGGCCCGCCATCTGCAGCGATCCGGTTCCGCCGCAATCGCTGTTGGATCACGTGGAGAAAATCGGCGCGGATCTCTGGCTGTTCGGACGCGACTACAACTATTCCGGCGACCGTCAGCAATGGGCGTATGGCGGGCGCGAACAGCGCCGCAGCGCGCTGGCCTATCCGGCGCTGCGCGGCGCCAACCAATTGCTGAACGCGTCCGCCGCGCTGGCCGCCCTGGAATCCGTGCGCGACCGGCTGCCGGTGCAACAGCAGGCGGTTCGCCTGGGGCTGCTGCAGGCGTCGTTGCCAGGCCGCTTCCAGATTCTGCCGGGCCAGCCCTCCGTGATTCTTGACGTGGCGCATAACCCGCATGCAGCGGCCGTGCTGGCGCAGAACCTGGACAACATGGGCTTCCATCCCTACACCCACGCGGTGTTCGGCATGCTGAACGACAAGGACCTGGCTGGTGTCGTGGCCAAGCTGGGTACCCGCATCGACCACTGGTATTGCGCGGGCCTGCCCGGGCCGCGCGGCATGTCGGGCCAAGCGCTGGCCGACAAGGTCGCCGCGGCCTTGCCGCCATCATCCGCCGGGGCTGAAAGCCCCAGCATCGCCGCCTTTGAAAATCCCGCCCAGGCCTATGCCGCAGCGCGCGAGCGGGCGGTCGAGAATGATAGAATCGTCGTGTTTGGGTCGTTTCTCACCGTGGCCTCGGTTTTGCAGGCACTGGGTCGCAAGGCATAGGCAAAAACGGGCATGGCGGCCCGCCGCCACATTGCCGCAAGGAATTCTCTTCCATGGGTTTTTTCAATCGCAAAGATCCTGCCGACCAGGCGCAGTCCTCCAAACGGGCGGCAGTGCCTAGCGAGGTTCAGGCTGCGGAGCTGCGCGGCCGTGCGCGGCGCAGGTTGGCAGGCGCCGTTGCCCTGGTGCTGGCGGCTGTCATCATTCTGCCCATGGTGCTTGATTCGCAGCCCGTGCCGGTTGCCGACAACATTCCCATCCGCGTGCCGGAACGCAACACGCCGTTCCAACCCCAGGTGAGCGAGCCGCAAGCGGCGCCCCAGGTGGGAGGCGCGACGGTTGCAGATAACGGTGCCACTCCCGCGGATTCCTCCGTGCCGACGCCGCCCCCCGTTACATCAACGCCGTCAACCCCGCCCACGACTTCCGCACCGCCCGAGTCGGCAGCCCCGCACACGACCACGGTGCAGGTGACGCCGCCGCTCGTGGCGCCCAAGCCTGAAGCCAAACCCAAGCCCGAAGCCAAGCCCGAGGCGAAGCCCGAATCCAAGCCGGCTCCCAAGCCCGACACGCGCTCCGACGACGGCGCGCGAGCGCTGGCGCTGTTGGAAGGGCGTGCCGCGCCGGCCGCCGCCGCACCGGCGCCCAAGCCTGCCGCCAAGGGCAATTTTGTGTTGCAGATCGCGGCATACACCACGTCGGAAGACGCCCAGTCGCGCCGCGCCAAGCTGCACCAGGCAGGCGTGACCAACGCATTTGTGGAACAAGCCACCATCAGTGGCAAACAGCAGTACCGTCTGCGTGTGGGGCCGTTCCCCTCGCGCGAGGCGGCGCAGGCGGCCCAGGCGCGGTTGCGCACCTTGGGCTATGACAATGGTTTTATTGCCGCCCAATAGTGACCGGCTTCGACTTCGTCGTGCTGGCCATCCTGGTGGTCTCGGGTGTGCTGGGCCTGGTGCGCGGCCTGCTCAAAGAGGTGCTGTCGCTGGTCGCCTATCTGCTGGCTTTCGTGGCCGCGATATGGTGGGGCCCCACGGTGTATACGTGGCTTGAGCCCTATATTGAAACGACGCTGCTGCGCATGGGAGTCTCATACGCCGTGGTGTTCATCCTAGTGCTGCTCGGTGTGGGTTTGGTCAACATGACGCTAGCCGCCTTGATCCGCAGTACCGGACTCAGCCCCGCCGATCACGGCCTGGGCGGTATGTTCGGGCTGGCCCGTGGTCTCGTGATCGTGCTGGCCTTGGTGGCCGCTGCCGGCTATACGCCGCTACCCCAAGAGCCGTGGTGGAAGGACGCCATGTTTTCGCATTCGGCCATCGAGGCCATCAAACATATCAAAACGTGGCTGCCGCCGTCTTTGGCGACTTGGCTGCCGTATTGATTAGCTTCAAATCAACCAGGAAATCTCACCATGTGTGGAATCGTAGGGGTCATCGGGCGCGGGCCGGTCAACCAGCTGCTCTATGACAGCTTGCTGCTGTTGCAGCATCGCGGGCAGGACGCCGCGGGCATCGCGACGTCGCAAGGCAACCAATTCAATATGTACAAGGCTCACGGCCTGGTGCGCGACGTCTTCCGTACGCGCAACATGCGTTCGTTGCCCGGTACGTCCGGCGTCGGCCAGGTGCGCTATCCCACCGCGGGCTCCAGCGCCAGCGAGGAAGAGGCCCAGCCGTTCTACGTCAACGCGCCGTTCGGCATCATGTTTGCCCACAACGGCAACCTGACCAACTGGCGTGAACTGCGTGAATCGCTCTACCGCGTCGACCGCCGCCACATCAACACGAATTCCGATTCCGAAGTGCTGCTGAACGTGCTGGCGCACGAGCTGCAATCGTCGGCCAACGGCGTGTCGCTGGACGACGACGCGATCTTCCGCGCCGTGTCGGCGCTGCACAAGCGCGTGCGCGGCGCGTATGCCGTGGTGGCGCAGATTTCCGGTTACGGCCTGCTGGCGTTCCGTGACCCTAACGGCATCCGTCCCTTGTGTATCGGCCGCATGGAAACCGACGAAGGCGTTGAGTGGATGGTGGCCTCGGAATCGGTGGCGTTGGAAGGCAGCGGTTTTGTCTTCGTGCGCGACGTCGAACCCGGCGAAGCCGTGTTCGTCGACCTGGACGGCCGTTTCGTCAGCCGTCAGTGCGCGGAAAACCCGCAACTGGTGCCGTGTATTTTCGAATACGTGTACTTCGCGCGTCCGGATTCGCTGATCGACGGCGTGTCGGTCTACGACGCCCGCCTGCGCATGGGTGAATACCTGGCCGACAAGGTCGCGCGCAACATGCGCCTGGGTGACATCGACGTCGTCATGCCGATTCCGGATTCTTCGCGTCCGGCCGCGATGCAGTTGGCCGCCCGCCTGAACCTCGACTACCGCGAAGGGCTCATCAAGAACCGCTACGTGGGCCGCACCTTCATCATGCCGGGCCAGGCCGTGCGCCGTAAGTCCGTGCGCCAGAAGCTCAATGCCATCGGCATGGAGTTCAAGGGCAAGAACGTGCTGCTGGTTGATGACTCCATCGTGCGTGGCACCACCAGCCGCGAAATCGTCGACATGGCGCGCGCCGCCGGCGCCAACAAGGTGTACTTTGCCTCCGCCGCGCCTCCGGTCCGTTTCCCGAACGTGTATGGCATCGACATGCCCACGCAATCGGAACTGATCGCCACCGGCCGCAGCGACGAGGAAATCGCCCGCGCCATCGGCGCCGATTCGCTGATCTACCAGGATCTGTCCGACATGCAGCAATCGGTGCGTGACCTGAATCCCAAGATGACCCGCTTCGAAGCCTCGTGCTTCGATGGCGAATACATCACGGGCGACATCACCGCCGAATACCTGGCGCGCCTGGGCCAGTCGCGCGCCGAACCCGGCCAGGACGAAGGCGCAAGCGGCCTGCAATTCAACATGGGCTACGCCGCCAACGACGCCTGACCCTTCAGGGCAAGGCTTCAAGAAAAATGCCGTTCACGCGAGTGAACGGCATTTTTTTCTGCACGCCCGCCTTGCTGATGGGGCTATCTTGTCCCCGGGGCGTCGGTGGCATCGGCATCGGTATTGACGCCGTAGGCGGCCGGCATGCCTTGTTGCCCGCAGCACGCGCCCCAGTTCAGCAGCTTCGAGGTGTGCCCGATGCCCGGGTTGAACGTGTTGGTGGGGTCCAGGTCGCGATAGAACGCGGTCAATGCCGGCTTGGCCACATACAAGTGGCCCACGTTGTGCTCGGCGGGATACTCCGCCTGCCGCGCGTCCAGCAATGCCCACATGCGATGCTCCATCGCGATCGGGTCGACCCCTTTACGCACGATGTAGTCCTGGTGGAACACATGGCAGAAGAAATGGCCGTAATAGAGCTTGTGGACGATATCGCGTTCCATGTCGGCGGGCAGCGTCTCGACCCAGTCGCGGTCGTTGCGGCGCAGCGCGATGTCCAGCGGCACAATGTCCTCGACCGATGCGCGATGGGTGTCGCGATAGCGTATGGCCGCGCCCGCGATGGCAAAGCGATGCAGGAAGGCTTTGCGTCCTTCTTCGGCATCGCATTCAAAGAACGCCGCATCCGCGCGCTCCGCGAAATGCTTCGTCAAGAAGGCGCGCGCGGCGTCGGCCGTATCGTTGGACACCCGCAGCAGCAGGTGGTGTTCGTAGCGGTCGCGGTAATCGCGCATGCGGCGGGGCAGGTGATTCGGCAGCAACGTCACAACGGCCTGTATCGCGCGGTCGACCAAGCCGGGCAGGCCCAGCCGTTCAGCAATGCCGTCCATCCGGCTCTTGATGGCGAACGCCTTCGGCACGCGCGCCGTACCCAGTTTGTCGATCAGCAAAAACACGTCCTTGCCATAGCGCGCGCCGATGTCGAACGCATCGCGATGGATGTATTCGCCCGCGATCGGCAGCCGCGGCAGCTTGGCCAGCAGTTCGCGGCGCACGGCGGTCAGGTCGTCGGGCAGGTTGCTGCCGATATAAAACACCGTGCTGGGTTCGCGTTCGAACGTGTCCAGCCGTACCGCGAACAGGCAGACGCGGCCGGCCGAACCCGATGCTTCGTACAGGCGCGAGGGGTCGGCGTTGAAGCGGGCGGGCGTGGGCTCGTCGATCTGGCGCACATGCTGCGCGTAGTGCGGATCCGACGCCGCGCCCACGTCATCGCGGATGTCGTCCGGGCCATATTGCCCAGCCTGCAAACGGGTCAGGATCTCTTCGGGCGTAGCGCCCAGTTCAATGCCCAAGTGGTTCACCAGGCTGAGCGAACCGTCGTCGCCCACGCGCGCGTACAAGGCCAGTTCGGTGTAGGCGGGGCCGCGCCGCATCAGCGCGCCGCCCGAGTTATTGCACACCCCGCCCAACACGGACGCCCCGATGCAAGACGAGCCGATCACCGAATGCGGCTCGCGCCCCAGCGGCGCCAGGGCCTGTTCCAGCCGGTCCAGCGTGGCGCCGGGAAGGCAAACCACTTGCTTGCCATCGCGGATCACCTGGATACCCGGAATGCGCAGCGTGCTGATTAGTACGATCTCGCGGTCATATTGATCGCCGTCGGGCGTGGAGCCTCCGGTCAGGCCCGTATTGGCCGCCTGCATGATGACGATGCGGCCGGATTGCACTACGGCCTGCAGCACGCGCCACTGTTCCAGCAAGGTGCCGGGCCGCACCACGGCAAGGACGCGGCCTTCACCAGTGCGATGGCCCCTGCAAAAGCGGCGCGTGGCCGAATCACTGGTCAGTACCTGGGCGGGGCCGACCACGGCGCGCAGTTGCGCCAGCAGAGCGGCGCCCTCGGTCATGTTGGACGAAAGCGTCATGGTAGGGGGGGGGGGCGGGGCCGCATTCGGCGAAGGTTCCAGGGCGGGCGAGGCGTCGCGCGCGGGGCCATGATACCGAAGATTCAAGCGGGGACGGCGGCCCGTCAGCCCTTGGGCGCCCACAGCGATTCGCGCGTGGCCTCCAGGTGTGTCAGGTACAGGCGCAGATCGAATTCGTATTGGTGGTAGTGCGGTTCCATGCGCAGGCACAGGTTGTAGAAGGCCTTGTTGTGGTCCTTCTCTTTCAGGTGCGCCAATTCGTGCACGGTGATCATCTTCAGGAATTCGGCCGGCACGGTCTTGAACAGCGTCGCCACCCGGATCTCGTGCTTGGCGCGCAGCTTGCCGCCCTGCACGCGCGAAATGTAGGTGTGCTGGCCCAGGGCATGCTGGATCACATGGATCTTGCTGTCGTAGGTGACTTTATTGATCAGGTCGCCGTTGCGCAGATACGTGTTCTTCAGGTCCGTCACGTACTGGTAGAGCGCGCGGTCTGTGCGGATATCGTGCGGGCCGTCGGGGTAGCGCGACAGCAGGGCCGCGCCCAGCTTGCCACGTTCAAGCAGCGTTTGGGCCTGGGCGAGCAGCGGTTCCGGATAGCCGGTCAGGTATTTCAGGGTAGTCACAGCAGGGAAAGAACTTCCGCGCGGCCGCTCCGCCTTATGGGGGGGGCGCAACCGGCGCGGTGTTGTCGGGCGCAGGCCGCCAGGCGCGCGCCCGCGATTGAGTTCAGGGTCGGGCGCGGCCGAAGACGACGGGCAGCGCCATGAAGAACAAGACCACGAAGAGCGCCAGGCTCCACAAGGCGTATTCAATGCCCAGCACCGGCACCTTGGCGTCCATGCAGGTGGCGAAAATACCGAACAGCCACGGCACGTTGCCTTCCAGGCCGATGCCGGTCATGAAGCGGTCGGCAAAGGTCTGGTCGCACGACAGCATGTTGGCCGCCACGCTGTACTGGTACCAGGCCGCCACCACGCCCGACAGCGACAGCAGCGCCGCCAGCGCGCCGGCGATGCGGGTCAACGCCCGGCCGCCGCCAAAGCCACCAACCAGCGCCACCACGCCGATGACCAGATAGATCAAGCGTTGCAGCACGCACCACGCGCACGGCGGCATATCGAAAACGTGTTGGGAAATCAGGGCCACGCCAACGGCGCCGAAGCAAAGCAGGGCAATCAGGCGAAGCAGGCGTTCAGAGCGGGTAGTCATTTTTTAACTTGTTTTGAGATTGATCGATGCGGGCGAGCAGCCCGGCCAACGCTTAGGCCTTGGGAACCGGAATTGGTTGCATCACCTGCGTCAACAAACCCAGCATCAGGTCGCGCGCGCCTTCCCAGAAGATCTGCACGCCCAGGCACAGCATGATGAACGCCGACAGCCGCATGAACACGGCCGTGCCGTTGTCGCCCAGGCGGTGCAGCATCTGGGCGGCAAAGCGCAGGCAGACATAAAGGGTCAGGGACACCGCGATGATGCCCGGGATGGAGCCGCCCAGCCGCACCAGGCTCAGCACATGGTTCTGGTCGCGCAAGGACACGCCCACGGTGATGGCCGCGGCGATGGAACCCGGGCCGCAACTGATGGGAAACGTCAGCGGGTAGAACGCGCGCGCCTTCGCCATTTCGGGGGTGAACGATTCGGCCATGCGCGCCACGCGCTCGGTGTCGGCGTCGGGCGAATTCACCAACCGCCAGGCGCTGGCAATCACCAGCATGCCGCCGCCCACGCGCACGATGGACAAGGAAATGCCGAAGAAGCTGAGCAGCACGTTGCCGGCCACCATGGCGACGATCAGCATCAGGCAGACATTGACCGCCACCCGTTTGGCCAGCACCACGCGCGTGGCCGACGAGGCGCCTTCGGTCAGCGACAGGAAGATCGGCGCAATGGCAGGCGGGTTCAGAAAGGGCAGCAGGGTGGCCAGCGCAAAGAAGAAGCTGCCACCGAAGACGCGCAGATAGTCGTTAAGCTGCATGGGAGCGGGTATCGCCTGGCCGAAAACCCGGATTGTATGCGGTTCGGGCGCGGGTTGGTGACCCGATCAGGTCACCCGATCAGGCGACCTGATCACCGCCTCGATTACGCAACGCGCTGTTGCGCCTCGTCGCCGGCCAGCGCATCCAGGATGTCGCGTTCAAACTGCATCTGGATGCGGGGGCGCGCCAGCGCCGACCCATCCACGATGAACACGTCTTCCACGCGGTCGCCCAGCGTCATGATCTTGGCCATCAGCAGGTTGATCTCGTGCTGGGCGAATACGCGCGCCAGCGCGTGCAGCAGGCCAGGGCGGTCGGTGGCGGTAACCGACAAGCGCCACGACGTGCTGCGTTCGTCCGGCTGCAACTCGGCTTGCGGCATGACCGGGAACACGCGCGACACGCGCGATTGCCGGTTGCGCCCGTAGTAGCCGCCGCGGCTGGGCTGCGCCTGAGCGGCGGCGTGCGGGTCTTTCAAGCGTTCGGCCAGTTCGTGTTCCACCAGCGTGGCCTGGGCGCGCAGGTCGCTGGCGCCTTCTGGCAGCAGCACAATAAAACTGTCCAGCGCCCAGCCGTGGCGCGTGGTGTGGATGCGCGCGTCTTGAATCGACAGGTTCTTGGCGTCGAAGTAGCCGCAGATGGCCACGAAAAGGTCCGGCGCATCGCGCGTATAGACCATGATCTGCAGGCCTTCGCCTTGCTCGGTGGGGCGGGCCTTGACCACCGCCTGGGTGGGCGCCACCTGGTGATACAGGTGGCGCGTGTGCCAGGCGATGTCCGAGGCGTCGTGGCGCAGGAAGTAGGCCACGTCCAACTGGTTCCAGAAGGCTTCGCGGGCGTCGTCGCGCAGGCCGGCCAGGCGTGTCAGGCGGGCCGCTTCTTCCTTGCGCTCGGTCAGCACCGTGTGGGCGTCGGCATGGGCGCCGCCCAGTGCGGCCAGGGTCAGCTTGTACAGGTCTTCCAGCAACTTGCCCTTCCAGGCGTTCCAGACCTTGGGGCTGGTGCCGCGAATGTCGGCCACCGTCAGCAGGTAGAGCGCCGTCAGATGGCGCTCGTCTTTCACCGTGGCGGCGAAATCCTGCACGACGGCCGGGTCGGACAGGTCGCGCTTTTGCGCCACGGCCGACATCAGCAGATGCTGGCGCACCAGGAATTCCACCAGTTTGGCGTCTTCGGGATCCATGCCGTGGTCTTGCGCGAACTTGCGCACTTCGCGGGCGCCGAGTTCGGAGTGGTCGCCGCCGCGGCCCTTGGCGATGTCGTGAAACAGCGCCGCCACGTACAGCAGCCAGTGGCGATCCAGCCCAGCAATCAATTGGCTGGCCAGCGGGTATTCCTGGGCATGCTCGGGCATGGTGAAGCGGCGCAGGTTGCGCACCACGGCCAGCGTGTGCTGGTCCACCGTGTAGGCGTGAAACAGGTCGTGCTGCATCTGGCCCACAATGCGGCGGAACACCGGCAGGTAGCGGGGCAGGATGTTCAGCATGGTCATGCGCCGCAGTTCGTGCACGATGCCGCGCGGCTGCTGCAGGATCTGTAGAAACAGCCTGCGGTTGACCGGGTTGCGGCGGAACTGCGCGTCGATGCGATGGCGCGAATGCCAGATGGCGCGCAATGTGCGCGCCGACATGCCGGTGAGTTCGGGGCGTTGCTGCATCACCAGGAAGGCGCGCAGCAGCAACGTGGGATTGCGTTCGAAGCCGTCGTCGCGAATGATGTCCAGGCGGTCGCGCAGGTTGCGGAAATCATCGTCGATGTCGCGCGCGTCGCTATCGGGGCGCGGGAACAGCCTTTCTTCGATGTTCTGCACCAGGATGCCGTTCAACTGCGTCACCAGCCGCGCGGCCCAGTAGTAGCGCTGCATCAGCAGTTCGCTGCCGCGCCGCGTGGCGGTAGCGTGGATGCCGTAGACCTCGGCCAGCGCCGGCTGCAGATCGAACAGCACGCGGTCTTCGCGGCGCTTCGACAGCAGGTGCAGCTCGATGCGCAAGCGCTTGAAGGCTTGTTCGGCCTTGCGCAGGTCGCGCGCTTCAGAAGAGGTCAGCAGCCCCGCCTGCGCCACCGAGCGCCAACTATTGCCAAAGCCCGCGGCACGCGCCATCCACAGAATGACTTGCAGGTCGCGCAAGCCGCCGGGCGATTCCTTGCAATTCGGTTCCAGCGCGTAGGGCGTGTCGTGATAGCGCGCATGGCGCTGCTGCATCTCGACCCGCTTGGCGCGGAAGAAGGCGCGTGGATCCAGCCGCGACTTGGTCGCGGCATCGAACTTGCGCATCAGGATGCGGCTGCCCGCCAGCCAGCGCGATTCCAGCAGCGCCGTTTCCACGGTGATGTCGGCATCGGCCTCGCGTTCGCAGTCTTCAATGGTGCGCACGCTGTGGCCGGGTTCCAGGCCCAGGTCCCACAGCGAGGCCACCAGCCGTTCAATGGCGGATTCCTCTTCGGGTGTGGGGGCGTGCGGCAGCAGGATCAGCAGGTCAACGTCGGAATGCGGGTAAAGTTCGCCCCGGCCATAACCGCCCACCGCCGCCAGCGTGGCGCCCAGGGGCAGCGGGCAATGCTTGACCAGGTCGCGCAGCGCGGCGTCCACGATGCGCCGCAATTCAGACAGTAGCGTATCCGGGCGCTCGTGCTCGCGGAACTGGGTTACCGCGGCGCGTCGGGCTTGCTGAATGCGTTCACGCAGGGAACTGAGGAATTCGGCGGTCATGGGGCGGGCGGCGGAGCCTTACACGGCGGGAATGACGATGGGCTCTTTGATGAAAGCGGGCGGCGGTGGCATGCCGGGCGACAGTGTCAGCACTTCGTAGCCGGTATCGGTCACGCAGACGGCATGTTCCCACTGGGCCGACAGGCTGTGATCGCGGGTCACGACCGTCCAGCCATCGGCAAGCTGGCGAATTTCGCGGCGGCCGGCGTTGATCATGGGTTCGATGGTGAACAACATACCCGTCACCAATTTCACGCCCGTGCCCGGCTTGCCATAGTGCAGCACCTGCGGATCTTCATGGAAACGCTGGCCGATGCCGTGGCCGCAGAATTCGCGCACCACCGAAAAGCCGTTGGATTCCGCGTGCTTCTGGATGGCGTTGCCCACGTCGCCCAGGGTGGCGCCGTTTTTCACCTGCTGGATTCCCTTCCACATGCATTCGAAGGTGATCTCGGTCAGGCGGCGCGACAAGATGGACTGTTCGCCCACGGCGTACATGCGGCTGGTGTCGCCGAACCAGCCGTCTTTGATGATGGTGACGTCGATATTGAGCGAGTCCCCGTTTTTCAGCACCTTGTCGCCCGGAACCCCGTGGCAGACCTGGTGGTTCACCGACGTACAGATGGCGCCGGTGAAGGGCGGGTAGCCGGGCGGGGCGTAGCCCACCGTGGCGGACTTGACCTTCAATTCGTCAGTCAGGTATTCCAGGCACAGGCGGTCCAGCTCGCCGGTGGTGACGCCCGGTTTCACGTAAGGAGTGATGAAATCGAGAACTTTGGCGGCGTCCTGGCAGGCGGCGCGCATCTTGGCCAGGTCGGCCGGATTGGTAATTGTGCCCATGGAGTAACTTGACGATCTCTCGCTTGAATGTCTGCTTGAAAGAATAGTAGAATTATAGGCTTCCCTAAAATTTTGGGGAGCAATCGGGTTACGGCAAGAGCCGATCCCGCGAAGGTAGGACGAAAACTAAAGTCCACTTTCTCAAGGCCATTTCATTGGTCCACCGATTTGTTTCATGAGATCGGCGGCAAGCCCTGAAGTTTCACCGCAAGCGAAGGTTGTGGAGCGAAATCGGGCAGGCTGTCAGGTTCTGAGGCGCAGCGGGCGGGGTGATGACGGGCCGGGAGTCTGAAGTGGAATTGGCTGGAATCTTACCCAAGCCGGGGCACGGCGTGCTTGTAAGCTCGGTCATGTTTTTGAGCGGCGATGCAGGTTCGGTATGGGCGCCAGATTAAGTTCTTGAAAACCTTCGGGTTTTTTGAAGAAATGCCCTGGTGGTCTGATGCGTAAGATGGCGTCAAGCCTGAATGCGAAGAGCTGGATTTCGCTGCCAACAAAACAAGTCCGGGTGCGCTGAACCCCGGAAACTTCCAGGAATTTCCTGGAGTGTCTGGCTCAGCGCCTGTGTATGCAGAACAAGCGTCAAGTGCAAGGCTCTCGTCGTGTCGGTCGTCTGGGTTTATCGCGGAAGCAGTAGTTTTATTGCGGCAGTGATCGGTCGGCCCGGTTAAAATTTTGTCCATCCCGCGTGTTGCGGGAAATCGCGCGTCTCACCACCCAGGGTGTCAGTCAGAGGCTGATGCAGGTGCGGCGCAAGAAATCAACCCTTGGAGAATTACATGTCTTTGATGCGCGAAATGCTGGAAGCGGGTGTCCACTTTGGTCACCAAACCCGTTACTGGAACCCCAAGATGGCTCCGTACATCTTCGGTCACCGCAACAAGATTCACATCATCAACCTGGAAAAGACGGTTGATAAGTACCAGGAAGCCACCAAGTTCGTGAAGCAGATCGCTGCTCGCGGCGGCAACATCCTGTTTGTCGGCACCAAGCGCGCTGCTCGCGAGCTGGTCGCCTCCGAAGCCGCCCGTTGCGGCATGCCCTTCGTCGACGCCCGCTGGCTCGGCGGCATGCTGACCAACTTCAAGACGGTCAAGACCTCGGTCAAGCGCCTGAAGGACATGGAAGTCGTCGTTGCCGAAGGCGGCGCCGAGCGCATGATCAAGAAGGAAGGCCTGCTGTTCCAACGCGAACTGGACAAGCTGAACAAGTCGATCGGCGGCATCAAGGACATGAACGGTCTGCCTGACGCCATGTTCGTCATCGACGTCGGCTACCACAAGATTGCCATCGCCGAAGCCAAGACGCTGGGTATCCCCGTGGTCGCCGTGGTTGACACCAACCACTCGCCCGACGGCATCGACTACGTCATCCCGGGTAACGATGACTCGGCCAAGGCCATCGCGCTGTACGCCAAGGGCATCGCCGACGCCGTGCTGGAAGGCCGCGAACAGAACATGAATGGTCTGGTCGAAGAGCTGGGTGAAGGTCAGGAAGAGTTCGTCGAAGTGCAGGACAACCAGGCCTAAGCCTGTTGTCATGTCCGGCGGTTAGTGTCCGGGAGCGGCTTTTGAAACAGAACCGCTCCCGCCTCGCCGGCACTGCGAAGGTGGGCTCCCATCTTCCTGGCCCGCCACTGGCGGGCGTCCCATCGAATCAAATCACTGCCCCGGCGAGCCGGGGCGTGTCTTAGCAAAATTTGGAGCAAACATGGCTGAAATTACCGCTGCCCTGGTCAAGGAACTGCGCGAGAAGACCGACGCGCCCATGATGGAGTGCAAGAAGGCCTTGACGGAAGCCGAAGGCGACCTGGTTCGCGCCGAGGAAATCCTGCGCGTCAAGCTGGGCAACAAGGCCAGCAAGGCCGCTGCCCGCGTCACCGCCGAAGGCCTGATCGGTCTGTTCATCTCCGCCGATGCCAAGCAAGGCGCCGTCGTTGAAATCAACTGCGAAACCGACTTCGTCGCCAAGAACGACGACTTCGTCGGCTTCGTGAACAAGCTGGCTGAACTGGTTGCCACGCAGAACCCGGCCGACGTCGCCGCTCTGTCGGCCCTGCCGTTCGGTGAAGGCACCGTTGAAACGACCCGCACCGCCCTGATCGGCAAGATCGGCGAAAACATCTCGATCCGCCGCTTCGAGCGCATCGAGACGCCGAACGCGCTGGCCAGCTACGTGCACGGCGGCAAGATCGGCGTGCTGGTGGAATACTCCGGCGCCGAGGAAGTGGGCAAGGACCTGGCGATGCACATTGCCGCCACCAAGCCCAAGGCCCTGAACGCCGACGGCGTGAACCCGGCCGACATCGCCGCCGAGCGTTCGGTTGCCGAGCAGAAGGCCGCCGAATCCGGCAAGCCGGCTGATATCGTCGCCAAGATGGTTGAAGGTTCGGTCGCCAAGTTCCTGAAGGAAGTGACCCTGCTGTCGCAACCTTTCGTCAAGAACGACAAGCACACGGTCGAACAGCACCTGAAGGCCAATGGCGCTTCGATCAGCAAGTTCGTGCTGTTCGTTGTCGGCGAAGGTATCGAGAAGAAGACCAGCGACTTTGCCGCTGAGGTTGCCGCTGCCGCCGCCGGCGCAGCCTAACCTTCAGGGGTAGTGCTTAAAGGCCGGCACTAGATTAAATTCTAGTCCGGCCTTTTTACGCCGCGATGCCGGTTCAGGGGGGGAAACCTCCTGGGCAGAGCGTGAACTCGCGGCATTGAGGGGGTTCCCTCATTCTTGTCTTACACTTTCGTCGGATTGTTCTTCGGGATATCACCTATGAGCAGCAGAGCATACAAACGGGTTCTTCTCAAACTTTCCGGCGAGGCGCTGATGGGCGAGGATGCTTTTGGCATCAATCGTTCCACCATCGTCCGCATGACCGATGAGATCGCCGAAGTCGCCGCCACCGGCGTCGAACTGGCCATCGTCATCGGCGGAGGTAACATTTTCCGTGGCGTCGCCCCGGGTGCGCAGGGCATGGACCGCGCCACCGCCGACTACATGGGCATGATGGCCACCATCATGAACGCGCTTGCGCTGCAAGACGCGCTCAAGCACAAGGGGATCGACACCCGCGTACAATCGGCCCTGAACATCGATCAGGTCGTCGAACCCTACATCCGCCCGAAGGCTTTGCGTTACCTCGAAGAGGGCAAGGTCGTCATCTTCGCCGCGGGCACGGGCAACCCCTTCTTCACGACCGACACCGCCGCCGCCTTGCGTGGCGCCGAAATCGGCGCGGAGATCGTGTTGAAAGCCACCAAAGTGGACGGCATCTACAGCGCGGATCCCAACAAGGATCCCACCGCGACGCGCTATGCGCGGATCAGCTTCGATGAAGCGATCGTGCGCCGTCTGGAAGTCATGGACGCCACGGCCTTCGCGCTGTGCCGTGACCAGAAACTGCCGATCAAAGTGTTTTCGATCAATAAGTCCGGCGCGCTCAAGCGAGTGGTCAGCGGCGAAGACGAAGGCACGTTGGTACACGTTTAAAGAAAAGGAAATTTCATGAGCGCAGCAGAAATCCGCAAATCCGCCGAAGCCAGGATGGCCAAGTCGCTTGATACGCTCAAGATCAACCTGGGCAAGATCCGGACGGGCCGCGCCCACACCGGCATCCTGGACCACGTACAGGTTGACTACTACGGTTCGCCCGTGCCGGTCGGTCAGGTCGCCAACGTCAACCTCGTGGACGCCCGCACCATCAGCGTGCAGCCCTACGAAAAGCAGATGGCTGGCCCGATCGAAAAGGCAATCCGTGAATCGGACCTGGGCCTGAACCCGATCTCGATGGGCGACACCATCCGCGTGCCGATGCCGGCCCTGACCGAAGAGCGCCGCCGTGACCTGACCAAGGTCGTGCGCAGCGAAGGCGAAGACGCCAAGATCGCCGTGCGCAACCTGCGCCGTGAAGCGAACGAAGCGTTGAAGAAGCTGGTCAAGGACAAGGAAATCTCCGAGGACGACGAGCGTCGCGCCCAGGACGATGTCCAGAAGCTGACCGATCGCTCCGTGGCGGACATCGACAAGATGGTCGTTCAGAAAGAAGCGGAAATCATGACCGTATAATCCGTGATTGTTTCGGGGTAGTCGGCCAGGCTGTCTTCCCCGGCGTCAGGATTTTCTTGCCTATGCGCCGTCCTTACCATTGCTTCGCAGCACCGCTATGCAGCAATGGAACGACGGCGCAGGTTTTTCTACCGTATTTCTGATTTTCGCCGGCCTTCCGCGCGCAGCCCCACACCCATGGCAACCAGTTCGACCCAGGCGGTTCCCGATACTCGCGACATTCCCGAACACGTCGCCATCATCATGGATGGCAACGGGCGATGGGCTACGCGGCGGCTGCTGCCTCGTACGGCGGGCCATGCCAAGGGCGTGCAGGCCGTGCGCCGCGTGGTCGAGGCCTGTGGGCGTGCCGGGGTGCGTTACCTGACGTTGTTCGCCTTCAGTTCCGAGAACTGGCGCCGACCCGCTGAAGAAGTCTCCTTGCTGATGCGCCTGTTCGTACAGGCGCTTGAGCGCGAGATCGGCAAGTTGGACGAGCAGGGCGTGCGGCTGCATGTCATTGGCGACCTGAGCGCGTTCGAACCCCGCCTGCAAGAGCTGATCGCGGCTGCGCAGGCACGCACCGCGCACAATGACCGCCTGCACCTGACGGTTGCCGCCAACTACGGCGGACGCTGGGATATTCTTCAGGCCACCCGCGCAATGCTTGCCGCCGAGCCCGGGCTGGCGTCCCACCCCGAGCAAGTCAATGAAGATCGGCTGGCGCGGCATCTGTCGATGTCGTGGGCGCCTGAACCCGATCTGTTCATCCGCACCGGCGGCGAACAGCGCATTTCCAATTTCCTGATCTGGCAGATGGCCTACGCGGAGTTCTACTTCACGGATCGCTATTGGCCGGATTTCGGCGCTGCTGAACTGCAAGCGGCTTTTGACTGGTATCGCACCCGCGAACGCCGCTTCGGCCGTACCAGCGCGCAAGTCAACGAAAGCGGCGAGCAGTAAGCAGACGGCGACAAGCGCGTCTTTCCAGAGCAGCACACGAGGAGACCGTCATATGTTGGGCCAGCGTATCGTTACCGCAGTCATCCTGTTGGCCATTCTGGCCGCCGCGATGATCAGCGCCAACCCCTGGTGGTTCGTCGCGTTGTTGGCCTTGGCCGCCGCGTGCGCCAACTGGGAATGGCTGCGCTTGACGCTGCCCCAGCCTCCGTCCCCCCTGATTTCCATCGGCGTTGCCGTGCTGCTGTTCGGCGGCATGCTGGCGCTTGCCTCGGCCTGGCTTGCTGGCGGCGGCGTGGGTTGGCGCGATCCGGCCTGGGTGATGCGCTATGTGGTGCCCGGGGTGGCGGCAGTCTGGCTGTTTGGCGGCGTTACCGCCGTGGTCCGTGGCCGTTCCGATGCGCCGGCCGCCAGCCTGGGCTGGTCCGTCTTTTCCGTACCCGCCGCCTTTGCCGCCTGGGCCGTGCTGGCGCAGATGTTCGTCGCGCGCGGCGCGGGGTTTGTGGTCTCGCTGCTGGCGCTGGTCTGGGTGGCCGACATTGCCGCGTATTTCGCCGGCCGCGCCTTCGGCAAGCGTAAGCTGGCCCCGCGCGTCAGTCCGGGCAAGACCATCGAAGGCGCCGTCGCCGGGGTGCTGGGCGCCGTGATCTGGATCGGGCTGTCCAGCCTGTGGGCCGGGTCGTTCGGCCACGCGCTGGTGGAACGCTGGACCTTCTGGCTGGCCCTGCCTATTGCCGCGCTGCTGGGCGTGGTGTCCATCGTGGGCGACTTGTTCGAATCGCTGCTCAAGCGCCGCGCGGGCCGCAAGGATTCCAGCACGCTGTTGCCCGGCCATGGCGGGGTGTATGACCGAATCGACGCGATTCTTCCGGTCGCGCCGCTTGCGCTAATTTTGTCTGGAGTGCTGTTTTGACGGTTTTTCAACGCGTCGTCGTGCTCGGGTCGACCGGATCGATCGGTGAAAGCACGCTGGATGTGATTGCCCGCCACCCCGAGCGCCTGGGGGTTTATGCGCTGTCCGCCCACAGCCGGATGGAGCGTCTGGCCGAGCAGGCGCTGGCTAGCCGCGCCGCTGTCGTGGTGGTGCCTGATGCCGCCGCCCGCAAGCGATTCATTGCCGCCTGGACGGGCTCCCAGCCCATGCCCGACATCCGGGTGGGCGCGCAGGCGCTGGCCGACACAGCGGCGGACCCGCAGTGCGATTCGGTCATGGCCGCCATCGTGGGCGCGGCCGGCTTGCCCGCCGCGCTGGCCGCCGCCCGTAGCGGCAAGCGTGTGTTGCTGGCCAACAAGGAAGCGCTGGTCGCCGCGGGCTCGCTCTTCATGCGGGCCGTGCGCGACAACGGCGCCGAACTGCTGCCCATCGATAGCGAACACAATGCCATTTTCCAGTGCCTGCCTCATGGCGGGCGGGCCCAGGCGCCCGATGCGCCCGCGCCAGGCGTACGCCGCCTGTTGCTGACGGCATCCGGCGGTCCGTTCCGGGGGCGCGATCTCGAAGACCTGCACGATGTGACCCCCGCTCAAGCCTGCGCCCACCCGAACTGGAGCATGGGCCGCAAGATCTCGGTGGACTCGGCGACCATGCTCAACAAGGGGCTGGAAGTGATTGAAGCGCATTGGCTGTTCGCCATGCCCGCCGACCGGATCGAAGTAGTGGTGCACCCGCAAAGCGTCGTGCATTCCATGGTCGAGTACGACGATGGATCCGTGCTGGCGCAGTTGGGCCAGCCCGACATGCGGACTCCTATTGCCTACGGGCTGGGCTTTCCTGAACGCCTGGAAAGCGGTGTCGGGCCACTGGACCTGACCCGACTTGGCCGTCTGGATTTCGAAAAACCTGATCTGGCCCGTTTTCCTTGCCTGGCCTTGTCCTTTGACGCCTTGCGGGCGGGGCAGGGCGCCTGCGTGGCGCTCAACGCCGCCAACGAAGTCGCCGTTGCCGCGTTCTTGGACGGCCGCCTTCCCTATACGTGGATTGCGCGCGTGATCGAAGCCACCCTGGAGTGGCAGGCGGGGCAAGCATCTGTTACGCTCAACAGTCTTGACGAAGTGCTCGCGCTGGATGCAGATGCGCGCACCTTCGCAGGTAACCTTGGGCTGGCCTGACGGCTGGCCCCGCTTGCTTCTGATTCCCTAGATCCCGATCCCCATGCTTTTCACCCTGCTGGCCTTTGCGGTAGCGCTTGGCTCACTGATCACCTTCCATGAGCTGGGACACTATTGGGTGGCCCGCTTGTGCGGCGTGAAAGTGCTGCGGTTCTCGTTGGGGTTCGGCAAGGTGATTCTGCGCCGCACGGACAAACATGGCACGGAATGGGCTGTGTCCGCCTTGCCGCTGGGCGGCTACGTCAAGATGCAGGATGACGCGCCCGCCGGCGCCACGCCGGCCGAGGCCGCCAGCGCGTTCAACAACAAGCCGGTCGGCCAGCGCATCGCCATCGTCGCGGCCGGCCCGCTATTCAATCTGATCCTTGCGGTAGTCCTGTATGCCGGCCTGAACCTGGCTGGCACGGACGAGCCGCAGGCCATCATCGCCCAACCCACGGCGGAATCACCCGCCGCGCAGGCTGGCCTGCTGGCGGGCGACCGCATCCTTGCCATCGACGGTCAAGAGGTCGCGTCGTGGTCAGACGCGCGCTGGCGCCTGATGGACGTCATGTCCTCCGGCGGCCGCGCGCAGGTCGAAGTCAGCACGCCGTCGGGCGCGGTCCAGCAGCGTGAATTGAACTTGCCGCCCAATGCCATGGATCCTTCCGCCGGCGACCCGCTTGCGGCGGCCGGTATCCGCCTGGCACAGCCCAAGCCGGGCGTGCGCGCCGTCAATGACGGCGGCGAAGGCCAGGCGGCCGGGCTGCGTGCCGGCGACACCATCGTCGCGATCAACGGCCAGCCCACGCCGGAAACCGGCTTGGTCATCAAGCAGATCCAGCAAAGCGCCGGCAAGACTCTGGCGCTGACCGTACTGCGCGACGGCGCCAATATCTCGCTGAATGTCACGCCGCGTCCCGAAATGGTGAACGGCCAGGAAATCGGGCGCCTTGGCGTCCAGTTGGGCGGCGACGTGCCCATGGTGACCGTGCGCTATGGTCTGTTCGAAAGCGTATGGCTAGGCGCGGTGCGCACCTGGGATACGGCCTGGTTTTCGCTGCGCATGATGGGCCGCATGGTCACGGGTGATGTTTCGTGGCGCAATATCAGCGGGCCGGTCACCATCGCCGACTACGCCGGCCAGACCGCCAGAATCGGCATTGTTGCGTATATCGCCTATATTGCTTTGATCAGTATCAGCCTGGGCGTATTAAATTTGCTTCCCATTCCTATGCTGGACGGCGGCCATCTGCTGTACTATCTCGTCGAAATTGTGCGGGGTAGCCCGCCGCCAGCGAGGTGGATCGATATTGGACAGCGCGCCGGCATAGGTTTATTGGCAGGCCTCATGGGGCTTGCGCTGTTTAACGATTTCACGCGTTTATTCACCTAATCGCGATTTAGCATAAAATCCCCCGCCATTTGCACGACCGAGGATAGTCAAGGATGTCTTTTCGCCGGATGTTTCATCACAAAAAGGGTGTACTGCCGGGTCTGATCGCCGCATTAATGCTGCCGGCCATGGCCCAAGCCTTCGACCCTTTTGTCGTGCGGGATATCCGCGTAGAAGGTATTCAACGGACTGACGCCGGTACCGTTTTCGGTTATCTCCCCGTGAAGGTGGGCGAGAAATTCACCGAAGAAGAAGCGACCGAGGCCATCCGCCGCCTATATGGCACGGGTTTTTTCACCGACGTGCAGATCCAGACGGATAACAACGTCGTTGTCGTCGTGGTGCAGGAACGGCCGACGATCGCCTCCGTTAATTTCAACGGCATGCGCGAATTCGATTCCAAGGCGATCACCACGTCGCTGCAGCAGGTCGGTTTCGCCGAAGGTCGCATTTTCGACCGATCCATGCTCGAACGCGCGGAATACGAACTGAAGCAGCAATACCTGTCCAAGGGCAAGTACGGCGTCGAAGTGACGTCCACCGTGACGCCGCTGCCGCGCAACCGCGTCGGCGTGAGCTTCGACGTGTTTGAAGGCGATGTCGCTCGAATCCAGGAAATCCGCTTCGTGGGCAACAAGGCTTTCTCGGAAAGCGACCTGCTCGACGAATTCAAGCTGACCACCCCGGGCTGGCTGACCTGGTATACGGATACCGACAAGTATTCCCGCGAAAAGCTCGAAGGCGACCTGGAAACCCTGCGCTCGTTCTACCTGGACCAGGGTTACCTGGAGTTTTCCGTCGAGCCTCCGCAGGTCACGATTTCGCCCGACCGCAAAGATATCCGCATCACGATCACCGTCCACGAAGGCGAACCCTACAAGGTGCGCAGCGTGAAGCTGGCCGGCAATCTGCTGGGCCTGGACAAGGAAATCAACGCACTGGTGCAGGTCAAGCCGGACGAGACCTTCTCGGCCGCCAAGGCCAACAATTCCGCCAAGGCCATTACCGATTACCTGGGTGAACTGGGCTACGCCTTCGCCAACGTCAACCCGAACCCGCAACTGGACCGCGCCAAGCACGAAGCCGACCTGACGTTCTACGTCGATCCGAGCCGCCGCGTTTACGTGCGCCGTATCCAGATCGGGGGCAACACCCGTACGCGCGACGAAGTCGTGCGCCGCGAAATGCGCCAGCAGGAAGCTGCCTGGTACGACGCCAAGGACATCAAGACGTCCCGCGACCGCGTCGACCGCCTGGGCTATTTCAGCGACGTCAACGTCAAGACGGATCCGGTTCCGGGCTCGCCCGACCAGGTCGACGTGAACGTCGACGTGAAAGAAAAGCCCACCGGCATGATCAACCTGGGCGTGGGCTACGGCTCGTCTGAAAAGGCGATTCTGTCGGCCGGTATCAGCGAAGACAACGTATTCGGCAGCGGCACCAACCTGACGCTGCAATTGAATACCAGCAAGAGCAACCGCGCGATCGTGCTGTCGCACACGGACCCGTACTGGACCAAGGACGGCATCAGCCGCACCACGTCCGCGTACTACCGTGTGACCGAGCCCTGGAACAACAACGACGGTGATTACCGCGTCAAGGCCATCGGCCTGGGCATGAACTTCGGTGTTCCGATTTCCGAGTACGACCGGATCTTCCTGGGCGCGAACTTCGAGCACAACCAGATCGACCTGTTCACGAACTCGCCGCAGGCCTACAGGGACTTTGTGGGGCAGTACGGCGATTCGACCAACTCGGTCATCTTCAGCACCGGCTGGTCCAAGGACACCCGTGACAGCGCCTTGGCGCCCACCAGTGGTTCGTACACGCGTCTGAAGGCCGACGTGTCCACGGTAGACCTGCAATACACCATGCTGACGGGTCAGCAGCAGTATTTCCTGCCCTTGGGCGGTTCCTATACCTTGGCCTTGAACGGCATGGTGGATTGGGGCCGCAGCTACGGCAGCAAGGACTACCCGGTCATCAAGAACGTCTATGCCGGCGGTATCGGTACCGTGCGCGGCTACGAAGGCTCGTCGCTGGGTCCGCGCGATACGCTCACGGGCGATTATCTGGGCGGCACGCGCCGTATCGTCGCCAACGCCCAGTTGTATCTGCCGTTCCCGGGCGCCACCAAGGACCGCACGCTGCGCTGGTTCATCTTCAGCGATGCGGGCCAGGTTGCCGCCGGCAGTGGGCTGAGCTGCACCCGCGGCCGCGACAACACCGAGGTCGAAGATCCTTGCGGCTGGCGTTTCTCGGCCGGTATCGGCCTGTCGTGGCAGTCGCCGATGGGGCCGTTGCAGTTGTCTTACGCTCGTCCGCTCAACTCCAAGCAAGGCGACGACAAGCAAAGCTTCCAGTTCCAGATCGGGACCGGATTCTAAGCGCGCCGTTACGCTTGAAAACAAGGGAGGGGTCCCGTGGGCCGGCTCCCTTGCTGTTTAGTGGCACAATACACACTTTGGCTTTGCCTTACGGAAGGTGAGATTTTCATGATGTCTGATTTCGCACTTAAATCATCGAATACGCCGCGCGCCAAGCGCCGTGGCAAGCTGGGCGGCTCCATTGCCCTGGTGGGTGCGCTCATTCTCGGTTCGGCTGCTGCGATTCCCGCGCAGGCTCAAAATACCAAGATCGGCTTCGTCAACACTGAACGGATTCTGCGTGAATCGGGTCCGGCCAAGACGGCGCAAAGCAAGATCGAAGCCGAATTCAAGAAGCGCGACGACGAACTCCAGCGCCTGAACAACAGCCTGCGTTCGCAAGCCGAGAAGTTCGACAAGGACGCCCCCGTGCTGTCGGAGTCGGATCGCGTCAAGCGCCAGCGCGAGCTGTCCAATCTGGATACCGACCTGCAACGCAAGCGTCGCGAATTCCAAGAAGACTTCAATCGCCGCCGCAATGAAGAATTCTCGGGCATCGTGACGAAGGCCAATGAGGCCATCAAGCGTATCGCCGAGCAAGAAAACTACGACCTGATCATCCAGGACGCCGTGACGGTCAACCCGCGCATCGACATCACCGACAAGGTGATTCAGAGCCTGGGCAAGTAAGCAGTACCCGTCGCACCATGCCGGTTTTACTGGATCTTGCTCGCGCGCCCACCCTTGAAGCACTGTTGAGCGCCGCCAATACCCAGGGTATGGACTGGCGCGTCAGCGCGCCTCCCGGGGCGCAACCTTTAAGGGTTTGCGGCATCGGTACGTTGTCTTCGGCGAGTAGCCGGGAAATTACCTTCCTGGCCAACCCCCGCTATCAGAGCCAACTTGGGTCCACCCAGGCCGGAGCGGTCATCGTCTCGGCCGATGTGGCCGAGACGCTGGAAGCCGATGGCGCCGAGCGGCCGCCTTTTGCGCTGGTCGTTTGCAAGCATCCCTATCTGCTTTACGCCCGTGTGGCGCAATGGTTCGACGCCGCGCGTCGGCCGGCGCTGCCGGGTTCCACGCATCCTTCCGCTGTGATCGCGCCTGATGCCGTCCTTGAAGAGGGCGTGCGCGTTGGCCCTAATTGCGTGGTGGAGGCCGGTGCGCGCATTGGCCGCGACACGATTCTTGGGCCGGGCTGCGTGGTGGGAGTGGGCTCGTCCATCGGTGCGGGCAGCCGCCTGCACGCACACGTCACCCTTTACGAGGGCGTGAAAGTGGGCGAACGGGCCATCATCCACAGCGGCGTCGTGTTGGGCGCGGACGGTTTCGGCTTTGCGCCGGACCCGACGCTAGGGCAGGGCGCGTGGGGCAAGATTCCCCAACTGGGTGGCGTGTCGGTGGGCAACGATGTCGAAATCGGGGCCAATACCACCATCGACCGGGGAGCCCTGGACGACACCGTGGTGTCCGACGGCGTCAAGCTGGACAACCAGATCATGGTGGCGCATAACGTGCGCATCGGCGCGCATACGGCGGTCGCGGCATGCGTCGGCATCGCAGGGTCCACGACCATCGGCGAACGCTGCACCATCGGCGGCGCCGCGATGCTGTCCGGCCATTTGACCTTGGGCGACGACGTACACATTTCAGGTGGTACGGCGGTTACGTCCAGCATTAGCAAGCCAGGCCGCTATACGGGCGTGTTCCCGTATGCCGAGCATGGTGAATGGCAGCGCAACGCCGCCGTGATACAACAGTTGGCGCAACTGCGCCGCCGCGTGCGCACGCTCGAAAAAGATTAAGGGGCGCGATTGCCGCCTCGGCGTGCACGCGCCAGAATAATTTCATCTCGCAGGAAAGCATAGAAAAATGGAACTCGACATCAAGGGGATCATGGAGAGGCTGCCGCATCGTTATCCGATGCTGCTGATTGATCGCGTCGTCGAAATGGTGCCCGGCAAATCTATCGTCGCCATCAAGAATGTCTCGATCAATGAACCGTTTTTCAATGGCCACTTTCCCCATCATCCGGTGATGCCGGGCGTGCTCATCGTGGAAGCCATGGCCCAGGCCTCGGCGCTGTTCTCGTTTACTGACGAAAACGGCGGGCTGAAGTGCGATAGCTCCAAGACTGCCTACTACCTGGTTGGCGTCGATGGCGCGCGCTTCCGCCGTCCTGTGGTGCCTGGCGATCAGCTGCGCCTTGAAGTCGAAGCCGAACGCCTGAGCCGCAGCATCTGTAAGTACGCTGCGCGTGCAACGGTTGACGGACAGGAAGTCGCGTCCGCCAAGCTGATGTGCGCGATTCGCAGCCTGGAAGAGTAAATGGCAGGAAACATCCATCCTACCGCTGTCGTTGATCCGGCGGCAAAGATCGACCCGAGCGCCGTGATCGGCCCGTTTGCCGTGGTGGGACCAGACGTCACCATCGGCGCCGGCACCGAGATTGGTCCGTATTGCATAGTCGATGGCGTGACCACCATCGGGCGCGACAATCGTTTTTATCGCTACTGCTCGATCGGCGGCATGCCGCAAGACAAGAAGTATGCAGGCGAAAAAACGCGCTTGACGATTGGCGACCGCAATACCGTGCGCGAATTTGTCACGCTGAACACGGGCACTGTGCAGGATGGCGGCGAAACCACGCTGGGCAGCGATAACTGGATCATGGCGTATGTGCACGTTGCCCATGATTGCCACGTGGGTAACCACACGATCCTGGCCAACGCGGTGCAACTGGGCGGCCACGTGCACGTGGGCGACTGGGCCATCATCGGTGGCCTGACCGGTGTGCATCAATTTGCGCGTGTGGGCGCGCACACGATGACGGGCGGCAACAGTTCGCTCATGCAGGACTCGCCGCCTTTCGTGCTGGCGGCCGGCAACCCGTGCCGCCCCGTTGGCATCAACGTCGAAGGCTTGAAGCGCCGCGGCTTTACGCCCGTGATGATTTCGGCCCTGCGCGAAGCCTACAAGATCATTTATCGCCGTGGCTTGCAGCTGGACGCGGCGCGCGCTGAATTGCACAAGCGCCAACAAGAAATTCCCGAAGCGGCCGAGCACCTGCAAACGCTGCTCGATTTTCTGGACGTCGCATCGCGCGGCATCATTCGTCCATGAACACGCGGATCGGCATGGTGGCCGGCGAGCCTTCGGGCGACTTGCTGGCCGGTCGTATCATTGCCGGTCTGCAAGCGCGCGACGCTGGCGTGCGCTGCGAAGGCATAGGCGGGCCGCAAATGCAGGCGCGCGAATTCGATACCTGGCATCCCATGCATGCGCTGACCGTGTTCGGCTACGTCGATGCACTGAAGCGCCTGCCCAGCTTGCTTTCCACCTATCGCGACGTCAAACGACGCTGGCTGGCCGAGCCGCCCAAGGTGTTCGTGGGCATCGACGCGCCCGACTTCAATTTGCGGCTCGAGCATCAACTGCGCCTGGCCGGTACGCCCACGGTGCATTTCGTGGGTCCGTCCATCTGGGCGTGGCGCTATGAACGCATCCACAAGATCCGTGAGTCGGTGTCGCACATGCTGGTGCTGTTCCCGTTCGAGGAAGAGATCTACCGGAAGGAAAACATTCCGGTGACCTATGTGGGCCACCCGCTTGCCGGCGCCATTCCGATGCAGCCGGACCGCGCCGCCGCGCGCGCAAGCCTGGGTATCGATCCGAACGCGCGCGTGCTGGCCATCCTGCCCGGCAGCCGTTCGTCCGAAATTCGCCTGCTGGCGCCGCGCTTTCTTCAAGCGGCGCAATTGCTGCTGAAGAAAGATCCCACCTTGCAGTGCGTCGTACCCATGGTCAACGATCAGCGGCGCGCCGAATTCCAGGCGATTCTGGCCGAGCACCCCGTGCCCGGCCTGCGCTGCATTACCGCTGACGATCTGCACGGCGCCGGTGGCGATCGCAAGGCCCCGGTGGCATGGTCCGTCATGGAAGCGGCCAACGCCGTGCTGGTGGCCAGCGGCACGGCCACGCTCGAAACCGCGCTGTACAAGCGGCCCATGGTGATTTCCTATGTGTTGTCGCCGTGGATGCGCCGCATCATGACGTGGAAGTCGGGGCAGCAACGGCCGTATCTGCCGTGGGTGGGGCTGCCCAACGTGTTGCTGCGCGACTTCGCCGTGCCTGAATTGCTGCAAGACGATGCCACGCCTGAAAAACTGGCGGAGGCTTGTTGGGCGTCCTTGACTGACGATGCGTTGATTGCCCGCGTCGAGGCCCGCTTTACCGCCATGCACCAGGAGTTGCTGCGCGACACGCCAGCCCTGGCTGCCCAGGCGATCCTGGAGGTGGCGGGTGGAGCAGCCTGACCTGTTCGCGGCCCCGGTGCAGCCCGCCATGGTGACTGCCGGCGTTGACGAGGCGGGCCGTGGCCCGTTGGCGGGCGCCGTCTATGCGGCGGCGGTGATCCTGAACCCCGCGCGGCCCATCACCGGGCTGGCGGATTCCAAGGTGCTGAAGGCGGCCACCCGCGAAGCCCTGGCGCTTGAAATCCAGGAATACGCCTTGGCCTGGTGCGTGGCCAGCGCCAGCGTAGAAGAGATCGACACCCTGAATATTCTGCGCGCCACCATGTTGGCGATGCAGCGGGCAGTGCAGGGGCTGTCCATACCGGCGCAGCTTGCGCTGGTGGACGGCAACCAGGCGCCCAAGCTGGGCTGCACGGTGCAGACCGTCATCAAGGGCGATGCGCTGGTGCCCGCCATTTCGGCGGCCTCCATCCTGGCCAAGACCGCGCGCGACGCCGATCTGTTGCGCCTGCACAGCTTGTATCCGCAATATGCCTTCGACCAGCACAAGGGCTACGGCACCGCGCTGCACCTGCAAATGCTGCGCGAACATGGGCCCTGCGCCGAACATCGGCGCAGTTTTGCGCCCATCAAGGCATTCGGCCTGGCGACATGAAGCACATCAGTTCCCGCGAGAACCCAGCCGTCAAGGCCCTGGCCAAGCTGGCCGGCACGGCCGGCAAGCGCGGTGCGCCCGTCCTGCTTGATGGCGTGCACCTGTGCCAAGCCTGGTTGCAGCACCATGGCGCGCCCGATCAAGCGATTTTCGACGTTGATCGCCTGTCCCAGCCCGACATCGCCGCGCTTGCGGCTGCCGTGCCGGACGCGCGCTGCCTGGCGCTGGACGCGCGGCTGATGCAGTCCCTGGCTAGCGTGGAAAGCGGGCAGGGGGTGGCGTTCCTGGTTACGCCGCCTGTTCTGGACATGCCGGCCAACGTGGAAGAGAACTGCGTTTTGTTCGATCGGATTCAGGATCCCGGCAACGTTGGCACCTTGCTGCGCACCTGTGCCGCAGCCGGTGTGAAGCGGGTGTTCCTGGCAACCGGCACGGCCGCCGCCTGGTCGCCGAAAGTCTTGCGCAGCGGGCAGGGCGCCCATTTTTCGCTGTCCATCCACGAGCACGTTGACCTGACCGATCTGCTTGCGCAGTTGCGGGTGCCCTTGGTGGCCACGGCCCTGGATGGCGCGCAAAACCTGTATTCAGGAAGCCTGCCCCAACGGTGTGCGTGGGTTTTCGGGCATGAAGGCCAAGGCGTGGCGCCGGCGCTGCTGGCCGCGGCCAGCCTCAAGGTCTGCATCCCGCATGACATGGACGCGGTGGAGTCCTTGAACGTGGGCGCGGCGGCCGCGGTTTGCCTGTTCGAGCAACGCCGTCAGGCCTTGACCGCTTCGCCCGGCTGATACGCGCCATCCAGCACCGCCGTACCGGACTCTGTCGCGACGCGGCATGTTTTGTAAAAGTCCGTCGTACTCATATACTTCGCGCTTTGCAAATCCGAGGTGGCTATGGCGTCATCGCTGTTTCATAGATTTCAGGTGCGCTTTGCGCGGCGCGCGCAGGGCCTGCTGCTGGCGTCTTGCGTCGTCGCGCTGGCGGGATGCATGTCGGTCAGCACGCAGAAGATCGGCATGGTTCCCGTGGCCGCGGCAGATCCCGTCTATACGATTCAACTCTCCAGGCTGGTCATCGCGGCGTTGCCGAACGAAAGCAGCGTAACGCTGCGGGCGGGCTCACAGTGGCGCCGTGTGGGCGCCTTGCCGCAGGGCGATGTCTACCGCGCCCAGGATGGCTTGTTCACGATTCAAACCCGGCGCCAGGGCGAGGCCTATCTGGTTGCCTCGTCTGGCCGACTGCTCGGTTTTTACTTGCCGGGCGAAAGTGCATACCTGCCGCTTACCCGTCCTGTGACTTTGCCCGTGGAGATGCGTCAATGAAGTCGTGGTTCAAAGGCTTGGCGGCAGCCGCCATCGTCACCGTGCTGGCGGGTTGCGCCGGAGGCAAGTATGAAGCGCTGCAAGGCAGCATCCCGCCTATTGCGCAGGGAAATGGCCGCATCTATTTCTATCAGCCGCAGGCGACCAATCTGGCAGCCGCGCAGCAGAAGATGCGCGTCAATGGTGAAGTGGTCGGGCGTAACAAGCCGGGCGCCTTCTTCTTTGTTGACCGGCCCGCTGGCAGCTACGTCGTCACCAACCTGTACTGGACCGGCGACGGCGTGAGCTTCATGCTGGACCCCGGCCAGTCGCGCTATATCCGGGTCATGGCCGAGGTGTATGGCGCCACGGGGGCCGTGGGCAATTTGTCGATGCGCCTGGTTGATCCGCCCGAACTGGCGGAAAGCGAAATGCGCGGCCTGCGCTATTGGGGGGCTGCCAGCCCCGAACGGGTGCCAGGCCTGTAAGGCAATGAGCGGTCAACCCGCTCAGCCCGCTCAACCCCGATCCAGCCCCACTTCCTGCAGCACCGTCGTGGCGATCTCTTCGATTGACTTGGTGGTGCTGGACAGCCACGAAATGCCCTCGCGGCGCATCATGCGTTCGGCTTCGGCCACTTCGTAGCGGCACTGCTCAAGCTGCGCATAGCGGCTGTTGGGACGGCGTTCATTGCGCACTTCGGCCAGGCGTTCGGGCTGGATGGACAGGCCGAACAGCTTGCCGCGGTGCGGAGCGATGGTTGAGGGCAGGGTGCCGCGCTCGAAGTCATCAGGCGTCAGCGGGAAGTTGGCTGCCTTGATGGCGTACTGCATGGCCAGGTACAGGCTGGTGGGCGTCTTGCCGCAGCGCGACACGCCCACCAGGATGACGTCGGCCTGGTCCAGTTGATTGACGAACTGGCCATCGTCATGCGCCAGGCTGAAATTGATGGCGTCGATCCGGGTGCGGTATTTCTCGGAATTGGCCTGCATGTGCGAGCGGCCGATGGAATGGCTGGATTTCAAGCCCAGCGCCTGTTCGATATGGCTGACGAAGGTGCCGAACAGATCCATGAAAATGCCGTTCGCCTGGCGAACGCGCGCCAGGATCTCGGGGTTGACCAAGGTGCTGAACACAATGGGCGGCACGCCGGCTTCAAGCGCGCTGCGGTCGATGCGCATGGCGACCTCGGCCGCCTTTTCCAGTGTGTCGACAAAAGGCAGCCGTATCGGCTTGAATTCCACCTCTTCGAACTGGGACAGCACCGACTGGCTGAAGGTCTCGGCGGTGATGCCGGTACTGTCGGAAACGATGTATACCGTGCGTGCGATCGGGGTAGATGTCATGTGTAAAAAATTCCAACCAGTCAGATAGCCGAGGGTACTCCACCGAGTACAATCAGGCCCCTATAAGTCACCCCAAGGGCGGTCCAAGGCCAGTTTGGTCAGCGTCTGAAAAAGCGGAATTTTCCGCCGATTCGTGCTTTGACCTAACTCGCTTTCATTCCATTGTAAAAGGTGACTTCAATGTCGTATGTTGTTTTGTTCGAGCAGCTCCGCATGACGGACGTGGACTCGGTAGGAGGCAAGAACGCATCACTAGGCGAAATGATCAGCCAGCTGTCTGGCGCGGGCGTCCGCGTGCCGGGCGGCTTTGCCACGACCGCCGACGCTTTCCGCGATTTCCTGAAAGCCTCGGGCCTGGACCAGCGCATTGCTGAACGCCTGACCACGCTGAACCCCGAAGACGTGCGCGAACTGGCCAACGCCGGCGCGCAGATCCGCCAATGGATCGTCGAAGCGCCGTTCTCGGCTGAATTCGAAGCACAAATCCGTGCAGCCTTTGCCAAGCTCGACGCTGACGGCAAGGGCTCGTTTGCCGTGCGCTCGTCCGCCACGGCGGAAGATCTGCCCGACGCGTCCTTCGCCGGCCAGCAGGAAACCTTCCTGAACGTCGTGGGCATCGACGACGTGCTGGACAAGATCCGCCACGTGTTCGCGTCGCTGTACAACGACCGCGCCATTTCCTATCGCGTGCACAAGGGTTACGCCCACGCCGATGTGGCCTTGTCGGCCGGCATCCAGCGCATGGTGCGTTCCGACAAGGGCAGCGCCGGCGTCATGTTCACCATCGACACCGAATCGGGTTTTGAAGACGTCGTGTTCATCACGTCGTCCTATGGCCTGGGCGAAACCGTGGTGCAAGGCGCCGTCAACCCCGACGAGTTCTACGTCTTCAAGCCCACGCTGGCGCAAGGCAAGTTCCCCATCGTTGGCCGCCGCATTGGCTCCAAGCTGATCAAGATGGAATTCGACCCGGAGCGTCCGGAAGGCCGCGCCGTGCGTACCGTGGACGTGCCCGTGTCCGAGCGCAACCGCTACTCGCTGACCGACGACGAGGTCAATGAACTGGCCCGCTACGCCGTGATCATCGAACAGCACTACAAGCGCCCGATGGACATCGAATGGGGCCGTGATGGTGTCGACGGCAAGATCTACATCCTGCAAGCGCGCCCGGAAACGGTGAAGTCGCAGCAAGGCGTGAACGATGTGCAGCAACGCTACCGCCTGAAGGCCACCGGCCAGGTCCTGATCACCGGCCGCGCAATCGGCCAGAAGATCGGCGCCGGCCCGGTGCGCGTGGTGGGCGACATCTCCGACATGGACAAGGTCCAGCCGGGCGACGTGCTGGTCACCGACATGACGGACCCCAACTGGGAACCTGTGATGAAGCGTGCCGCGGCCATCGTGACGAACCGTGGCGGCCGTACTTGCCACGCCGCGATCATTGCGCGCGAACTGGGCATTCCGGCGGTGGTGGGTTGCGGTAACGCCACCGACCTGCTGAAGGAAGGCCAGGCCGTGACCGTGTCTTGCGCGGAAGGCGACGAAGGCCGCATCTATGACGGCCTGATCGAAACCGAAGTGGAAGAAGTGCGCCGTGGCGAAATGCCCGCCATCGATCTGAAGATCATGATGAACGTGGGCAACCCGCAACTGGCCTTCGACTTCGCGCAGATCCCGAACGGCGGTGTCGGCCTGGCGCGCCTGGAATTCATCATCAACAACAACATCGGCATCCACCCGAAGGCAGTCCTGGACTACCCGAACGTGGACGGCGAACTGAAGAAGGCCGTGGAATCGGCTGCCCGTGGGCACGCCAGCCCGCGCGCGTTCTTCGTTGAAAAGATGGCGGAAGGCGTGGCCACGATTGCCGCCGCGTTCTACCCCAAGCCGGTCATCGTGCGCATGTCGGACTTCAAGTCCAACGAATACCGCAAGCTGGTGGGCGGTTCGCGCTACGAGCCCGAGGAAGAGAACCCCATGCTGGGCTTCCGTGGCGCATCGCGCTACATCGCCGAGGACTTCGCCGAGTGCTTCCGCATGGAATGCGAAGCGCTGAAGAAGGTTCGCGACGACATGGGCCTGACCAACGTTGAAATCATGGTGCCGTTCGTGCGCACGCTGGGTCAGGCCGAAAAGGTTGTGAACCTGCTGGCCAAGCACGGTCTGGCGCGTGGCGAAAACGGCCTGAAGCTGATCATGATGTGCGAAGTGCCGTCCAACGCCATCCTGGCCGACGAATTCCTGCAATTCTTCGACGGTTTCTCGATCGGTTCCAACGACATGACCCAGCTCACGCTGGGCCTGGACCGCGATTCCGGCATGGAGCTCCTGGCCGCTGACTTCGACGAACGCGACGAAGCCGTGAAGTTCATGCTGCGCCGCGCGATCAAGGCTTGCCTGGCCGCCAACAAGTACGTGGGTATCTGCGGCCAGGGCCCCAGCGACCACCCTGACTTCGCGCAATGGTTGAAGGACGAGGGCATTCTGTCGATGTCGCTCAACCCGGATACCGTTGTCGACACCTGGCAGCGCCTGGCCAAGCAATAAGCGGCTGGCGGTTCCAACAAAAAAACCCCGCGTCCGATCAGGACGCGGGGTTTTTGCTTGTGGGCGCGAAGAACGGGCGCGAAGAACGGGCGTGTATTAGGCCGCTTTCAATTCACGCGCGATCAATTCGCGCTTGCGGTCGATGCCCCAGCGGTAACCCGCCATCGACCCGTCGGTGCGTACCACGCGGTGGCAGGGAATGGCCAGCGCGATGCTGTTGGTGGCGCAGGCGCGCGCCACCGCGCGTACGGCGCGGGGCGCACCGATGCGTTCGGCCACCTGCGTGTACGTGGCGGTAGTGCCCACGGGAATGTCCCGCAACGCTTCCCACACACGGCGCTGAAAGGCGGTGCCGCGCACGTCCAATGGCAGGTCCAGCCCGCGCGACGGGTCTTCGACGAAGCTCACCACGGCGGCCACCCAGGTTTCGAACTCAGCGTCCGCGCCGATCAGGCGGGCGGCCTTGAAGCGGTCTTGCAGGTTACGAACCAATTGTTCGGGGTCGGCGTCCAGCGATATATCGCAGATGCCCGTGCCGGTGGCCGCCACCAGCAGCGCGCCCAGCGAACATTGCGCCACGGCGAAGCGGATGTCGATGCCTGCGCCGTTCTTGCGAAAGGCGGTGGGGGTCATGCCCAGAATGGCGGGGGCGGCTTCGTAGAACCGGCCGCTGGAGTTGAAGCCCGCGTCGTACATGGCGTCGGTGACGCTGGCGCTGCTTTCAAGTTGCTGGCGCGCCCGGGCAGCGCGCAGCGCGTTGGCGTAGGCCTTGGGCGTAACACCCGTGGCCGCCTTGAACACGCGGTGAAAGTGAAAGCGGCTCATGCCGGCTTGTTCGGCCAGCGTGGTCAGGTCGGGCGGCTGCTCCGCCTCAAGGGCGCGGCAGGCGCGTTCGACCACGCTGGCGTGTTGCTTGCTTAACGAGGCGGCGGCGGATTGCTGTGTGCTCGAGGGGGCTGCGGCGGGGCTCATCGATGACTCCTGACATGCGCGTAATGGATTGCGCTTTAGGTTCATGGTCTCAGGCGCCGTCCAGCCCCGCACTCCGGATGTTGCGCGCGGCCGCTCAGGCGGGCGCGTAGGCGTCCAGGAAGCGGCGCAGCAGCTCGCCCGCCACGGGGGTGGCGCGCACGTTGGCCGTCAAGTCGGGCATGTCGAGGTTTTCGGCGGCGTAACGGCGGCTGTAGCGGTCCAGATGGGCCCGAACAAAATCAGGGCCGAATTCGGGATGGAACTGGGTGGAAAAGACGTTGCGGCCGATGCGGATCATCTGGTGCTCGTCCAGGTCCGAACGCGCCAGCACGGCCGAGCCGGGCGGCGGTTGCAGCACGGTCTGGGCATGCAGCATCTGCGCGGGAAAGGTGCGGGGCAGGCCAGCCAGCAGCTTGTCGCCGGAGGCTGGCGGCAGCAGTTCGACGGTTTGCGTGCCGACTTCGCGGCCCGCCGGGTTATAGCCCACCTTGCCGCCCAACGCATACGCCAGCAACTGGTGGCCGTAGCACACGCCGAACATGGGGAGTTCTGCCGCTGCCGCTTCGCGCAACCAGGCGGCGGTGTCTTCGCTCCAGGGTTCCTTGTCCGTGACCATGGCGGGCGAACCCGTGATCAGCGCAGCGCGGTAGTGGGCGGGGGGCTGGGGGCGCTGGCCTTCATGCACCGAGACAATCTCGACGGCGTCGGCGGCCAGGCCAGCGGCTTCTTTCAATTGTTCGGCATAGCCGCCGAACTGGCTTTTAAGCATGTCTTCCGGATCGCCGGTGTGCAGGATCAAGACGGGCAGGGCAGGGGATATTGCAGCGGTCATGGATAGGTGTGCTTGGAATAGGCCGACACGGGCAATCCGGGTGGGATCGGCGCGCCAGGGCACATCATAATCCAGCGCAAATGTTCTTGATGTGGCCGCCTTACCCGTTGCGTCCCGGAAATACGTACAATCCGCACACGACTCATCCTTTCGGGCGGCATTACAACTATGTGGATCTGGCTGGGATTGGCCGCGCTGGCCCTTATCGGGGAATTGGCGACGGGTACTTTCTATCTGCTGCTGGTGGCCTTGGGGCTCGCGGCGGCAGGGGCCGCCGCCTGGTTTGGCAGTGGCCTGGAATGGCAATTGGTGGCGTGCGGCGTGGTGTTGCTGCTGGGCTTGCTGGTGTTGCGCAAGACACGCGTCTTGAAAAAGCGCGAAGTCAATTCCGCGCGTAACGCCGATGTGAATCTGGACATCGGCCAGACGGTTTCCGTGGATTCGTGGTCCGAACACGGCACCACCCGCGTCTGGTATCGCGGCGCCCATTGGCAGGCCGAACTGGCGCCGGGGCAAGCACCCGCCGCCGGCGAATACATCATTACCGAACTGCGCGGTTCGACCCTGGTGCTGACGCCCCTGGGCGCGCCGGGTACGGCTAGGTAGAACCGGACCGCGCCACGCGCGGTCCGCAAGGCGTTCTTGGCTTCTGGCCAGAGCGCCAACGCATTTACTCCAGGAGAGGTTCCAAATCATGATCGATACATCCACTATCGTCCTGCTCGTTGTTGTCGCGCTGGCGGTCCTGATCGTCATCAAGTCGATTGCCATCGTGCCGCAACAGCATGCCTGGGTGGTCGAACGCCTGGGTAAGTTCGACCGCGTGCTGTCGCCTGGCGCGGGCTTTGTCATTCCGTTTATTGAGCGCGTGGCCTACAAGCATTCGCTGAAGGAAATCCCGCTGGACGTGCCCAGCCAGGTTTGCATCACGCGCGACAACACGCAACTGCAGGTGGATGGCGTGCTGTACTTCCAGGTGACCGACCCGATGCGCGCGTCGTACGGTTCGTCGAACTACATTTCCGCCATCACGCAGTTGTCACAAACCACGCTGCGTTCGGTCATCGGCAAGATGGAACTGGACCGCACCTTTGAAGAACGCGATTCGATCAACAGCAACATCGTGTCGTCGCTGGACGAGGCCGCGCTGAATTGGGGCGTGAAGGTGCTGCGTTACGAGATCAAGGACTTGACGCCGCCCAACGAGATCCTGCGTTCGATGCAGGCGCAGATTACCGCCGAGCGTGAAAAGCGCGCGCTGATCGCGGCCTCGGAAGGCCGCCGCCAGGAACAGATCAACATCGCCACCGGCGAACGCGAAGCCGCCATCGCCCGTTCGGAAGGCGAAAAACAGGCGCAGATCAACCAGGCGCAAGGTGAGGCCGCCGCGGTGCTGGCCATTGCCGAAGCCACCGCCAAGGCCATTACGCAGGTGGCCGACGCGGTGCGTCAGCCGGGCGGCATGGAAGCCGTCAACCTGAAGGTGGCCGAGCGCTACGTGGAAGCGTTCGCCAATGTGGCCAAGGAAGGCAACACGCTGATCCTGCCGGCCAATATGTCGGACGTGGGCGGCATGATCGCCTCGGCCATGACCATCGTGAAAGCCACGCGCAACACCTGACCCCGCGCTTCGCGGCGCGCCACCCATGATCGCTCCCGTTAATTTGCTTTTGATAGCAGCACTGGCGGGGGTGCTATCGCTCTGCGTGCTGGGGTCGCTGGCTCGCAGCGGCATGGCCGGCATCCGCGAAACCATACGCGCCAACTTGCTCACGCTGTTGGCGTTTTTTACGTTTGCGCTGCAGAACACCTCGGCGCCCTGGTGGTTGTCGGTGGTGGTGCCGAACGCGGCGATCGGGCTTGCGCTGTTCTCGTACTATTCGGGCCTGCGGCGGCTGTTGGGCTTGAGCGTGCCCAAGCACCTGATGACGCTGGCTTGCCTGCTGGCGCTGGTGGTGCTGCTGGCCTACACCTATGTGGATTGGCGGGTGGGGCCGCGCATCGTAGTGATGTCGCTGTTGCAAATGGGCTTTCTGCTGGCGGTGGCGGTCACGGTTCAGCGCAACATGCCCACGCACCGTTCCCGCTATAGCTATCGCTTTGTGTGGGCGGTGTCGGCCATTTCCGCGGCGCTCTGCGCGTTGCGGGCCGCCGTCTATCTGCTGGACCTGGCGCTGCCCTTGCCCTTGCTGGAACCCAGCGCCTGGAACATCGCCTTCCTGACCCTGGGCGTGCTGATCATGCCGTGCCTGACGCTGGGCACCATCATGATCATCCACGACCGCATGCTGGCTGACCGCGAGCAAGAGGCGAACACGGATTTCCTGACGGGGCTGATGTCGCGCAAGGCGTGGTGGCTGCAGGCCGAACGCTATTGCGCGCAGGCGCTGCGCACGCGCCGTCCCTTGACCTTGCTGCTGCTGGATGTCGATTATTTCAAGCGCATCAACGACACGCATGGCCATGTGGCGGGCGACGCCGTGCTGCGCCATTTCGGCTTGCTGGCCACGGCCACGTTGCGCACCGGTGACCATGTCGGCCGCGTGGGCGGCGAGGAATTTGGTGTGTTGTTTCCCGACATGCGGGCCGATGCGGTGATGGACGTGGCGGCCCGGCTGCTCGATTCCGTGCGGCGCACCCCTTGCTCGCATGGCGGCAGCACCATTTCCTATACGTTCAGCGCGGGCGTGGCGGAATGGGTGCCCGGAGAAAACCTTCAGGTGTTCTTTGAACGCGCCGACCGCAAGCTCTATAGAGCCAAAGAGGCGGGGCGCAACCGCATCGTCGGGCCGGGCGAGCCGGCCGACCGTTTGCCGGCCGCGGCCTGAATCAAGGGGGCGTGGTCAATCGTCTTTGTCTTTGCGCGGGGCGCGCGTGTCGTGCTTCATGATGCGTTCTTTTTCACGCTGCCAGTCTTTTTCGCGCGCGGTGTCGCGCTTGTCGAACAGCTTCTTGCCACGGCCCAGCGCGAAGTCCAGCTTGATGCGCCCGTTCTTGTAGTGCAGGTTCAGCGGCACCAAGGTGTAGCCGCGCTGCTCGACCTTGCCGATCAGCTTGCTGATTTCCTCGGCCTTGAGCAGCAGCTTGCGCGTGCGCATGGCATCGGGATGAATATGGGTGGACGCCGTGGGCAGCGGGCTGACGTGCATGCCCAGCAGGTACAGTTCGCCATCGCGTACGATGACGTAGCTTTCCTTTAGCTGCACGCGGCCATCACGGATCGCCTTGACTTCCCAGCCTTGCAGGACAAGGCCGGCTTCATAGCGGTCTTCAATGAAATAGTCGTGCGAGGCCTTGCGGTTGTCGATAATGCTCATAACGCCTTTTTGCTGATAACGCCAATTTGCTTGCTGCAAAGCGCCACATTAGGCTCATGGTGCGCGGTGCCGGTAAAATCTTGCCATTCTAGCCATTTGCGATAGTCGATGCACAAAGTACAACGATCCGTCCTGGTGCCCTACAGCGCCGCCCAGATGTTCGACCTGGTTGCCGACGTGGAGAAGTACCCCGAGTTCATGCCGTGGTGCGGCGGGGCCGAGGTGCAAAGCCGCGATGAACACGGCATGCAGGCCTCCATCCTGATCAGTTTCGCGGGCATGAAGCAGCGCTTCACCACGCGCAACACCCACGTCTATCCCGACCGGATCGACCTGGAACTGGTGGATGGCCCCTTTTCCAGCCTGGTCGGGCACTGGGAATTCCAACCCCTGGCGGAAGACGCTTGCAAGGTTCTGTTCACCATGGAGTACGCATTTTCAAATCGTGCCCTGGAAATGGTGGTGGGACCCGTCTTCAACCGTATCGCCACCAGCTTCATTGATTCCTTCACCAAGCGGGCGCAGGCCAAGTATGGCGAATGAGCCCTCCGTGGCCGCGCTGATCAACGTCAGCGTCTGCTATGCCTTGCCGGGCCATGTGTGGTTGCGAGAACTGCGCGTGCCCGAGGGCGCGACCGTGTCGGATGCCCTGGCGGCCAGCGGGTTCGCGCAGGCGTTTCCCGTGGTGCAGCCGTGGGAGCGCGGCGTGGGTATCTTTGGCAAGGCCGCTGAGCCGCAATCCAGGCTGGCCGAGGGCGACCGCGTTGAGATCTATCGCGGCCTGAGCTTCGACCCCAAGGAATCACGCCGCCGCCGCGCCGAACACCGACGCGCCAAGACGGCCAAAAATGGCCGGGTGCGGCCAGCCGGGCTGCTGTAACGCGGCCGGCGTGCCGGACATCGCCCGGCATGCGCGGCACCTCCGGCTTTTCCGGGGCATTCGCCCGCGCCGACATTGTCACTAATAAGACAAATTCCGCCGAGGCATCCGGCGTAACATAAACGCGGTTTCATATTTACGTTTACGTTAACGTCATGCCAAAATCGGCTGGCGAGCGTTTACGAGACGACCCGCAACGCCAACAGACAACACCGACACCATCAGGAGACAGGCTGTGGACTTGGAACTGACCGACGAGCAGCGCGCGTTTGCGCAGGCCGCCCGCGACTATGCCGAGGGTGAACTGGCCCCTCATGCCGCGCGCTGGGACGCCGAGGGCATCTTTCCCCGCGAGGCCTTCGCCCGGGCCGGCGAGATGGGCTTCTGCGCCATCTACGCCAGCGAAGAGATCGGCGGCCTGGGCCTGCCGCGCCTGGACGCCACGCTGGTGTTCGAGGAAATGGCCGCGGTGGATCCGTCGACCACGGCCTTCCTGACCATCCACAACATGGCTACCTGGATGGTCGGCAAATGGGGGCAGCCCGCCTTGCGCGAGGCCTGGGGCCCGCTGCTGGCCAGCGGCCAGAAACTGGCGTCGTACTGCCTGACCGAACCCGGCGCGGGTTCCGACGCCGCGTCGCTGTCCACGCGCGCGCAGCGCGACGGTGACGATTACGTGCTGAACGGCGCCAAGGCCTTTATTTCGGGCGGCGGCGACACCGACCTGCTGGTGGTCATGGCGCGCACGGGGGGCGAGGGGGCAAGCGGCATCAGCGCGTTCGCGGTGCCCGCCGACAGCCCGGGCATCAGCTACGGCCGCAAGGAAGAAAAAATGGGCTGGAACAGCCAGTCCACGCGCCCCATCACGTTCGAGAACGTGCGCGTGCCGGCCGGCAACCTGCTGGGCCAGGAAGGCGAAGGCTTCAAGATCGCCATGAAAGGCCTGGATGGCGGCCGCATCAATATCGGCACCTGCTCGGTGGGCGCGGCCCAGGGCGCGCTGGATGCCGCGCGCCGCTACATGGACGAACGCCGCCAGTTCAACCGCCGCCTGGCGGAATTCCAGGCCCTGCAATTCAAGCTGGCGGACATGGCCACCCACCTGGTCGCCGCGCGTCAGATGGTGCGCCTGGCCGCGTGCAAGCTGGATGCCGGCGCGCCGGACGCGGCCACCTATTGCGCCATGGCCAAGCGCTTCGCCACCGACATGGGCTTTCAGATCTGCCTGGACGCGCAACAGATTCATGGCGGCTACGGCTACCTGAAGGACTATCCCTTGGAGCGCTTGGTGCGCGATACTCGCGTTCATCAGATTCTGGAGGGCACCAACGAGATCATGCGCGTGATCATTGCCCGCCAATTGTTGGAAAAAGGAGCCGACATAAGATGAATGCCCCGGTGTTGTTCGAAGAAAGAAGCGCCGCGAACGGTGTGCGGTTCGGGATTGCGACGCTGAACGCGCCGCAGACGCTGAACGGCCTGTCGCTGGAAATGGCGGACTTGCTGGCGGCGCGCCTGGATGAATGGGCGCGCGATCCCGGCGTGGCGCTGGTGGTGTTGCAAGGTGCGGGCGAAAAGGCGTTTTGCGCGGGCGGCGACCTGCACGGCCTGTATCGCAGCATGACCGAAAACGCCGGCAAGAGCGGCTGGAGCAATGCCTACGCGCGTCGCTTCTTCGAGCACGAATACCGCCTGGACTACCAGATCCACACCTATCCGAAGCCCGTACTGTGCTGGGGCCATGGCATTGTCATGGGCGGCGGCATCGGCCTGATGATGGGCGCCAGCCACCGGGTCGTCAGCGAAAGTTCGCGGCTGGCGATGCCGGAAGTGTCGATCGGCCTGTTCCCGGACGTGGGTGGCAGTTGGCTGTTGAACCGCATGCCGGGCCGCATTGGCCTGTTCCTGGCGCTGACCGGCGCCCAGATGAATACGGCGGACGCCTTCTTCGCGGGCCTGGCGGATTTCCGCCTGAACCACGCGGACTGGCCCAAGTTGCTGGCGTCGCTGGAAGAACAGCCCTGGGCCGGGCTGACGGCGGGCGCATCGGAAGAGGCCATGGCGCCGCGTTCCATCAATGACGGACTGCTGCGCCGCGCGTTGACCGCGCTGGAGCCGCAGACGCCGCTGGACCCCGGCCACCTGCGCCAGCATTCCTTCCTGATCAACAACCTGTGCAACGGCAACCGTCTGGACGAGATCTACGAAGAGCTGGCGCTGCTGAAAGACCACGACGACCCCTGGCTGGCGCGCGCGGCATCCACCATGCTGGCCGGTTCGCCGGGTTCGGTGCGCCTGGCTTTCGCCTTGCAGCAACGCACGCGCCTGCGCTCGCTGGACGACGTGTTCCGTGCCGAGTACATCGCGGCGCTGGCGTGTACCGCCCATGGCGATTTCGCCGAAGGCATCCGCGCCTTGCTGATCGACAAGGACAAGAATCCGCGCTGGAATCCCGCCGTCATGGACATGGCCACCGACGCCTGGGTACAGAAGTTTTTCGACGAGCCCTGGCCCGAGGGCCAGGCGCATCCGTTGGCCGATCTGGGCCAGGAAGGGCGCTGACGCAAACAGCCCGGGCACCCGTCATGCAGGTCACGATGAATCCATACCTATAGCAATAGCAACAGGAGACAAAACATCATGAGCAGTATCGCGTTTATCGGTTTGGGCAACATGGGCGCGCCCATGGCATTGAATCTGGTCAAGGCCGGCCATAGCCTGACGGTCTTTGACCTGGTCCCGGCAGCGGTCAAGCTGTTGACCGACGCTGGCGCGCAAGCCGCGGCATCGGCGTCGGAAGCGGTCAAGGGCGCTGACGTGGTCGTGTCCATGCTGCCGGCCAGCAAGCACGTTGAAGGGCTGTACCTGGGCGAAGACCTGCTGGGCAAGATCTCGTCCAGCGCGCTGGTCATCGAATGCAGCACCATCGCGCCGGATTCGGCGCGCAAGGTGGCGCAGGCGGCCGAGGCGCGCGGCATCACCATGATCGACGCGCCCGTCTCGGGCGGCACCGGCGGCGCGGCGGCGGGCACGTTGACCTTCATCGTGGGTGGTCAGGCGGAAGCGCTGGAGCGTGCGCGCCCCGTGCTCGAGAAAATGGGCAAGAACATTTTCCACGCTGGTCCCGCCGGCGCCGGCCAAGTGGCCAAGATCTGCAACAACATGCTGTTGGGCATCCTGATGGCCGGCACGTCCGAAGCGTTGGCGCTGGGCGTGGCCAACGGGCTGGACCCGAAGGTGCTGTCCGACATCATCGCCAAGAGCTCGGGCCGCAACTGGGCCACCGAACTCTACAACCCCTGGCCGGGCGTGATGGAGCACGCGCCCGCCTCCAAGGGCTATGCCGGCGGCTTCGGCGTGGACTTGATGTTGAAGGATCTGGGCCTGGCGGCCGAAGCGGCGCTGTCGGCGCGTGCCTCGATTCCGTTGGGCGAGTTGGCGCGCAACCTGTATTCGCTGCATAGCGCGGGCGGCTCGGGCAAGCTGGACTTCTCCAGCATCGTCAACCTGGTCAAGCGCGAGCAAGACTGACATGAGCGCACCCCAGGCGCTGACCGACCCCGCCGCGCGGGTCAAGGAAAGCTTCGACCGGCAAAGCATCATGCGGCTGCTGGGCGCCGGGCTGGACGTGGTGGAGCCGGGCAGGGTGGACATCGTGCTGCCTTACCGCGCCGATCTCTGCCAGCAAAACGGCTTTCTGCACGCGGGCATTTCCACCACGATCGCCGACAGCGCGGGCGGCTATGCCGCCTACACGCTGTTTGGGCCGGGCGAAGACGTGCTGACCTCGGAGTTCAAGATGAACTTCCTGGCGCCCGCCAAAGGCGACCGCTACGTGGCCAGTGGCCGCGTCGTCAAGCCGGGCAAGCGTTTGTCTGTCTGCCAGGTTGAAGTACACGCCTACGAAGGCGAGCAGGCCACGCTTTGCGTGATAGGCTTGCTCACCGCGGTACGCGTGACGCCGCGATGAATCCGGCGCGCCGCGCGTGTCGCCCTTGACGGGGCGGGCGCGCGGCGCGCTTGTCACGCGTCGCATGGGTATGGGGCAATGCCTGCAAAAGAACACCACCGAATTTTCCGCAGCAACTGGCTGCGCGCCGCTGTGTTGGGGGCCAACGATGGCATCGTTTCCACCGCCAGCCTGATTACCGGCGTGGCGGCGGCGCAGGCCTCGCATGGGGCCATCCTGACGTCGGGTCTGGCCGGGCTGGTGGCCGGAGCCTTGTCGATGGCGGCTGGCGAGTATGTGTCCGTGCGGTCCCAGGCCGATATCGAGGCAGCCGATCTGCGGATGGAGCAGCGGTCACTGAAAGGCAATTCAGAAGAAGAGTTGGCCGAACTGATCGATATCTACGTGGGCCGCGGCCTGACGCGGAATCTGGCGACGCAGGTGGCGCGCCAACTGACGCGCCACGACGCGCTGGACGCGCACGCGCGCGACGAACTTGGCATTTCCGTGCATAACCGCGCGCAGCCCGTGCAGGCGGCGGTGGCGTCCGCCGCTTCGTTCGCGGCCGGCGCGGCCTTGCCCTTGGTTGTCGCGGTGACGGCGCCCCTGCCGCATTTGATCGCTTGGGTGATCGGTGCATCGGTGGCGTGCCTGGCCGCGCTGGGGGCATTGGCCGCGGGGGCGGGCGGCGCGCCCAAGGGGCCGGCCGCCTTGCGCGTGACGATACTGGGCGCGTTCGCCATGGCGGCCACGGCCGCCGTAGGCGCGTTGTTCGGCGTGGCAGTCTAGCGCGGCTGCCCGCTGGAACCCTGGTTCAGGGCGTAATAGAGTAGGGCAGCGGCGTGGTGCTAATGCGCGGGCCGTCTTCCGCGCCCAGCCGCAGATCGCCCTGGGGCAGCGCGGCAAGCGTGGTTTCGAACAGCACGGCGGCCACGCCCGCGTTACTGGCGCCATCCACGATGCGGCCAATGGGCTCGCCCGGCTGGGTGGCGTCGAAGACGTCCACCCCGGCCAGCGCCGCGCCTTGCACGCTGGCATCGGCGATGGTGCCGTACGCCATGCGCCGCTTCACGGTGCCGCGGTAATGGCTGCGCGCCACCACTTCCTGGCCCGGATAACAGCCCTTGGTGAAGCTCACGCCCTGCACCAGTTCCAGGTTGACGGTTTGCGGGATGAATACATCCTGCGTGGCGGTGGCAATCCAGGGGATGCCGGCGGCCAGATCCGCCATCTGCCATTGCGCGGCGGGCGCCAGCCCCAGCACGCTGGCCAAGGCTTGGGACTGTTCCAGCTGTTCGTCGGACGCGATCCACCACCAGCGCAAGTTCGCATCCGCCGACGGCGCCGCGATCCAGGTGCCGGACGGCAGGTCCACCCGCTGCCAGTCCGCGCGCGGCAAGGCGCCGGTCACGGCTTCCAGCGCGGCTGCCTGTTCGCTGCTTGCCTGCACGCCGGCCACGTTCAGCGCTGTGGCGGCAAGCTTGACCTTGGCGCGCAGCACGAACATGGACAGGCGCTTGAGCAGGGCTTGGGACAGGTCCCGGCGCACCAGGCCATAAAGCTGCGGGTCATCGTCCGCGCCGGGGGCGGCGCGCCACATGACCAGCGTGGCCAGCAGCCGGCCCTTGGCCGTGCAATAGCCCGCCAGGCGGGCGGCATCGGCGGGCAGGCCGGTGACGTCTTGCGTCAGTTGGCCGTGCAGGAAAGTCAGTGCATCGGCGCCGGATGCGCTGAAAACCAGAAAGTCATCCAGCGGCGCGCACGGCGCGCAACCTTCGGCGCGGACGGGAATCGAAGAATAGAAAGCGTGCATGGCGGCGGTGTGATCACGTCATCAAAGTGCAGATGATAGCCGCCTTCCCGCGGGCCATGGCCCATGCCCCCGACGGGCAAAGGGCCGCGCCATGGGCGCTGGCCCCGTTTTTGCCACGCCAGATTCTCGCGATCCATTAAACTTCCGGGACTTATGAAAAAGCGACTCAGTTTCTACGTCTTGTGGTTATTCCTGCTTATCGTGATTGCCGCCGCGGCAGCGGTGGGCGCCGCCTGGAGCTGGATGCATCGGCCCATACCTCTGTCAGCTGACAGGATCGATTTCGTGGTGGACCCGGGCAGCAGCCCGCGTACGGTTGCGCGCGCCTTGAACGCAGCGGGCGTGCCGATCTGGGAGCCCGGATTCGTCTGGATGGCGCGGCTGTCCGAACAGGACAAGCTGCTGAAGGCGGGCGGCTATCAGGCCATCGAGGGTGACACGCCCTGGCTGCTGCTGGAACGCATGGCGCGCGGCGACATGACCCAGCGCCAGATCACGTTCCTGGAAGGCTGGACGTTCCGCCAGATTCGCCAGGCGCTGCGCGAGAACCCCGACGTCAAACAAACCCTGAACGACGTCAGCGACGAAGAGTTGATGACGCGGCTGGGGTCGGACATCAAGCATCCGGAAGGCATGTTCTTTCCGGACACTTATATCTTCACGCCGGGCAGCACTGACTACGACCTGCTGCGTCGCGCCTACCAGGAAGGCCAGCGCATCCTGCAGGACACCTGGGCCAAGCGCCAGCCGAACCTGCCGGTGGCCACGCCTTACGAAGCGCTGGTGCTGGCGTCCATCATTGAAAAGGAAACGGGCCACGGCCCCGACCGCCGCCGCGTGGCCGGCGTGTTCACGAATCGCTTGAAGATCGGCATGTTGCTGCAGACGGACCCCACCGTCATCTATGGAATGGGCGAGGCCTACCAGGGCCGCATCCGCAAGCGCGACCTGCAGACCGACACGCCCTGGAATACGTACACGCGGCCGGGCCTGCCGCCCACGCCGATCGCGGCGGCGGGGCGCGCTGCGCTGCTGGCGGCGGTGCAGCCCGAGCAGCACAAGTACCTGTTCTTCGTGTCGCGCGGCAACGGCACCAGCGAATTCGCGGAGAACCTGTCCGGACACAACCGCAACGTGTCGCGCTACATCCTCGGGCAGAACTCCCGCCCCAGCACGCCGCCCGCACCTGCTCCTTCCGTGACGCCTGCGACGCCAGCAGCTACAGCGCCGGTCACCGTACCTGACGCCAGCCCGGATTCCGCCTCTGGATCCACACCCGAATCAGCACAAGGACAAGAGCAATGACCCCTCGCGGACGCTTCATTACGCTGGAGGGCGTTGACGGCGCGGGCAAAAGCACGCACACCGACTGGATTGCGGACTTCCTGCGCGGTCAAGGGCGGGAAGTCATCTCCACGCGCGAACCCGGCGGCACGCCCCTGGGCGAAAAGCTGCGCGCCCTGGTGCTGACGGATCAGATGGGCCTGGATACCGAAACGCTGCTGATGTTCGCGGCGCGCTGCGAGCACGTGCGGCAGGTGATCGAGCCGGCGCTGGCGCGGGGCGCGTGGGTGGTGTGCGACCGTTTTACCGATGCCACCTATGCCTACCAGGGCGGGGGCCGCGAACTGGGCGCCGAGCGCGTGGCGGTGCTGGAGCAATGGATGGGGGCGGGCCAGCCCGACCGCACCTGGCTCTTTGATGTGCCGCTGGAGGTGGCGCGCGCCCGCCTGGCGGACGCACGCGAGCCCGACCGTTTCGAGCGCGAAGGTGCGGCGTTCTTTGAACGCACCCGCCAGGCCTATCACGCGCGCGCCAAGGCCGACTCCGGCCGCATCCATATTGTCGATTCCACCCAGTCCATCGCCCAGGTTCGCGCGGCGCTCGAAGCCGGGCTGCGCGCGCTGCTGGCGGTTTCGGCATGAGCGCACCCCAGTTTCTGCCGTGGCAGATGGAGACGGCACGCGCCTGGCTGGGCAATCGTGACCGTTTCGCGCATGCATGGTTGGTGCATGGGCTGGCCGGCATCGGCAAGCTGGATTTTGCCGTGGCCGCCGCCGCCAGCCTGCTTTGCGAGACGCCGGACAACGGCCTGGCCTGCGGCCATTGCGCTGCCTGCGCCTGGTTCGCCAGCGGTAATCACCCCGATCTGCGCCGCATTCGGCCTGAAGCGGTCGCTGTGGAAGAGGGGGCGGATGCCGCCGAACCTGCCGAGGACGCCGAGCCCGCCTCGGGCACCGCCAAGCGCGCGCCGTCCAAGGAAATTCGTATTGACCAGATCCGCTCGCTGGAGTCCTGGTTCAACACCGCGACCCACCGGGGCGGATGGCGCGTGGCCTTGCTGTACCCGGCGCACGCGCTGAACGTGGTGTCGTCCAATGCCTTGCTCAAGGTGCTGGAAGAGCCGCCGCCCCATACCATTTTTTTGCTGGTTGCCGACGCGCCCGACCGCTTGCTGCCGACCCTGGTGTCGCGTTGCCGGCGCTTGCCCTTGCCGGCGCCCGACCCCGATACCGCGCTGCAATGGCTGCGCGCCCAGAACGTGGAGCCGGCGCGCGAATGGTTGGCGGCGGCCGGCGGCGCGCCCCTGGCCGCCTTGCGGCTGGCGCAGGCCAGCGACACGCCTTGCCCGCCCTGGCTGTCGCAATTGATCAGCCCCTTGGCGCAAGGGCAGGCGCCCGACGTCGGCACCTTGGCGGAAAGCCTGGAAAAGGTGCCCGCCACTGAATGGATCGACGCCTTGCAACGGGTATACACCGACCTGATGCTGGCCAGTGCCGGCGCGCCCGTGCGCTACTTTCCCACCCTGGCCACGGGCGTGGCCCAGGTTGCCGCGCGCATGAACACGGCCCGCGTGGCCGAGGCGGCGCGCTGGCTGACGCGGCAGCGCGCGCTGGCCACGCACCCCCTGAACGCCAAGCTTTTCGCGCATGCCACCCTGCAACGCGTGGTGCTATCCTGCCAGGCTTAAGTCTCTGATCCAGCGGCGTTTTGCCTGGCGGCAGGCCGGGCGCCGCGGTCACTTTATGTAGTCACATCATGTACGTTGATTCGCACTGTCATTTGAATTTTCCCGAGCTGGCGGCCGATCTTCCCGGCATTCTTGACCGGATGGCCGCCAACCAGGTCACCCACGCGCTGGTGGTCAGCGTCAACATGCCCGATTGGCCGGGCCTGATGTCCCTGGTTGAGCCGCACGCCAATTTGTGGGCCTCGGTGGGCGTCCACCCCGATTACGAAGACACGCCGGACCCGTCGCCGGAAGAACTGGTACGCCTGTCGGAACACCCCAAGGTCGTGGCCATAGGCGAAACCGGGCTGGACTACTACCGCCTGTCTGAACCGCTGGACTGGCAGCGTGAACGCTTTCGCCGGCACATCCGCGCCGCGCGCGACACGGGCCTGCCGCTGATCGTGCATACGCGCGCCTCCGCCGAAGACACCGTGCGCATGCTGAAGGAAGAAAAGGCGGCGGAAGTGGGCGGCGTCATGCACTGTTTTACCGAGAACTGGGAAGTGGCCCAGGCAGCGCTGGACCAGAATTTCTATATTTCCCTGTCGGGCATCGTCACCTTCAAGAACGCCCAGGTGGTGCACGAAGTGGCCACCAAGGTGCCGCTGGACCGCTTGCTGATCGAAACGGATTCACCGTATCTGGCGCCCGTGCCGTATCGTGGCAAGCTCAACGACCCGTCCAAGGTCATCCACGTAGCCGAAAAGATTGCCGACCTGAAGGGCATTCCGGTGGCGGACGTGGCTCGCGCGTCGACGGATAATTTCTTTAATCTTTTCAATAAGATAAAGAAATAATCTCACTTAACACCTTAAATGTTGATTCCAGGATAGCCATGGCTACCCGCACGCTGATTTCCCGTTTTGTCCTGGCGCGGTGCCGAGGCGCGCTGTTGGCGTTGGCCGTCGGCCTGGCCGCGCCGACCGCGCACGCAGCCAGCCCGGGCGACTGGTGGGTGTACGTGGCCAACGACTATCCCGACGATGTCAAAAGTCTGCTGGCGCAAGGCGCCGACCCCAACGTCCGCTACCAGAACGGCCAGCCCGCCCTGATGCGCGCGGTGGTGGACGGCGCCTGGAAGGTGTTTGACGTGATCGCCGCCGACAAGCGCACGGACGTCAACGCCGAGAACCCGGCCGGCGAGACGCCGCTGATGTACCTGGCGATTGCCGGCCAGACCGAACGCGCGAAAAAGCTGATCGCGCGAGGCGCGCAGGTCAACCGCCTGGGCTGGACGCCGCTGCACTATGCCGCGTCCAAGGGCCAGATGGAAATGGCGCGCATGCTGCTGGGCAAGAAAGCCATGGTCAACGCGCCTGCGCCGGGCGGCGAAACGCCGTTGATGATGGCGGCCTTGGGCGGCTACCGCGACATGGTGGACCTGCTGGTGAAAGCCGGGGCGGACGTCACCACCCGTGACCTGAAAGGCCAAAGCGCGGCCGACTGGGCCCGCAACGGCAAGTCGGCATCGTTGGCCACCTACCTGACCACGGTGGTGGCGCAGGCGGACGAGGCCAAGCGCGTTCGCCGTGCAACTGGCACCGCGCCCGTCGACGCCAATGGCGCCTCGGCTCCCGCCGCCACGGAACAAGCGGCTTCGCCGGCGCCTGCACAGCCGACGCCCGCCGCGTCTGCTCCAGCGGCGACGCCCAGCGTGGGTGGTGTGTCGGGCGTGCGCCTGAACAACTACGACACCCCCGCCGCGCCCTGATTGCGTGGCAGGCAGACGCCCCGGGCTCATGCTTGGGGCGTCCGCGACGCAGTCCGGCGCAGGCCCCAGCCAAGGCCCCAGCCAAGACCCCAGCCAAGACCCCAACCAGACTGACGCAGACCGCTTAGCGGTCTTTTTTTTGCCCATTTTTCGTACGGTTTTCGTCATTATTTTTCGTACTTATCTGGGGTTTTCCCTGTTTATTCTCACTAAGTGGGAATAATTCCTGGAACGACCACCATAAATTGATAATCTCGGCCCCTCATTGCTTGGAGCTGAGTTTCATGTCGGAACCCTCGGTTGGGGCGGGCGCGGATCGTGTCCTGTACGTGTTGGCCACGCTGGCCCGGCACGATGGCCCCCTTACGATTGCCGCGCTGGCCGAAAAAACCGGCCTGGCGCAAAGCACCCTGTATCGCCAGGTGGCTTTGCTCAAGCGCTGGGGTTTCGTGGCCGAGCACGAAGGTGAGTACGGCCCCGGCCCGCTGTGTGTGCAACTGGCCTGGGGCTTTGACCAATCTTCCTTCCTGATCCACGAAGCGCAGCCCGACATGGCGGCGCTGGCTACCGCTTCCGGCGAAACCATCGGCCTGCTGGTAGCCGTCAAGGACCAGGCCGTTTGCCTGGACATGGTGGAAAGCCAGCACCCGCTGCGTTGCTCTTTCACGAAAGGCCGTGGCCTGCCGCTGGCGCGGGGCGCGTCCGCCAAATCACTGCTGGCCTTCATGCCCTTGGCCCGCCTGCAAACTGCCCTGGACTACCTGGCCGGTGAGGCCGGCGTGGACGCTTCCCGCCTGAGCGACGAACTGGAACTGATCCGCGGCCAGGGTTATGCCGTCACGGACAGTGAAGTGGACGCCGGCGTGTGGGGCGTCAGCGTCCCGATCTTCCAGCGTCCCAACCAGGCAGTGGCCTCGATCACCTTGATGGCGCCTTCCACGCGGGCGGCGCAACGCCCGGATGCCCTGATCGCCATGACGGTCGCCGCGGCTCGACGCATCTCCGAACGGCTGAAGGTGCACTGACGGCGCGCCGCTCGCCATTGACCGCTTTTGATCCGATCTTTCCCCGAATTCCACGCTGTACCGCATCCCGGCTTCAATCTTCCGACGTACCCACCGCCGTATCTCTTACGCATAGGACTAGACCATGACCACTCGCCGCACACTGCTGACCGCCGCCCTGACGTTGGGCCTCGCCTGGAGCGCGGGCGCCGCGCACGCCCAGGAAACGATCCGCGCCGTCACCGACGCCACCTTCCCCCCGATGGAGTTTGTCAAAGACGGCAAGCGCACCGGTTTTGATATTGAATTGGTTGAAGCGCTGGCCGGCGCGATGGGCAAGAAGGTCGAATGGATCGACATCGACTTCAAGGGCCTGATTCCCGCCTTGCAAGCCGGCCGCGCCGACATCGCCGTGTCCGCCATCTACATCACGCCCGAGCGCGCCAAGGTGGTGGATTTCACCGACCCGTACTACGCCGGCGGCCTGGTCGTGTTGACCAAGACCGATGGTCCCATCAAGACGCTCAAGGACCTGGACGGCCGCAAGGTGTCGGTGCAGGTGGGCACGAAGTCGGTCAACTATCTGAAGGACAACTTCCCGGCCGTGCAGCGCGTGGAAGTCGAGAAGAACCAGGAAATGTTCAACCTGGTGCAGATCGGCCGCGCTGATGCCGCCGTGACCGGCAAGCCGGCCGCCAAGCTGTTCGCGCAAAGCACCAAGGACCTGACGGTGCTGGACCACCAGATCACCACCGAGGACTACGGCATTGCCGTGCCCAAGAACAAGCCCGAGCTGACCCGCGAGCTGAACGCCGCGCTGCAAAAGCTCAAGGGTGACGGTACCTACCAGGCCATCGTGAACAAGTGGTTCGAGGCCCCCAAGAAATGAACCTGGAATTCGCCCCCGTTTTCGCCGACTTCGACGCGTTGCTGCGGGGCGCGGTGGTCACCGTCGAGGTGACTGCCGGCGCCTTGCTGCTGGGCTGCGTCATCGGCCTGCTGGTCGGCGTTGGCCGCCTCAACCCGCAGCGCTGGATCGTCTACAACCTGTGCAGTGTCTACCTGCTGTTCTTTCGCGGCACACCCTTGCTGGTGCAGTTGTTCATCTGGTTTTTCGGCCTGCCGCAGTTCGGTCTGACCTTGCCGGCGTTTGCCTGCGGGGTGCTGGGCCTGGGCATGTATTCGGGCGCCTACGTGTCGGAAATCGTGCGCGGCGCCATCCAGTCGGTGGACCGTGGCCAGACCGAAGCGGCGCGTTCGCTGGGCATGTCGTCGGGCCAGGCCATGCGCGTCATCATCCTGCCGCAGGCAGTGGTGCGCATGATCCCGCCGTTGGGCAACGAGTTCATCGCGCTGATCAAGAATTCGGCGCTGGTGTCGCTGCTGACCATTCACGATCTGATGCACGAAGGGCAGAAGATCATCAGCGTGTCGTACCGCTCGCTGGAAACCTATCTGGTGGTGGCCTTGATTTATCTGGTGCTGACGACGACCGCCATGTTGATTTTGCGCAGGGTTGAACAACGCTTGCGCGCCGGGGGGATGGTGCAATGAACCAGTTTGGCAAACCGCAGGAAATGATCCGTATCCGCAGCCTGGAAAAATCCTTTGGCGATCATGCCGTGCTGAAGGGCATCGATTTCGACGTGCTGCCTTCGCAGGTGGTCGTGGTGATCGGACCCAGCGGGTCGGGCAAAAGCACCTTGCTGCGCTGCTGCAATGGTCTGGAAGTGGCTCAGGCGGGCACCGTGGACATCTGCGGTCAGACCTTGCTGGACGAAGGCACTCTCTTGCCCGAAGCGGCGCTCAACCAGTTGCGCATGCAGGTGGGCATGGTGTTCCAGGGCTTCAACCTGTTCCCGCATTTGTCGGTGCTGGAAAACGTGACCGTGGGGCCGCGCAAGCTGCGTGGCCTGGGCCGCGACGAAGCCAATGCGCTGGCCGAAGACCTGCTGAAAAAAGTGGGCTTGCTGCAGAAGGCGTCGGCCATGCCGGCCAGCCTGTCGGGCGGGCAGAAGCAGCGCGTGGCCATTGCCCGCGCGCTGGCCATGCAGCCTAAGGTCATGTTGTTCGACGAGCCGACCTCGGCGCTGGACCCCGAGTTGGTGGGCGAGGTGCTGCAAGTGATGAAGCTCTTGGCCCGCGAAGGCATGACGATGATGGTCGTGACGCACGAAATGGGCTTCGCGCGCGACGTGGCCGACGTGGTGGCGGTGATGGACGGCGGGGTCATCCTGGAATCCGGCCCGCCCGAAGTGATCTTCACCGAGCCGCGTGAACCGCGTACCCGGGAATTCCTGCAAGCGGTGCTGAGCAAAGGGGCGACGACGTGAGCGCGCCGCAATTGGATAAGAGCCTGTGGAAGGCGCGCGACGACAGCGCCGAGCAGGGCGACACGCGCCGGCTGGCGCATATTGTCGAACCCGCCTCGGGCCAAGTGGAAGCCGGCGAAGCCGTGCTGTTGGGCTTTGCCTGCGATGCCGGCGTGGCGCGCAACCAGGGGCGCGTGGGCGCTGCCGAGGGCCCGGCCGGCATCCGCAAATTCATGGCGGGGCTGCCCGCGCATGGCCTGACCCGCTTGCTGGACGCCGGCGACGTCGTCTGCCAGGGCGACCAGTTGGAAGCCGCGCAAGAGCAGCTTGGGCTGCGCGTGGCCGAGCTTCTGGAGCAGGGCGCCCGGCCCCTGGTGCTGGGCGGCGGTCATGAAATTGCCTGGGGCAGCTTCCAGGGCCTGGCCCGCTGGCTGGAAGCCCGGGGCGACACCGAGCCGGTGCTGGTGCTGAACCTGGACGCGCACTTCGACCTGCGCACCGGCCGCCCCGGCAGTTCCGGCACGCCTTTCGACCAGATCGCGCGCGACTGCGAAGCGCGTGGACGGGCGTTGCAATACGCTTGCCTGGGTGTGTCGCGGCTGGCCAATACGCCGGCACTTTACGCGCGGGCCGCCGAGGTGGGCGCCGTGTGGGTGGAAGACCGCGACATGCAGGAGCGTCACCTGAACGCGCGCCTTGCCAATGTGGACGCCTTGCTTGCTCGAGCCCGCCACGTCTACCTGACGATTGACCTGGATGTGCTGCCGGCGGCGGTCATGCCGGGCGTGTCGGCCCCGGCGCCTTATGGCGTGCCGATGGCCGTCATCGAAGAAATCGTGTTGCGCGTCAAGGCCAGCGGCAAGCTGCGCCTGGCCGACATGGCGGAATACAGCCCGCGCTTCGACGTGGACGGCCACGGCGCGCGCGCCGCGGCAAGGCTGGCCTGGCATCTGATGACGCCTTGAAGCGGTAGCGCCTGAAGGTCAACGGCGGCTACCCAGGGGCAGGCAAGGCAAAGGGGCTGTTCTCTATCGAGACTGCCCCTTTTTTCATTGCTGGGCGGCAGGCATCGCGCCGCCGCGGCTTGCGGTCGCCCGAGGCTGGACGCTTCCGGTTTGGCGGCATAGGATAGGGCAGTTTTCGAGCCGGGCTTGTGACCCGCACGGTGTTCACGATAATAATACGTCCCCATTTAAAATATTTAGTGTTTAAATGGGGACGATATGATTTTCGTGGATAAAATGGCGCAACTTTGTCAGGAGATCATGCTCATGTCTCACACTCCCACCCATGTCTTGCCGTCTTATCTGAATGCCGATGACCTCGGTCCTTGGGGTAATTACCTGCAACAAGTCGACCGTGTGACGCCGTATCTCGGCACCTTGGGTCGGTGGGTCGAGACGCTGAAGCGTCCGAAGCGCGCCTTGATCGTCGATGTGCCGATCGAACTGGACAACGGCACCATCGCCCACTTCGAAGGCTATCGCGTGCAGCACAACGTGTCGCGCGGCCCCGGCAAGGGTGGCGTGCGCTTCCACCAGGACGTGACCCTGTCCGAAGTCATGGCGCTGGCCGCCTGGATGTCGGTCAAGAACGCCGCGGTCAACCTGCCTTATGGCGGCGCCAAGGGCGGCATCCGCGTCGATCCGCGCACGCTGTCGCACTCCGAACTGGAACGCATGACCCGCCGCTACACCAGCGAAATCGGCGTCATCATCGGACCCGCCAAGGACATTCCCGCCCCCGACGTCGGCACCAACGCCCAGACCATGGCCTGGATGATGGACACGTATTCCATGAACGAAGGCGCCACCGCCACCGGCGTGGTCACCGGCAAGCCTATCGCCCTGGGCGGTAGCCTGGGCCGTGTGGAAGCTACCGGCCGTGGCGTGTTCGTGGTGGCGTGCGAAGCCGCCCGCGACCTCAACATCGACGTCTCCAAGTCGCGCGTGGTGGTGCAGGGCTTTGGCAACGTGGGCGGCACCGCCGCCCGCCTGTTCCATGAAGCCGGCGCCAAGGTCATTGCCGCGCAGGACCATACCGGCACGGTGCACAACGCCGCCGGCCTGGACGTCCACAAACTGTTGTCGCACGTGTCGCAACACGGCGGCGTGGGCGGTTTTTCGGGTGGCGAGGCGTTCGACAAGGACGAGTTCTGGACGCTGGAAACCGAATTCCTGATTCCCGCCGCACTGGAAAGCCAGATCACCGCTGAAAACGCCACCAAGGTGCGCGCGAAAGTGGTGGTGGAAGGCGCCAACGGCCCGACCACCCCGGAAGCGGACGACATCCTGTTTGAACACGGCGTATATGTGGTGCCGGACGTGCTGGCCAACGCTGGTGGTGTGACGGTGTCCTACTTCGAATGGGTGCAGGACTTCTCCAGCTTCTTCTGGAGCGAAGAAGAAATCAATCAGCGCCTTGAACGCATCATGCGCGAAGCCTACGGCGCCGTGTCGCAAGTGGCCAAGGAACACAAGGTGACGCTGCGCACGGCGGCGTTCATCGTGGCGTGCACGCGCATCCTGCAAGCACGCCAGGTGCGCGGCCTGTATCCGTGATGAAGACTCAGCGATGCGTCACTGACGTATCGCCGAGGAGGCCGAGGTAGACAAACCAGGAAATCGCCCCGCAAGGGGCGATTTCCATTTCGGGGGGCAATGGCTTGTTCACAGGCGTGCTCACATAGAATGTGCCCAACCGGCCGCTACCCGCCCAAGCCGGATTTGAAGCCCTCTGGAGGAATGCATGACCCAAGCCCTGCCGTCCACCACGCTTGCCGTGGACCCCGCCTGGATTGACGCCTACGGCCATTTGAATGCCGCGCATTACGTCGGCATCTTTGACCGCGTGGGATTCGAATTGCTAAGCCAGGTTGGCGTGGGCCTGGACTACACCGAGGCCACCCGCTGCGGCATCTACACCATGAACGTGCATGTGGCTTATCTGCGCGAGGTCTTGGCCGACGACCCGCTGATGCTGCGCGTGCGCTTGCTTGAGGCCGACAACAAGCGGTTGCTTTGCCTGATGGAATTGACGCAGACGCGCGACGGCTATCTGGCCGCCACGATGGAGCAACTGTCCTTGCACGTGGACCTGAACACGCGCCGGTCCACGCCGTTTCCCGCCGAACTGGCGCAGCGGCTCGCCCGCACTGTGACGGAACATGCCGCGCATCCGTTGCCGCAGGGGTATCGCCGACTGCTGCCCTTGACAGGAACGCGCTGAAACGGATGCCGTGATTGCATTGTGCGTCGCGCCTTCTTAACATGCTGACGTGACGTGCTTGCTGCCGTGCAGACTTTCAAGCCCGACTGTAGAGCGCAAACCACGAATGGGGTTTTTTCTGCGAATCGGGGCCGTTAGTCCTTGCGTACCAGTTTCTGACACATTGCGTCCCTAGAATTCGTTTCTGCCATGCGCCACGCGCTGCTTGCGATGCCAGCAAGCCCGCTGCGCAGGCATGTTCAATCTAAGGAATAAGCAATGAAAAAGACTCTGCTCGCAACCGCGCTGTTGGCCGCCGTGTCCAGCGTGGCGCACGCCGAAACCTCGGTGACCTTGTATGGCTTGATCGATACCGGTATCGGCTACCAGCGCATCAAGGGCGACGGTTATCACGAATCGAAGGTCGGCATGGCCAACGGCGTGTCGAGCGGCTCGCGTTGGGGCTTGCGCGGCGCCGAAGATCTGGGCGACGGCCTGAGCGCCGTGTTCACGCTGGAAAGCGGCTTCAATTCGGGTAATGGCCAATCGGGCCAAAGCGGCCGCCTGTTCGGCCGCCAAGCCACCGTCGGCCTGAAGTCGGCGTCGTGGGGCCTGCTGGAATTGGGCCGCCAGACCAACATCGCGTCCAAGTACCTGGGATCCATTGATCCGTTCGGCGGCAGCTATGGCCAAGCCAACGTGGGCGTGGCCTTCAGCGCCGCCAACACGGTCCGCTACGACAACATGGTGCAGTACTCGACGCCGTCGTTCAGCGGCTTCCAGTTTGGCGTTGGCTACTCGTTCAACGCGGCTGACACGACCGCCGCGCAAACCGGCTTCAAGACCGCCGACAACACCCGCGCCATCACCACCGGCCTGCGCTACGTCAACGGCCCCTTGAACGTGGCCGCCACCTACGACCAACTGAACCCCGCCAATCAGTTGCGCAACGACGCCACGCCCAAGTCGTGGTCGATTGCCGGCGCCTATGACTTCGAAGTGGTCAAGCTGGCGTTGGGCTTTGGCCAGACGCGTGACGGCTGGTTCGCCGGTCAGGGCGTCAACGCGCTCGGCAGCGGCAGCCCCACGGCCAGCGGCTTCGGCACGAACGTTGCGGTGTCGGGCTTCAAGGCCAATTCGTATCTGGTGGGCTTAAGCGTGCCGCTGGGCGCCAGCAACATCATGGCGTCGTGGCAGCGTGCCGACCCCAACGGCAACCCGCTGACCGCCGATAACGAGTCGACGATGAACGTCTACAGCATCGGCTACACGTACAACCTGTCCAAGCGCACCAACCTGTACGCGCTGGGTTCGTACGCCACCGACTACGCGTTTGTTGACGGCGTCAAGAGCACCGTCGGCATCGTGGGTGTGCGCCACCGCTTCTAAGCGTGCAAGGCAGGCCGGCGGCAGCAACATGCGCGCCGCCGGCGCTTTCATGCCGCGGTTGTACTGAGCGGACTGGGCGTCTTACCCGGCCACAGACGCGAAAAAAGCGGCCACCTCCCTAGCTCCATCCTCAGTCCGCTCACCTGAACCGTGGCGTCCGTGGGGTCTTTGCGCTGCGTCGCGAAGGCCCTACGACGCCTGCAACAGCTCGGGCTTCAACACGCCGCGCAAGTCGGCGTAAGGAATGCTCAGTTCCGGTTCGCCATGCGAGTAGGGCGCGATGGAATACGCGTCGTACTTCACCACCATGCCGTCACGGGTCAGCGCGAAGTTATCGCTTTCCTGGAACGGCCACATCTTGTTGTAGGCGGCGGGGTCTCGTTTGGCGTCGGGATTTTCGGCCAGCCATTTGGCATGGGCGGCTTTCAGCGCCGCCACATATTCCGCGCGGCGGCCCGGTATCAACGCTTCGTCCAGGCTCATCACGCGGCCGCGCGAACGTTCCCAGTTCAGGTATTGCGTGGCCGGAATGCCGTGCGCGGCGCCGGTCAGGAACTGTTCGGTGTGCAGTTCAATCGACACGATGTCGCCCACCGTATCCTTGACCGAGGCCTTGAAATAGGTCGCGTCGCGCGGGCGCGCCGTGGACCAGAAATACTGCGTGTATTCCGACAGCGTGTTGTAGGGGCCGCGGCGGTTGGCGTCGGTGCCGGTCATATAGGCCAGCACGTGGTCCACCAAGGCGGTCAGTTTGGGTATGCCAGGAAATGCCACGCTGTCGATTTCGATGCGCGGGCAGTCGCCTTCGCAGCCCGGCTTGCTCGAGGCCCACTTGATGCGCTCGGTGGACAGGTCCCCCACCTTTTCGGACGTGGTCGAGGCAGACTCGGCCAAGGTGATGTTGGCTGGGGGCGCGCTGCCGCAGCCGGCCAGGGCCAGCAGGGCGGCGCCCAGGATCAGACCGCTTATCGCGCCTGGCGGCGTGAACGTGCGACGCATTGAACTACCTCCGCTAAATCTAACGCTTGCCGTCAAGGCACCACGCCCGTCCATTCCGGCGTGGAGAACTTTTCGTCGGCCTGTTGCTGGGCGCGCGCCAGCGTGTCGCTGCCGATTTGCCCCGGAGTCAGACGATGCAGGCCGGCAAAAGTTTCCAGCATGCGTTCGATGATGACTTCGCGCGCCAGGCCCGTTTGCGTGCGCAAAGGGTCCACGCGCTTCTTGGCGCTGGTGGTGCCCTTGTCGGAAAGTTTCTCGCGACCGATGCGCAAGACCTCGACCATTTTATCGGCGTCGATGTCGTAAGACATGGTCACGTGGTGCAGCACCGCGCCAGCGCGTCGGGCTTGCGCCGCGCCGCCGATCTTGCCGATGTCGGAGGCAATGTCGTTCAGCGGTTGATACCAGGCCTTGATGCCCAGCCCTTGCAATGCCGTCAGCACCCAGGCATCCAGGAACGCATACGATTCCTGGAAGCTCATGCCATGGACCAGGGCTTGCGGCGCGCTGAGCGAGTAGGTGATGGAGTTACCCGGTTCAATGAACATGGCGCCGCCGCCACTGACGCGGCGCACGACTTCAATGCCGTGGCGCTGCGCGCCGTCGGGGTCCACTTCGTTTTTCAGGGATTGGAAACGGCCGATGACGACGGCGGGGGCGGCCCATTCCCAGATGCGCAGCGTGGGCGGGCGCTGGCCCGCACCGACTTCATCCGTAATGACGGCGTCCAGCGCCATATGCAGCGACGGCGCCTGCGGGCCCTCGTGGATCAATTGCCAGTCGTAGTCGTTCCAGTCAGTGCGCGTCATGCAAGCGCCCTCCGCAGCACCACTGCCACGGCCTCGGCCGAAAAGCCGAACAATTCGGCGTCGGCGGGCAGGGCGGATTGCACCGCCACCGCCAGTTCCAGTTCGCCGGCGTCGGCCGGCATGCCGTTCAAGCCTTGGTTGATGGCCTCCAACGCTTCGGGCGGCTCTAGAAAGAAGTCGCCGCTGATGCGCACGTTGGCCAGGCGGCCATCTTGCACATCGAGATCCGCGACGACCAGTTTGCCGCCGGGGACTTTGTATTCACCATGCATGGGGGGCTCCTTCGAAATCAATATCAAAAACTATAGGCTGAGCTTCATGCCGTCGTGGCTGGCCTTGAAACCCAGGCTTTCATAGAACCGGCGCGCATCGGGGCGCGCGCGATCGGTCGTCAACTGGACCAGGCCGCAGCCCTGGGCGCGGCACTGTTCAATGGCCCATTCGAACATGGCGCGTCCCAGGCCCTGGCCCCGCGCCGACGACGCGATGCGGACGCTTTCGATCTGCCCGCGCCATTGTCCCAGGCGCGACAGGCCGGGTATGAACGATAACTGCAAACAGCCGACCCGGTCTTGGCCTTGCACAACGATGGCAAGGAATTGGTTGGGATCTTGTGCGATGGCGGCGAAGGCGGCGATGTAGCGGGGGTTGAGCGGAACGGACGTATCTTCGCGAGTTGCGCCCAGTTCATCGTCGGCCAGCATGGCGATGAGGTGCGGCAAGTCTTCCTGCCGCGCGCGGCGAAAGACCAAGTGCGGGTCGGACATGGTCGGCATCCTGGGGGTCTGACGTTTTAGCGGGCGATGTTCTGCGCGGTCTGGCCGAACAGGATGCGGCGCGATTCGTCGTCGCTGATGGAGGGTGTGGTGTTGATGGTGTCCGCCAGCGCATAGGCGCGCTGCGTGGCGGGGCGGGCCGCGATGGCGTTGAACCAGCGCTGCAAGTGCGGGAAGTCGTTCAGGTCCTGTCCCTGCTTGGCATGCGGCACGATCCAGGGGTAGGCCGCCATGTCCGCGATGGAGTAATCGCCCGCGACGAATTCACGGTCTGCCAGGCGTTTGTCCAGCACGCCGTACAAGCGGTTGGTTTCTTTCACGTAGCGCTCGATGGCGTAGGGAATGCGTTCGGGCGCATAGCCGGAGAAGTGGTGGTTCTGGCCCGCCATGGGACCCAGGCCGCCCATTTGCCAGAACAGCCATTGCAGGGCGTCTGCCCGGCCGCGCAGGTCGGCCGGCAGGAATTGGCCGGTCTTTTCCGCCAGGTACAACAAGATGGCGCCGGATTCGAACATCGGGATGGGCGCGCCGCCGTCGGCGGGCTGGGTGTCCACGATGGCGGGGATGCGGTTGTTGGGCGCGATGGCCAAAAATTCGGGCTTGAATTGATCACCGCGGCTGATGTTCACCGGGTGGATCTTGTAGGGCAGGCCGGCTTCTTCAAGGAACAGCGTGATCTTGTGGCCGTTGGGGGTGGTCCAGTAGTAGAGATCGATCATGGGGTGCGTCCTGGGAATCAAGGCGCCGCCGGCCGTGCCGGCGGATGGAAGGCCATGATAGCGGCAGGCCTTGTCCCCGGTCCCGAATAACCGGGGCCAGGACCGGGTTTCTACCTGCTGGCCAGGCAAGGACGCTCGGCCGCCTATACCGCCCCGGTGCCGGGGCGTGCCCGCCCCGGCAGGCGCCACGTCCAATTCAGGCTGACACCCGCCGCGGCCAGGAAGATCAGCGCCACGCCCAGCACTTGCAGCGGCTCCATGCGCTGGCCGTAGACCAGCAGATCCAGCATGATGGCCACGGCCGGGTAGATGAAACTGAGTGCGGCGGTGGAGGTCGTTGGCAGCTTCTGGATGGCTGAGTACATCAGGATGTACATCAGGCAGGTGTGGATCAGGCCCAGCGCCACCAGATAGCCCCATTGCAAGGGCGCGGCCGGCAGGGCGTTGAAGTCCGCCATGGGCAGCAGCATGAAGGCGCCCAGTGTCACTTGCACCAGCGCCAGCACTTGGGGCGGTATGCCTTTCAAGCGCTTGACGATGACCGCCGTCACCCCGTACAGCGCGGCCGCGCCCAGGCCCAGCAGCAGCCCCGACAGATACGCGCCTCCCGGGGCCTGCGCGTTGGTCAGGCGCAGCACCAGCAGCAGGCCAGCGAACGCCACCACCGACCAGGCCAGCTTGCCGCGCGACGGACGTTCCCCCAGGAACAGCACGCCCAGCCCGATCAGGAAAAAGGGCTGCACGTTGTAGACGGCGGTGGCCAGCGAGATGGACGCCAGCCGGTAGGCGGAAAACAGCAGCACCCAGTTCATGACCAGCGCGGCGCCGGCCGCCAGCGCCAAGGCCAGCGTCTTGCCGGTGAACAGGCCAGGCTTGAGCAGACCGCGCGCCCAGCAATACAACAGCAAGGCAAGGGCGCCGAAGACACAGCGGAAGAAAACGACGTTCCACGCGTTTTGGCCGGACTCCAAAACAAACACGCCTAGCGTGCCGGATAAGGTCATGGCGGCGGCCATTTGCGCCAGGCCAAGGCGTTCTGATGCAGGGGACATGGAGTTTCTCCGACGGGCCGCGAGGTGGGCCACGATTTCGATGGAGAAATTATCCCAGGCAGATCAAGGCGGTTATATGATCATTTGGTGGTGATTTTATCTTGATGCCTTCATTTAGGTGGAAACTATGCAAAATGACCTAAAGAACGAAAATCCGGTCTTGGATGGTATCGACCGCCGCCTGGTGCAGACCCTGGCGGCCAACGCGCGCACGACCACGGCAGACCTGGCGCGGCAGGTGGGCATGTCGGCGCCCAGCGTGGCGGACCGGCTGCGGCGGCTGGAGGAATCGGGGGTGATCCGCGCCTACACGGTGGATGTGGACCCGGTGGCGCTGGGCTACACGCTGCAAGCCATCGTGCGCATCCGCCCCTTGCCAGGGCAATTACGCCATGTGGAGGGGCTGATCAAGGATATTCCGGAGTTTGTCGAATGCGACAAGGTGACCGGCGACGACTGCTTTATTGCCCGCGTGGTGTTGCGCTCGATCTTGCATCTGGACGGCATCCTGGAACGGGTAACCGAGTTCGCCGAGACCAATACCGCCATCGTCAAGGCGCACACGGTGCCGCGCCGCCTGCCGCCGCTGCGCTAGGGCTTGCCGTCGCTGGCAGTCGAAGCCCGGGCTGAAGACAAGCTGCGGCGGCGTGGCCTCAGACGGGGGCGGACAGCGCCCGCACGATGTCTTCCTTCAGGCTGGCCGGAGTATCGGTGGGGCCATAGCGCTTGATGACCTGGCCGTCGCGGCCGACCAGGAACTTGGTGAAGTTCCACTTGATGCCTTCGGTGCCGAAGACGCCGGGCTTTTCGCCTTTGAGCCAGCGGTACAGCGGATGCGCGTCGGCGCCGTTGACGTCGATCTTGGCGTAAAGCGGGAAGGTGATGTCGTACTGCGTGGCGCAGAAATTGCGGATCTCGGCTTCATCGCCCGGTTCCTGATGGCCGAACTGGTCGCAGGGAAAGCCCAGCACCGTCAGGCCGTCGTCACGCAGCGAACGGTAAAGTTCTTCCAGCCCGGCGTACTGGGGCGTGAAGCCGCACTTGGATGCCACGTTGACCACCAGCAGCACACGGCCGCGATATTGGCTCAGAGATTGGTCCGCACCCTGAATGTCGCGGGCCGAGAAATCAAAGATGGTGCTCATGTGGGCTCCTGTGTCGGGCAAGATGCGCGGACGCGGCGGGGTGCCGATCAAGCGCTGAGTGTAGCGCTGCGCGTGCCGCCCTGACCGCTTGCTGTCGCGTTGGCGCTTATCCGGGCGGGCGATGGGGCCATTGCCCCGGCCAGCTCGCGCGCCGTCCTATCATGGCCGCATTGAAGGCAGGCAAGCCGCGGATGCAAACGACTGGGAGCGCAGTGATGGAAGGAATGATCGAACGCCTGGAGGCGATGCTGGCCAAGGGCACCGACAACATGCTGTTGCGGTTTTCGTTGGGCAAGGCCTACGCCGAACAGGATTGCTTTCGCGAAGCCGAAGCGCATCTGCGCGCGGCGCTGGCTTTTGACCCGGCGTACTCGGTGGCTTGGAAATGGCTGGGCAAAGCCTGCCTGGGGCGGGGCGATCAGGACGGCGCGCGCGCGGCCTGGAACAGCGGCTTGGCGGCTGCCCAGGCGCGCGGCGACAAGCAGGTCGAAAAGGAAATACAAGTGTTCATCCGGCGCCTGGACAAGCAGGCGGCGGCGAATTCCTGATTCGCCAGGAGTGCCAGGGAACGCCCAACCCCCGCAGGGGGGGGCGCCCCGTGTCACGCAGCGGGCAGGTTGCCAAAGGCCTCCAGCGCCCGCAACCGGCTTTGGGCCAGGTCCACGATGGGCAACGGGTAAGCGGCTGCCGCGCGCTCCATGGGGCTGGGGTCGTGGATGGCCTGGTCATCCAGATGCGCCAGCTCAGGCAGCCATTCCCGCAGGAACACTCCGCGCGGATCAAAGCGCTTGGATTGCGACAAGGGGTTGAACACGCGGAAGTACGGCACGGCGTCGGCGCCCGTGGATGCGCTCCACTGCCAGCCGCCGTTGTTGGCGGCCAGGTCGCCGTCCACCAGATGCTCCATGAACCAGGCTTCGCCCAAGCGCCAATCAATCAGCAGGTTCTTCGACAGGAACATGGCCGTCACCATGCGCAGGCGGTTGTGCATCCAGCCCAGCGTCAGCAACTGGCGCATGGCCGCGTCCACGATGGGGATGCCGGTTTTGCCCTGCTGCCAGGCGCGCAGGTCGTCGGGCGCGTCACGCCACGGCACGGCGGCGGTTTCCGGCTTCATGGGCTGATGCATGGACAGCGACGGATAGGCGGCCAGCAGATGCAGGTAGAACTCGCGCCACAGCAGTTCGTTGATCCATGTGGCCGCGCCCGCCCGGCCGCTGTCCAGTTCCCCCTGATTGGCGACCAGCGCGGCGCGCAGCGCCTGGCCCGCAGACAGCACGCCCGCCGCCAGATACGGCGACAGGCAACTGGTGGCGGGCAGGGACGGGAAGTCGCGTTCATCCTTGTAGGCGTCGATCACGCCGTCGGCAAAGGCGTCCAGCCTGTCGGTGGCCGCCGCTTCGCCCGCGGGCCATAGCGCGCGCACGGCGTCGCTGGGCGGCGCGTAGCCTTCGAAAGCGTCGGGCAAGGGGTCTGCCTGCCAGTCGGGCGGGGTCTGCGCGCGGGGGGCGGGCAGCGCGGCAATGGGCGCGCTACGCAGGCGTTCGCGGCAGGTGCGCGCATACGGCGTATAGACGCGATAGCAATCACCCTTGCCCGTTTGCACGGTGCCAGGCCTGAGCAGCGTCGCGCCATGGTGCAGCGTCCAGTCCACGCCGATCGCCTCCAGGGCGTTCGCCACGGCCGCATCGCGGCGGCGCTCGTTGATGGCCCACTCGGTGTTGGCGTGCACTTGGGATATGGCGTGCGCTTGGCAGAAGGCCGCGATGGCTGCGGGCGCCTGGCTCCAGTCGGCCACGGTCAGCAGCTTCAGAGGGATGCCGCGTTCACCCAGGCTGCGCGACAATTCGTGCAAGTTGCGCAGCCAGAAGTCCACCTTGGCCGGCGCATCGCCATGCAGGCGCCATTGCTCGGGGGCGGCCAGGAACAGGGCGGTGACCGTGCCGTTTTCGGCGGCGGCCGCCAGCGCGGGGTTGTCGTGCATGCGCAGGTCGGTGCGTAGCCAGAGCAGCGTATTCATGGATGGCGGGTCCAGGGCGAAAGAGGGCGGAAAAGAAAGCAGAAAACAGAGGGCGGACAGCAGCGCTGACCGTCGAGGCTGGCATTCTATATTGGCCAGAGTCATGGAAGACGATGTAAAAACTACGAGTAGATGTGACGGACCCGTGCGGGTAGCGCACCCGCTACGGCCCTGATAGCGGTCAAACCGTGAAACACGCTGGCCCAAGGTTTGTATTGACGCGCCTGGGCCGTCGCCATGTAATCAGTTCAACGACTAAGAAAAGTTGAACGCTATGGGAAATCTGATGGACCTTCGCCCGTCCTTTCTACGAGGACGCTCATCCGCCGGCACGACCTCCCGCGACGCCCTCCAGACATTGTGGCGTTCACTTGATTTGCCCGGCGAATCGCTTGATCACGTGATGCTGACCGGCGCCGACCCGGTGCTTCCCTCGTCTTTTGCGGTAGGGACCGCGGCGCAAACCAGCATGGCGGCCGCGGCGCTGGCCGCGGCGGAACTTTGGTATTTGCGTGGCGGCACGCGCCAGCAGGTCAGCGTCGACATGCTGCATGCCGCGCAGGAATGCCGCAGCCATTTCACGATCAACGGCGTCACGCCCAACATCTGGGACCCCATCAGCGGCCTGTACCGCTGTGGCGACGGCGGCTGGGTCCGCATCCATGCCAACTTTGCGCATCATCGCGATGGCGCGTTGGCGCTGCTGGGCTGCCCCACGGGCGAAGGCACCACGCGCGAAACGGTCGAAGCCGCATTGAGCCGCTGGAAAGCGCTGGACTTTGAACAGGTGGCCGCCGACGCGGGCCTGGTGGTGTCCGCCATGCGCAGCTTTGACGAGTGGGACCGCCATCCCCAGGGCCAGGCCATTGCTGCCCAGCCCCTGATGACGATCGAACGCATCGGCGAGGCCGACCCCCGGCCCTTGCCCAAGTACGGCCATGACGCGCGGCCGTTGAAAGACATCCGCGTGCTGGACCTGACGCGCATCATCGCCGGCCCGGTCTGCGGACGCACGCTGGCCGCCTATGGCGCTGATGTGATGCTGGTGAATTCACCGCAATTGCCCAACATCGACAACATCATCGAAACCAGCCGAGGCAAGCTGTCGGTGCTGGCGGACCTGGACACCGCGGACGGACGTATCGCGTTGGGCAATCTGCTGCGTAGCGCGCACGTGTTCGTGCAGGGCTACCGGCCGGGCGGCCTGGCCGCCCTGGGCTTTGGCCCGCAGGATGCCGCGCGTATCCGCCCCGGCATTGTGTATGTGTCGCTGTCGGCGTATGGCACCGTGGGCCCGTGGGCGAATCGCCGTGGTTTTGATTCCCTGGTGCAAACCGCCACGGGCTTCAATCATGCCGAAGCCCAGGCGGCGGGCCAGGACGCGCCCAAGCCCTTGCCCGTGCAGATTTTGGACTACGCCTCGGGGTATCTGATGGCGTTTGGCGCGCAGGCGGCGCTGGCGCGCCAGGCGACGGAAGGCGGTAGCTGGCACGTGCGCGTGTCGCTGGCGCAAACCGCGCACTGGCTGCGTGGCCTGGGCAGGGTGGATGGCGGGCTAAGCTGTCGCATGCCTGGCTTTGACGGCTTGCTGGATACCGAGGCGTCGGGTTTCGGTGAATTGGTGGCGGTGCGCCACGCCGCGCGTTTCTCTGATACGCCGGCCCGTTGGACGCGTCCGTCGAACCCGCCCGGATCGCATCCCACGGTGTGGCCGTTCAATTAGGCCGGCCACCCCGTTTCAATGCCAAGGCGCCCGCGGGCGCCTTGTTTTTGCTTTATTGCTTGGCTTTCCAGTCGCGCAAGGCGCGCATGGTGTTGGCCACGTGTGATTCGGGGCTCATGTCAGTGAATTCATACAGGATCTTGCCTTCCGGCGAAATCACGTAGGACACGCGCTGGGCGTATTCCGGGCGCTTGTCGTGGACGGCGTCGTAGGCTTTCATGATCTTGCCGTCGCCATCGGCCGCCACGGCGAATTTGCCACGGCATTCGCTGACCGAAAATTTGTTCAGCGTATCGATGTCGTCGGTGGACACGCCAATGACGGTAGCGCCCAAGGACTTGTATTCGTCCGTGGCTTCGGCAAAGTTGTGCGCTTCGATCGTGCAGCCCTGCGTGAACGCGGCGGGAAAGAAATACAGCACGACCGGGCCTTGTTTGAGCGCATCGTTCAGCTTGAAGGTGAAGACCTTTCCGCCCAAGGACGCCTGCGTGCTGAAGTCGGGAGCGGGGGCGCCGACATTCAAGGCGGCCTGGGCGGACGCGGCGGCAAGCAGGCCGCAGAACATCAGGCAGGGTACGAGGCGCTTCATGGGAGTCTCCAATAAATCAGTGGCGCGCGCGACGGTTGGCGGCAAGTGGCCTACTGTAGTCCGCGCGCGGCGAGGGGTCCAGTTCAGTCACGGTTCGGCCCGCCGCTTCGGCCTTCGCCGCCTTGCTGCCGCTGCGGGGGTTGCTCTCGTGCCTGCTGCGGGCGGGCTTGTTGCTGCGGGCGATCTTGCGCATGCTGCCGGGGCTGTTCTCTTGCCTGCTGCGGGCGCGCCGGCTGTTCCCGTGCAGGTTGCTGGCGAGCCTGTTGGTGTTGCGGTTCGCGGCCTTGCTGCTGGCGTTGCTCGCGTTCCTGCTGCGGGCGGGCCTGTTGTTGTCGATCGTGCTGCTGTCGATCTTGCTGCGGGCGGGCCTGCTGATCTCGCGACTGCTGTTGGCGCGACTGCTGCAAGGCGGCTTGTTGGTCTCGCTGCTGGTCTCGCTGCGACGGGCCGCGTGCCTGCGACGGCGCAGGACCCCGCGCTTGATCACCGCGATTCGGGTTGCCGCGATCCGTGTCGGGGCGCCTGCCGTCGCCGCCGGGCCGTTGGCCTTGGGGCGGACGGTCATTGTCGCGATGGTCGACGAACGCTTGCGGCGGGCGGCCCTTGTTGTGGTCGTAGAACTGCGCACGGTTGCTGCCGGCGTCGCGCACGTAGCGGCGTTGCATGTCGGTGGGCGGCGCGTGGCGGTCATGGCGCGCGGCCAGTTCGCGCGGGTCCGCCGCGCGCCGGATGCCATCGGGGCCGCCGTGATAGCTGACGCGTCGCCTATCAACGTTGTTGACCACCACGGTGTGGTTGTACACGTTGGTGACGCGCGTGACGTTCACGTTGGTCACCGAGCGGTTGTAGTAGAAGCGGTCGCGCTTCCAGTAGCCGCCCACATACCCCAGGCCCACATAGCCGAAGCCGTAGTTGATGCCGCCATAAAAGCCGACGTGGGGCCCCCAATAACCGGCATTCCACACGTACAGGCCATTCGTGTACCCCCAGTATCCGGGCGTCCATAGCGCCCCGATGTACGGCGCCTGTACCCAGGCGCCAGGTACCCAGAAATAGCCGTAGCGGTTGCGGCTCCAATAGCCGGGCACCCACATATAGCCGTCGGCCGGGGCGGGGGGCTGCACATAGACGGGCAGGGGCGGGGGCGGCTCGGGGCTGCGGTCCACCAGCGCCAGGTTGGCGTTGGCGGGGTCGCCAGCGTCATAGGCGGGCGCCGCGGGCGCGGGGGGCGGCGCATAGGTTTGCGCCATCGCGCCGGCGCTTATCGTCAATAGCGCAACGGTGGCCACGGCGGGCCGCAAGCGGAAAATCCGGATAGAGGGCGTCATGGCTGCTCCTGAGACACGTCGCACACGATGATCAATAACGCGACGGTCAATAACGCGCGGTCAATATCCGCGGTAGTAATAATGCGGCGCGGGATACGCGGGATAGTAGTAGTGCGGCGTGTAATACACCGGTGCCGGTCGATAGTGGGCGGGGCGCGCGGGCACCACGACGCAACCAGTCAGCGAACTGGCCATCACCATCATCAACAGAAGGCTCTTTTTCATTTCATGACTCCCAACCAGCGCCAAGCGTGGCTTACGCCCTGGTGCGCTGGTAAGGATTAGGCCATACCGGATGACAGCGGTTCGTCTTTGTAATCGATCCGAAACAGCTTTCGCGTGACCGATGTTTGCGCCTGCGTGACGGCGCATGTCGTTGGTATCAATCTTTGCCGCAAAAGCAACGGGGCCGCATGAGCGGCCCCGTGTTGCGTAACGTCGCGTCATGCGGCGTTACGGCGATGGCGCATGGCGCGCCTGGCGTCAGTTCCAGCGACCGCCGTTGCCAGCCAGGCTGAAACGGCCAGCGCCCATGAAGGCCAGCGCCAGCGCGGTGAACAGGAACATGCCTTGCAGTTCCAGCGCCCAGCCGCCGTTATTGCTCAGGCTGCCCAGTTGGCCGGCATGCGCCAGCAAAATGGCAACCACCATGTTGATGGCGATGATCAAAGCGCCCAGGCGCGTGTAGACGCCAATGATGAGCAGCACGGGTGCGATGATTTCGCCCACATACACGCCATAGGCCAGAAAGCCAGGCAGGCCATGCGAAGACAGCATGCCGCTGATGCCCGTCACGCCGCCGCCCATCAGTTTGGACAGGCCGTGAAGCAGAATCAGAATGCCGAGGGTCAGGCGCAGGATCAGCTTGCCGGTATCGTCGGACTTGATCATGGTGAGTTTCTCTTGTGATGGTTGATAAGGGACAAGGCTTCGTTGGAACCCACCGCGAACCCATGGTTCCAAGTCCACACCGCCGCGCGCCAAGCGTGGCGGCTGCGTCAAGCGGCGCCATTATGGCAAATGCCCAGCGAAATCATCAAGCTTTCGTCACGCTGACATCGCGATGCGTCGCGCGAAGTCCGTCCAAATATCCGGTCAAGCCAGAAATCAGAATTCCTCAAGAAAGCGCATACGGAAGCGTCGGCCCTTGATGTTGCTGTTGGATACCCGCGAAAACGCCTGCTTGGCAATCTGGCGGTCCAGCGCCACATAGGCGTTGAATTCCGTGATGTTGATCTTGCCCACCTGTTCAAAGGTCAGCCCGCCGTCGCCGGTGAGCGCGCCCAGCAGGTCGCCCGGGCGCAGCTTGTCTTTCTTGCCGCCCTGGATGCACAGCGTGACCATGGGTGCGCGCAGGGGGCGGTCGGCCTTGGGCTTGAGCGATTTGATGTCGCCCCATTTCAAGGGCGAGCCCTGGTATTGCTCAACCAGGTTCGCCCAGCGCATCTCGTCGGGCGAGCACAGGCTAAGCGCCAGGCCTTTCTGGTCGCCCCGGCCGCTGCGGCCGATGCGGTGCACGTGCACTTCGGTGTCTTTGGTGACGTCCACGTTGATCACGGCGCCCAGGTTCTGGATGTCCAGGCCACGGGCGGCCACGTCGGTGGCCACCAGCACGGCGCAGCTCTGGTTGGCGAACTGGATCAGGATTTCGTCGCGTTCGCGTTGTTCCAGGTCGCCGTTCAGGGCTTGCGCGCTGATGCCGTCGGCCCGCAGGCGTTCAACCAGGTCGTGGCTGCGGATCTTGGTGTTGCAGAAGGCCAGTGTGGATACCGGGCGGAAATGCGCCAGCAGGCGGGCCACGGCATCCAGGCGGTCTTTGCCGTCGATCTCGTAGAAGATCTGTTCGATGCGGCTGGAATCGTGCTGCGCTTCCACCTTGACTTCGGCCGGGTTGCGCAGGAATCGCGCGCTGAGCTTGCGGATGTTGTCCGGGTAGGTGGCCGAAAACAGCAGCGTCTGGCGCTTCGGTGGGCAATGCGAGGCAATGGCGACGATGTCGTCGTAGAAGCCCATGTCGACCATGCGGTCGGCCTCGTCCAGCACCAGCGTGGTCAGGCCGGCCAGGTCCAGGCTGCCGCGTTCCAGGTGGTCTTGAATGCGGCCGGGCGTACCCACGACCAGATGCGCGCCGCGCGCCAGCGATTCGGCTTGGGGGCGAGCGGGCGCGCCGCCGCACAGGGTCAGGATCTTGACGTTGGGAATCAGGCGGGCCAGGCGGCGCAGTTCCTGCGCAACCTGGTCAGCCAGTTCGCGCGTGGGGCAAACCAGCAGGGCTTGCGGCGTCAGCGTGGTGGTGTCCAGCTTTTGCAGCACGCCCAGGCCGAACGCCGCGGTCTTGCCGCTGCCGGTCTTGGCTTGCGCAATGATGTCGCGGCCTTCCAGGATCAGCGGCAGGCTTTGCGCCTGGATAGGCGTCATTTGCTCGAACCCCAGGCTTTGCAGGTTGTCGAGCAGGGCGGGCAAGAGGGGCAGGGTGGAAAAGGGCGTGTTGGTCACAATAAAGCGGATCGCAAAATCCGCGAAAAAACAAAGTCGACCGACAGTGTAAGGCCTGCCATGCCCAGGCCCTAGCCCTCGGCGTCGTAGGTGCCGGCAAGCGCCTGGGCGGCCTCTTGCATGCGGGGCAGCCAGGCACGCGCGCCGTCGATGGACAGCCGCGCCACCGGGGCGTGCAGCGCCACCGCGGCAATCACGCGCGACCCGCGCAAAATGGGCACCGCCATGCAGACGATGCCCAGCAGAAATTCTTCGCGGTCGAAACTGGCGCCTTCCTTGCGGATGGCGCTTAGCTCTTGTTCCAAGGCGCCTACGTCGCACAGGGTGTTGGGCGTATAGCGCGGCAAGGGGGCGGCGGCCAGCAGCCGCGCGCGCGCTTCGCGCCGCATGTGGGCCAGAAACAGCTTGCCGCTGGCCGAGCAATGCAGGGGCACGCGCGACCCCGTTTGCAGGTTCACGCGCAGCGGCCAGGCGGTTTCCACGCGGTCCAGGTAGATGACTTCGTCCCCGTCGACCATCGTGCAGTTGCAGGTTTCTCCGATCTCGTCGACCAGGCTGTCCAGGATGCGATGGCGTTCGCCCCGCAGCGGGGAATTCAGCAGGGTGTCGCGCGCCAGGGCGCTTAGCCGAGGTCCGCTGACATAGCTTTTGCCGGCGGGCTCGCGCAGCAGCATGCCGGCATCGACCAGGCGCGTCAGGATGCGCAGCACCGACGGCTTGGGCAGGCCCGTGGCCTCGGTCAGCGCCGCCAGCGACACGGGCGCGTCGGATTGGGCCACCTGTTCCAGCAGGGTCAGCGCGCGCAAGGCGGCGGAGGATTCGTCTTTCATCTTTCAATAATTGAAGATTCAGCGGCGGTGGGGGCAGCGTTGCACGGATTTTGCAGAAAATGGAACGCGGCGGTATGGGAAACGCGGGATTTCTCCGGCAGTATCGAATCACCCCGGCCATGATGCAAGCACGAAGCGAGCCCCCCGGCACGCTTTGCGCAAGCCTCCCACGGCGCCGGCCTGCCAGGAGAGAGACCATGAGCAGCAAGCAACACATGACCCCCAGTGAAGCGTTCGTTGAAACGCTGGTCGCGCAGGGCGTCAAAGACGTATTCGGCATTGTCGGTTCGGCCTTCATGGACGCGCTGGACCTGTTTCCCGCCGCCGGCATCCGCTTTGTACCCACCGTGCACGAGCAAGGCGCCGCCCACATGGCCGACGGCTATTCGCGGGTGACCGGCCGCCATGGCGTCTGCATTGCGCAGAACGGGCCGGGCATCACCAATTTCGTGACCGGGGTGGCCGCCGCCTACTGGGCGCACAGCCCCGTCGTGGCGATCACACCCGAAACCGGCACGGCCGGCATGGGCCTGGGCGGCTTCCAGGAAACCGAGCAACTGCCCATTTTTTCGCGCATCACCAAGTACCAGGCGCACGTGAACCGCCCCGACCGCATGGCGGAGTTCACGGCCAAGGCCTTTGACAACGCGCTGGCCGAACGCGGCCCGACGCAACTGAACATTCCGCGCGATTATTTCTACGGCGAAATCGACGTCGCCATCCCCGAGCCGCGCCGCATCCGGCGCGGGCCGGGCGCGGAAGAAGACCTGGAAGCGGCCGCGTGCCTGTTGGCCGAGGCCAAGTTCCCGGTCATCGTGGCGGGCGGCGGCGTGTTGTTCTCGGAAGGCCAGGCCGAATGCGTGGCGCTGGCCGAATTGTTGGGTGCGCCGGTCGTCACCAGCTATCTGCACAACGACGCCTTTCCCGCCAGCCATCCGCTGTGGTGCGGCCCGTTGGGCTACCAGGGCGCCAAGGCCGGCATGAAGTTGCTGTCGCAGGCCGACGTGGTGCTGGCCTTGGGCACGCGCCTGGGTCCCTTTGGCACCTTGCCCCAGCACGGGCTGGACTACTGGCCCCAAGGCGCACGCATCATCCAGGTGGATGCCGACCACCGCATGCTGGGGCTGGTGCGCCCGGTGTCGGTGGGCATCTGCGGCGACGCCAAGCCGGCCGCCGCCGCCTTGACCGCCAAACTCAAATCGCGCGAGGTGGCGTGCGTGCGCACCAAGGCCGCGCGCGGCGACGACATTGCGTCCCAAAAGGCGGCCTGGGAAGCTGAGCTTGACGGCTGGTCGCACGAACGCGACGACTGGAGTCTGGACATCATTGAACAAGGCGGCGGCCGCATGCACCCCCGGCGCATGCTGCGCGAGCTGGAACGCGCCATGCCCAAGCATGTGATGGTGTCCACCGACATTGGCAACATCTGCTCGGTGTCCAACAGCTACCTGCGCTTTGACGAACCGAACTCCATGCTGGCCGCCATGAGCTTTGGCAACTGCGGCTACGCCTTGCCGGCGCTGATCGGGGCCAAGCTGGGCCGGCCCGACCGGCCGGCCGTGGCCTATGTGGGCGACGGCGCCTGGTGCATGAGCTTCCAGGAACTGCTGACCTGCGTGCGCGAGAAAATTCCCGTCACCGCCGTCGTCTTCCATAACGGCCAGTGGGGCGCCGAAAAGAAAAACCAGGTGGACTTCTACGGCCGCCGCTTCGTGGGCAGCAACCTGCTGAACCCCAACTTCTCTGAACTGGCGCGCGCCATGGGGGCCGAGGGCATCCGGGTCGAGCACGCGGACCAGGTGGGCGCCGCGTTGCAGGCCGCGTGCCAGGCGCAATCCGAAGGCAAGACCACCGTGCTGGAAATGATGGTCAGCCAGGAACTGGGCGACCCCTTCCGGCGCGACGCCCTGAAGCAGCCGGTGCGCTTCCTGGACAAGTACAAGCCTTACGTGAACCAGCCGTTCCAGGCGGGTGAGGTGCCCTTGCCGATTGATCCGGCGCGGCGCTGATCGCAGGCGGCTTCTGCGCCCGGCGCCTTCGCGCCGGGCGTTCCTTTCCTGGCTCTGGGAGCACGGTGTATGGCTAGCGATCGATTGTTCGCGCCGCTGCGCGATGCCGCGCTGTCGGCGGGGCGCCTGCGCACGGCGGTGGCGTATCCCCTGTCCCCGTCCAGTCTTGAGGCCGCGGTCGAGGCGCAACGGGCCGGCCATATCGAGCCGGTGCTGGTCGGGCCGGCGCGCAAGTTGCTGGAACGCCTGACGCAAGCGGGCTTGCGGCCGGGGGATTTTGACATCGTCGATACGCCCGACGATGAACGGCTGGCCGCGCAGACGGCGGCCGGCTTGGCGCGTGACGGCGCGGTGCAGATGCTGATGAAGGGCAGCCTGCATAGCGATAATTTCATGGCGGCCGTGGTGTCGCGTGAATCTGGCCTGCGCACGAATCGGCGCATCAGCCACGCCTTCGTGATGGCGGTGGAGGCCTATGCCAAGCTCTTCATCCTGACGGACGCGGCGGTCAACATCGCGCCCACGCTGATGGAAAAGGCCGACATTGCACAGAACGCCATCGACCTGGCGCAGTCGCTGGGCATCGGCCGGCCCAAGGTGGCGGTGCTGTGCGCCACGGAATCGGTCAACCCGGCCATGCCGGCCACGCTGGACGCGGCGGCCTTGTCCAAGATGGCCGACCGCCAGCAAATCCGGGGCGGCGACATCGACGGCCCGCTGGCGTTCGACAACGCGATCTCGCGCGAGGCGGCGCGGGAAAAGGGCATTGAGTCGCGGGTGGCGGGCGACGCTGACATTCTGCTGGCCCCGGATATCGAGGCGGGCAACATGCTCTACAAGGAACTGACCTGGCTGGCGGGCGCGGGCACCGCCGGGCTGGTGCTGGGCACGCGCGTGCCGGTGCTGCTGACCAGCCGGTCCGATTCCGTGCAGGCGCGCGTCAACAGTTGCGCCATTGCGGTGCTGCACGCGCGCGCGATGCTGGCGGCACGCGCCGCGTGATGGTTCTGGTGCAACCGATTCCCCGCGTCTGGTTCTAGACCCTGCCACCCCCGCCACGTACCTTGAATCCAGACGCCCGCGCGCGCTTCGCGCCGGCCTTTCAAGTAGAGGGGTAGGCAATGCAAAACACCGTCACCGCCGACATGCTGGCCGAGTTCGCGGCCGCCTGGAACCGCCACGATATCGACGCCTTGATGGGCTTCATGAGCGAAGACTGCGTGTTCGAAACCGTGGGCGGCCCCGACGCCTGCGGCAGCCGGCACACGGGCACGGAAGCGGTGCGGGCGGCGTTCGCGGCGGCCTGGAAGAACTTCCCCGACGCGCAATGGAACAACGGCCGGCATTGGGTCGCGGGCGATCGCGGCGTGTCGGAATGCACGTTCACGGGCACCGCCGCCGACGGCTCGCGCGTAGAGGCCGACATGGTCGACATCTTCACGTTCCGGGACGGCAAGATCCGCGTGAAGAATGCGTTCCGCAAGCAGCGCCCCGCCTTGCCCGCGCGTGCGTGAGGCGCGCATGGATACCCAAATGTCCTTCGAACCTACGCGCCCGACGCCGGGTGCTGCCGCGCGCGCCGCCTACAACCCCACCTACGACCCGCTGGTGTCGCCACCCGGGCAGGGGCAGGACTATGCGCCCACCTACTGGGTCGCCACGGCCGGCGCGCCGCCCGAAGATGATGGCCCTATCCAGGGCGACGTCGATGCTGATGTGGTGATCGTGGGCTCGGGCTTTACCGGCCTGTCGGCGGCACTGACCTTGGCGCGCGACTTCGGCGTACGCGCGCTGGTGCTGGAAGCCAACCGCGCCGTGTGGGGCTGCACCAGCCGCAACGGGGGCCAGGGGCAAAATGCCTCGGGACGCTTGTACCGGTCGCAATGGATCAGCCGTTGGGGGTTGGATACCGCCAAGCGCCTGGACGCGGAAATCCGCGAGGGCTTTGAGTATTGGAAAAGCCTGGTCGCGCAGGTGGATTGCGACGCGCAGCCGGGCGGGCACCTGTACACCGCGCACCGCCAAAAGAAAATGGCGTTCCTGGCCAACGAAGCGCGCGTGATGCGGGAAGTGTTTGGCTACGACGCCAGGATGCTTACCCAGGCCGAGCTGCGCGAGCGCTATGTGCACGACCACGAGGCGGTCGGCGCCATGCACGAGCCCGACGGCGTGGGCGTGCATCCCTTGAAACTGGCCTACGGCTATTTGCGCCAGGCACGTGCCTTGGGCGTGCGGGTGCATCCGTCCAGCCCGGTGCTGAGCTGGCGCATGGACCAGGGCGCCATCCTGCTGCGCACCCCAGCCGGCGTGGTGCGCGCCCGCCGCGTGGCCTTCGCCACGGGCGGCTACACCGCGCAGGGCGTGAACCCGCTGCTGGACAACCGCATCATGCCGGTGCTGTCCAACTCCATGGTCACGCGCGTGCTGACAGACGCCGAACGCGCCGCCGCCGGCCTGAAAAGCACGGTCTTCATCACCGACACCCGCACGCTGCGCTTCTATTACCGCCTGCTGCCCGACGGCCGCATGCAGATCGGCAGCCGCAGCGCCTTGCACGGCGCCGACGCGCAACACCCGCGCCATCTGGCGCTGCTGCGCGAAGGCCTGGCCAGGAAGTTCCCGTCGCTACGTGACGTCGAAGTGGCGTATTCGTGGTGGGGCTGGGTAGACGTCAGCCACGACATGATGCCGCGCGTCACGCAACCCGACCCCGCCCAGCCCGTGTATTACGCCTTCGGCTACGGCGGCAACGGCGTAGCCTTTTCCGCGCAAGCCGGCAAACGGCTGGCCCAGCGAATGATGGGCAAGGACGGCGCCCCGTGGAACCTGCCCATCTACGATTCCCCGCTACCCGGCCATCTGTTCGCCCCGTTCAGACGACTGGGGCAGGGCTTGCTGTACCGCTGGTATCACCTGCGGGATGAGCATTTGTAGTGCAAATTTGAGATTGGCATATACAATGTGGCATATGCAACCTGAGCGAGACCAGTGCCATGCCCATCCCAGTTATCGCGTCCCGGCCACGCGAGGCCAAACTCTTCCGAAATAATCGGAGCCAGGCCGTCCGTATTCCCGCTGAATTCGAACTGCCTGGCGACCGAGTGCTGATCCGTCGTGAGGGCACCAAGCTCATCATTGAACCTGTGGCGGGACCGAGGAACATTGTTGAACTGCTAGCTCAATGGCGAAAGGATGAGCCGCTCGGGCCCGACGATCAATTTCCCGATATCGCTGACATGCCGCCTCAGCCGGAGGACATTCTGTGAGCGGCTATCTCTTGGACACCAACATCATCAGTGCCCTGGTTCGTGACCCCGATGGTCCCGCTGCGCGTCATATAGCGCGGGTCGGTCATCAGGAAATTTGCACCAGCATCGTCGTGGCGGCCGAGTTGCGTTACGGCTGCGCCAAGAAAGGGTCTCCCAAGCTGACAGCCAAGGTTGAGAGCTTGTTGGAGACGATTCCGATCCTGCCTCTCGATGTGCCGGCTGATGCCGAGTACGGCGGCATTCGCGCCGAGCTCGAAGCCGAAGGGAAAACCATCGGGGCCAACGATATGTTGATTGGTGCCCAGGCCTATGCCTTGCGCCTTACGCTCGTGACCGGGAACACCCGAGAATTTGAACGTATCCGTGGCCTTGCCGTTGAAAATTGGCTCATCTAACGCCCTTCGTCACTCGTTAAGCCCCGACGCGCACCGCGCCTTGCCGCCCATCGGCGACGGCGTTGTCTGCCCCCTAAGCCGCCGCCCGCAACCGAAATCGGCGCACCACTTGCGCCAGTTTCGCGATACCCGGTTCGATCAGTTCCGGGCGGATCGACGTGAAGCCCACGCGCAAGACATTGCCGGGGGCGTTGGCGCCGTTCATGAAGAAGACGCCGCCGGGTTCCACGACCACGCCTTCGGCCAGTGCGGCTTCTGACAATTCGGTGGCGTTCAGCCACGGCGGGCCTTGCAGCCAGCAGGACGAAGAACCCGTGATGGGGGTGGGGGTGAAGTCGGGCAGGTGGCGGGCCAGCGCTTGGGTCAGTTCGGCGCCGCGCTTCTGGTAGGCCTGCGATTGCTTGCGCAGCAGCGAATGGTGATGGCCCAGTGAAATGAACAGGGAAAACGCACGCTGGATGTAGGCTGAAGGATGGCGCAGCATCAGCCGGCGCAGCGCGCGCAGTTCGCGGGTCAGTTCGCGCGGCGCGACGATATAGCCGATGCGCAAGCCGGGCGCGAACGACTTTGCCAGGCTGCCCACGTAGATGACGCGGCCATCGCGGTCCAGGCTTTTCAAGGCCGGGATGGCGCCTTCGCCCCAGCGGCTTTCGCTTTCGAAATCGTCTTCAATGATCATGCTGTCGGCCTGGCGCGCCAGGGCCAGCAGGGTTTCGCGGCGCTCCATCGACAGCGTGACGGTGGTGGGGCATTGATGGCCCGGTGTCACGAAGACATAGTCGCAGCCCAGCAGGTGCGTGCCCGTGCACAAGCCGCCTTCGTCCACGGGCATGGGCAGCAGGTGGCGCGTATGGCTGGCGAAGATGTTGCGGGCGTCCGGGTAGCCGGGGTCTTCCATGCCCACCACCGTGTCTTCGTTGACCAGCAGGTCGGCCAGCAGATACAGCGCATGCTGCGCGCCGACGGTGATGACGATTTCCTCGGCGTCGGCCCACACCCCCCGGCGCGGCAGCACTTGCGTGCGGATCTGTTCGATCAGCGCGGGGTCGTCGTGGGTGATCAGGTCGGGCGCCCAACTGCGGATGTCCAGCACCGACAACGCCTTGATGCAGCACTCGCGCCATTCCGCCGTGGGAAACAGGTCGGGGTCGAACTGCCCGTACACAAAAGGGTAGGGCTGCTTCTGCCAGTCTTGCGGCTTGCTGATATTGCGCTGGCGCGACGGGCGAAAGCGCAGCCGTTCGTCCCAGCGGATCTGTTGCGGTTCCTCAGCAGGGGACACGGCCGCCGCCGCTTCGCTGGCCGACCCCGAATGCCCCTGCATGACGGAATCGCAGACAAAATGGCCGCTGCGTTCGCGTGACACCAGATACCCTTCGCTGACCAGTTGCTGGTAGGCGAAGACGACGGTGTTGCGCGCAATGCGCAACTGATCGGCTAACTGGCGGCTGGAGGGCACGGGCATGCCGGGCGGCAGATGCCCGCTAAGAATGGCCGACACCAACATCTGCCGCACGCGGCCTTGCAGACTGAGGTTGGGCGCGCTTTCCCGTTCGAACAGACGATCCCACAACACAGGCTTTTGCATGGCGGCCTGGCTGGACATGACGGCTCCTTGTGAAGGCGGCGCGGGCCCCCAAGGCGGGGGCAGCGCAATCCGCTTTCCAGAATAGAGGACGCAAAAATGGGGCGGAATGGGGGATTGCCCTGCCGGCTGTCTAGACGCGCCCCTTCCACGGAATGGCGAATTTTTCCACGTAGCGCACCAGCAGATCGAACGCGAAGGCGAACACGCCGATCACGATGATGCCCATGATGACGATGTCGCTGGCCAGGAACTGCGCGGCGTTCAGCACCATGAAGCCCAGGCCACGGTCGGCGGCCACCATTTCCGCCGCCACCAAGGTGGTCCAGCCCACGCCGATGCCGATGCGCAGGCCCGTGAAGATCTCGGGCATGGCCGCCTTCAGAATCACATGCCAGACGATCTGCATGCGCGTGCCGCCCATGGCGTAAGCCGCATGGATCTGTTCGATGGATACCGACCGCACCCCGGCGCGCGCCGCGATCGCCATCGGCGCGAAGATGGCCAGATAGATCAGCAGGATCTTCGGAAATTCGCCGATGCCGAACCAGATGATGATGAGCGGCAGGTAGGCCAGCGGCGGCAGCGGGCGGTAGAACTCGATGGGCGGGTCGAAGATGCCGCGCGCGTAGCGGTTCACGCCCATCAATATGCCGATGGGCACGGCCGTCACGCATGCCAGGAAGAACGCCGAGAACACCCGCGTCAGGCTGGCCATGGCGTGTTCGGCCAGCGTGGAATTGGCCACGCCGTCAGTCATGGCCGAGATGAACTTGTCGTAGACCGCAAAGGGCGACGGCAGGAACAGCGGCTTGACCCAGCCAGTGCTGGTGGCCAGGAACCACAGTGCAATCAGCGCGATGGTGGTGATCAGGCTGATGTGGCTGCTGTAGCCCGCGCCCGGCGCGCCATACACCTTGCCGGGTGCGGCGGGCTTGTGGCCGCCGCGCGCTTTATGCATGAGCGGGCTCGTGGGCGGCAAGCTCGTCGCCGTAGATGATGCCAAGGACTTGCTCGCGCATGGCGATGAAGTCGGGGCTGGATTTGATGCGGCGGCCATCGCGGGTCTCCAGGTAGCGCCGGTTGAAGTCCGGCGTGAAGGTGTGTGTGATGCGGCCCGGGCGCGGCGACATGACGATCAACCGCGACCCCAGGAACAGCGCCTCTTCCACGCTATGGGTAATGAAGAAAAACATCTTGTTGGTCTGACGCCAGATGTCCAGCAGCAGCTCCTGGATGGTTTCGCGCGTCAGCGCGTCCAGCGCCGCCATCGGTTCGTCCATCAGCAGCATGGCGGGGTCGCAGGTCAGGGCGCGGGCAATGCCCACCCGCTGCTGCATGCCGCCGGACAACTGGTAGATCATGTGACGGTGAAAGTCCTGCAGGCCCACCAGTTCCAGGTTGCGGCGGGCGCGGGCGCGCCGGGTTGCCTTGTCCACGCCTTGCAGTTTCAGGCCGAACTCGGTGTTCTCCAGCACGTTCAGCCAGGGCAGCAGCGCGTGCTTCTGGAACACCACGCCGCGCTCGGCGCCCGGGCCCGTGATGGGCCGTCCGCCCAGCGTGATCTCGCCTTCGGTTGGCGACAGGAAGCCGGCCAGCAGGCTCAGCAAGGTAGTCTTGCCGCAGCCGGACGCGCCCAGCGCCACCACGAATTCGCCGGGCTCGATGGTCAGGTTGACGTCGTGCAGCGCCACCACCGGGCCGCTGTCATGCATGCCGGGGTAGGTAACGCCGACGTGGTCCGCGCGCAAGGCCAGGGCGGCGGGGTGGGATGGCTGGGTCATGCGGATTCCCCTTATGACGGCACGCCCGCGGCAAGGCGGGCGTGCTGGGCAAAGACGGCGCGGCTATTTGGCGGCGGCCTTCGCGTACTGGTCCGTAACGTGCGGGCTGTAGTCGGTCAGCGCGCGGTCGATCTGCTTCTGGTCTTTCAGGAACTTGGCGCTGGCGTCCAGCGCGCGCACCGCGCCCGCGTCCTTGCCGCCACCCAGCCAGGTCGGCGACGCCTGTTCCTGCGCGGTCGGGAACACCAGCAGCTTGAGCGCGCTGACAATGTCGTCCGGCTTGCCGCCGATCAGCCGCACGATGCCCTTGACCTCGGGCGATTCGGGCGTCCATTTGGCGCCGTTGGCGTGGTAGTCGGCGTAGGACTTGGCCAGCACGCTGGTGAAGGCGGCCATGAATTTCGGGTTCTTGGCGGCCCAGGCGCGGTCCACAACGATGCCGTCAAACGTGGGCACGCTGGCGCGGCCAATGGCTTCGGAGTCGGCGATGACCTTGCCCGTTTTTTCGATTTCGGTCAGCGCGGGCGGCCACACATAGGCGGCATCGATGTCGCCGCGCTGCCAGGCGGCCACGATCTGTGGCGGTTGCATGTTTAGGATGCGCACGTCGCGCGGGTTGATTTTCCAGACCTGATCCATGCCCACCAGCAAGTGGAAGTGCGAGGTCGACACGAACGGCGTCGCCACGCGCTTGCCCTTGAGGTCGGCCGTACTGTTGATGCCCGAGCCGTTGCGCGCCACCAGGGCTTCGGACTTGCCGATATTGTCCAGGATCCAGAACAGTTGCAGGTCCACGCCGCGGGTCGCGGCCGACGTAATGCCCGTGGAACCCAGTACGCCGACCGGCACATTGCCCGAGGCGAGCGCGGTGGAAATGTCGCCGCCCGAGGTGAACTGGCGCCAGTCGACCTGGTAACCGGCGTCTTTCAAGGCTTTGTCGAAACTGCCGTCGGCAATGGCGGACAGGAAGGGGCCGACGATGAGCTGGTAGCCAACGACCAGCTTGGTCTGCGCGTAGGCAGGCGCCGCCAATAGCGCGGCGGCAAGGCCGGCCAGGGTGTAGCGGCGGATGAGGCGGTAAATCGCGTTCATGGTGATCTCCGAAAGAGAGTGGGCCGCGCCCCGACGCGACCGGCTTTGTGCCGGTGCGGCCTGGTGCCAGTTTGCCCGGATAGGGCCAGAACGCTAGGTCCAGATGGGCGGTTCAGTAGGAGCCAAACCGCGTGGCGGCGGGTGGGTCTCAGGGTGTGCCGGGGCCGCGGCATCGGGTATCGGCCAAATGCCCGATGCCGCCATAGCAGCACGAGTTACCAGCAGCGCTGGATTTTCCAGTGACGGAAATGTCATTCATTTGTTAACGATTTGTCTGGCGTGCTGGGATACAGTCGTTTCGTCCGGCCATGCGGGTGCGATGGAGGGCCTGGAGTGTCGGTGTTCCGCTGGCGCCTGGCCGCAGCCCCCGGGGCCATGAATTCCGTCGAGGTCGTATGTTCACCAATCTAAGAATCCGCAGCTGCCTGGGCATCTTGCTCGCGCTGTTTTTTATTGGCATGTTGGCCGCCAACGGCGCGGCCTGGCTGGACACCCGGTCCAGCAATGCCAAGCTGGACCAGGTCAACGAAGCCTATTCGATGCGCGTCGTGCCCGCCTACGAGGCCTACACGCTGATGCTGCGGGCGCGGCTGGCGATGGACGCGGCCATGATCAACCGGCAGGTCGGCCGCACCCAGCAAAGCGATGCCGACGCTGCCCGCGCCGAAGACCTGTGGCGCCGTTCGCGCGCGCGCTTCGAGGCCTTCTCCAATGAGGTCCGAGCCCCCGCGCTGCAAGAGAAAGCCGCCCCCGTGGCGGCCGCGTTCAAACACTATGACGCGCTGGCCGCCGAGCAGTTCGAATCCATGCGCGGCCAGGATGCCCGCGCCTTCGCCTTGCAGATGGATGCGGTGCAGGGCGCGCACCTGGCGTTCGACCACGAGGTGGCCGACTACCTGGCCTATGTCGATGCGCAGACCAATGCTTATGTCGCGGCGGCGGCCAGCCAGCACCTGCGCGCCAACATCCTGATCGCGGTGCTGCTTGCCGCCGCCGTGTTGCAGAGCATTGGCGCCGCGCTGTTTGTCAGCCGGTCCGTGCTGCGCCCCTTGCTGCGCGCCGGCACCCACTTCCAGAGCATTGCCGACGGCAATTTGACCAACCACATCGAGATCAAGTCCCACAATGAAATCGGTCAGCTTTTTCTTGGCCTGCAACGCATGCAGGCCAGCCTGGCCAAGACGGTGGCCGCCGTCCGCCAAAGCGTGCAGCAGATCAGCCGGGGTACGCACGACATTGCGGACGGCAATGTGTTGTTGTCGTCGCGTACCGAGCAGCAAGCCGCCACGCTTGAAGAAACCGCGTTGTCGATGGGTCGGTTGGCGGTAACCGTCAAGGAAAACGCCGACAACGCGCTGCGCGCCAACGAGCTTGCCGAGGGCGCGTCGCAAGTGGCGGGGCGCGGCGCGGCGGTGGTGGCGGACGTGGTCGGCACCATGCAGGACATCAGCGCCAGTTCGGCCAAGATCACGCACATCGTGTCGGTGATCGACGGCATTGCCTTCCAGACCAACATCCTGGCGCTCAACGCCGCGGTCGAGGCGGCTCGCGCCGGCGACCAGGGCAAGGGTTTTGCGGTGGTGGCAGGCGAAGTGCGCGCGCTGGCGCAACGCAGCGCCCTGGCGGCCCGTGAAATCAAGCAATTGATCGCCGATTCGGCTGGCCGGGTCCAGGCGGGCGCGCAACAGGTGGAGCTTGCGGGGGCCACCATGCGCGAAATCGAGAACGCCGTGCACCGCGTGACCGACATCATGGGAGAAATCGCCGCCGCGTCCAGCGAGCAGGCGCAAGGCATCGACCAGGTCAACCTGGCGGTCTCCAGCATGGACGAGGCCACGCAGCAGAACGCCGCGCTGGTCGAGCAGGCAGCCGCATCCGCGCGGGCCTTGCGTGACCAGGCCGAAGGCCTGGCGCAGACCGTCGCCATCTTCAACGTGTCGCCGCGCGTGGTGATCGACATGCCTGTCGCGCGCGAACCGGTCCAGGCCCACCAGGTCCAGGCTCAGGCCAGGGCCCCGGCAGCGCGCCGCCGCGTGGCCTTGCAACGGCCCAAGGCGGCCGGCGCCGGGGCCGACGTGCAAGACGATTGGCAAGTGTTCTGACGAAGCGGCGCCGGAAGGAGGATCTGGCGCCTGCCCGGTAGTATCCGGTGGCCCGTTTCCGCGGGGAGCAGGCCGACGGTCGATCAACGCTACGCATGCGTGCGTCCCCGGGGATCGGGGCAAGCGTGTGCTCTCACGACAAGAAGAAAACAATGAGCGATTTCGACATGGTGATACGCGGTTCGCTGGTCAGCGCCGATAGCATTCTGGAAGACGGTTGGTTAGGCATCATGGACGGCAGGATCGCGGCAATGGGCAGCCACAGCCCGCCCGCCGCGCGCGATCAGGTGGATGCCCGCGGGCTATGGGTGCTGCCGGGCGCTGTCGATAGCCGTACCTATATAGGCGGTTGGGCAGACGGTTGCGGCATTGGCCGGGCATCCCGCGCGGCGGCGGCAGGGGGCGTGACGACGTTGGTGGACATGCCCTACGAGCACGCTGAAGTGGTAGCCAGCCGCGCGCAGCTGGATGCGATGGTCTCGCGCATCGGACGCGAGGCGCATGTGGATGTGGCAGTGGCCGGCACCGTCAACACCGAGCATGGCCTGGACGCGGCGGACGCCTTGGCGCGGGGTGGGGTATGCGCGTTTTCCATCCCCACATTCGAGGCCGAACGGCAGCGCTTCGCCCACCACGAAAGCGATTTGCTTCAGGCCTTCCAGGGCATTGCGCGCTTTGGGCTGGCTTGCAGCATGCACAACCATGCGCGCCTGACCGTCAGCCGCAATGCGCGGCGGCTTCTGAACGCCGGCAGGCCGGGCAGGGAAGTGCTGGCCCGCGCCAATCTGCCGCTGATCGAGGGCTTGACGACGCGGTTGCTGTGCCGCGTGGGTGCGGCGGCTGGCGTGCGCATGCAAGCCGCCGATGTCTGGTCCGAACAGGGCTATGCCTTGTGCGCCCGTTACCGCCAGGCCGGGCATTGGGTCACGATCGAAACCAGCCTGCGCAGCTTGATGATGAGCATCGAAGACGCGCTGCAGCAGTTTGGCGGGACGCCTGACGACTATCCGCTGCTGCGTCCGCGTGTGGAGGTCGACGCACTGTGGCGGCGTCTGGCGACCGACATGGGTACTTTCGTATCGTCGGGCTACCTGGCCCGCGGCGACGATGGCGGCGAATGGCCGGCGCCCATGGTCGATTACGGCCCCGACCTGCTTCTGCCGGCGCTGTGGTCCGGCTGCGAATCGCGTGGCCTGTCGCCGTGCTTGGTGGTGCGCCTGCTGTCGCAAAAGCCCGCCGAACATTTCCTGCTGGACGACCGCAAGGGGTCGTTGGACATAGGCAAGGACGCGGACTTCGTTGTGCTGGCGCCCGGACGTTCGGCTTCGCGGCAAACCGAGCACGTCGGGCAGCCGCATACCGTGCATGTTTTTGGGACGTGGCGGCGCGGCCAATTGGTGTATGACGGCAGGCGTGTGCACGGCGAGCCGGGCACTGGCCATTACCTTCGACCGCGCGCCGTGTCCAGGGAAGGCCACGGCGCCACGGTGATGTGATGGTGAACTGATGCGCCAAGCGCGTCAGTTCGACGGCTCTCGCTGTTCCATGACGTAACCCAGGCCCCATACGGTATGCAGCAGGCGCGTGCTGAAGGGGTCGTCCATCTTCATGCGCAGCCTGCGCACGGCGACGTCGATGGCATTGGTGCCACGGTCGAAATTGATGCCCCACACATGCGCGGCCAGGTTCATGCGAGATTGCACTTCGCCGTGCTTGCGCATCAGTCGTTCAAGCAGGGCGAATTCAATCGCCGTGAGCCGGATGCGCTGCCCTTCGCGCAAGGCCTTGCGGCTTAGCAATTGAAGTTCAAGATCACCCACGCGCAAGACATGCTGCGCGCCGGCGTCGTCGATGGGCGAAGACCGTCGGCTGATGGCCTTCATCCGCGCGACGAGCTCGCAGGTGGCGTAGGGTTTGGCCAGGTAGTCGTCCGCGCCTTCGCTCAAGCCTTGCACGCGGGCTTGCAGCTCGTCGCGGGCCGAGACGATCAGCACGGGCACATTGCTTTCCTTGCGCAGTTCCCGCAGCACCGTAAAGCCATCCATGACGGGTAGCTGCACATCCAGCAGGATCAGGTCGTACGGAAACGTTTTTGCGATGCGAAGACCGCTTGCGCCATCGGTGGCAATGTGAACGATTTGGCCTTGCTCGGCAAGCGTGTGGCTCAGTGCTTCAGCCGAGGTCTTGTCATTGTCGATTACGAGGACTTTCATGGGTTACTGCATCGAATGGACACCATGGGCTTGCGGGGCCGCGCCAAGACGCGGTTTGCAAACTGACGGCGTTCCTCACACGGACTGGCGCAACGAAATGCAGCGGTAAGGCATGCACGCCAGGCGACCCGTCATGCTGACGGCTAATAACGCTCTTGTGAATTGGAAGAGTCTTAAAAGTGCCCCGGCCGGCAGGCCGGCCGGGGTAAAGTTGCTGCGAACGGCGCGCCAGATCGGGGGGGGAAGGCGGCAACACCGTTTTTGCTGCGACGACTGCAACTTCAAACAACAACTAGACATCTCACGACGTTTGCTTTCGAAGGCTGTGGCGGCTCCGATCGCTTGGTCGCGGTTCGCAGCGTAATGATTGTGAGGGGGCTGCGAATGACTTCAATGTACAGCCCGCTTTCGCCAGTCGGTCGCATGAAAACAGCCGCTTGCCGCAGGGATTTGAGCCATTTCAATTGGCCGAAATCAGGCGCCTCAAAGTGGCGGTTTGGTCTGATTTTTATCCTGGTGCGCGCGTGCCGCGCGAAACCGGCCTGGGGGGCGCGAAAGGCCGGCGGGCAATTGAGCAAGCAAGAGCTGTGGGGCGGGCTATCTCTGCCGATTCAATGCCAAGTGAAACGGGCGGTGCAGCCTGCCTGGCCGCACCGCCCGTTGTGGGGATGGGGGAAATATCAGCGGATCAGGCTGAGGAACTCTGCCCGCGTGGACGGGTTGTCGTGAAACTCGCCCAACATCACCGAAGTGACCATGGACGAATTCTGTTTTTCCACGCCGCGCATCATCATGCACATGTGTTGGGCCTCGATCACCACGGCCACGCCGGCCGCGCCGGTCACGCTTTGCACGGCCTCGGCCACCTGGCGGCTGAGGTTTTCCTGGATTTGCAGGCGGCGCGCATACATTTCCACAATGCGTGCCACCTTGGACAAGCCCAGCACCTTGCCGGCCGGCAGATAGGCCACGTGGGCCTTGCCGATGAAGGGCAGCATGTGGTGTTCGCACAGCGAATACAGTTCGATGTTTTTCACCAGGACAATTTCGCGCGTGTCGGACGTGAACAGCGCACCGTTGACGATTTCGTCCAGGTCTTGCGAGTAGCCACGGCACAGATGGCGCATGGCCTTGGCCGCGCGGGCGGGCGTATCGGCCAAGCCTTCGCGGGACGGGTCTTCCCCTAGCGCTTCGAGAATGGCGGTGTAGTGCTTTTCCAATGACATCGGGGGACTCCTGGGGCAACGCGTTCGTCGTGGCGTCGTGTCGTGCCGCGTCGGCGACGCGGAATTGCAGGCAAGTCTACCGCAGCACGGGATTGTCTACCTTGGCGCGGGGTTGTGTGCCATGGCCGCCGCCGCCGATGGGTTCCGTGCGACAGGCGTTTGTTTTCGCGGGCCGGCGTTGCCGCACTTCACCCATCCTACGATCCACCATCCGTAGGATGGGTGAAGCGCGTCATTCGCTCCGCAAGAACCCCGCCAACAATCGCGCGCAACCCATCATGCAGACGTTCCCGTAACCCATCGCGCAGACGTTGGCGATGGGTTACGCGCGGCAGACGCCGGTTTTCGCGGGCAGGCCCTGCCGCGCTTCACCCATCCTACGGTTTGAGTCCAGCCATCGCGCGACGCCATAGCGTTGGCCATTGTTCTGCCCAACAATAGGCGTGAGTCATGCCCGGCACGCTCTCCACGGTTGGTCGACGGGTGGCGGGATAACGGGCCGCGTAGCCGTGCGCCAGCGCCGGCGGAATCACGGTATCGCTGGCGCCGGCAAAGTGATACTGCGCCAGCCTAATCAGCCGGTCCGTTTCCGTGGCGGGGTCAAGCGAGCCGGTCAGCGGCGACAAACCGTGCAGACGGACCCAGGCGTTGGGATCAAGATTGCCGGCCACGCTCAATAGCGCGACCACGTCGTGGCGGCGGGCCGCGGCCAGCGCGGCGATCGCGGCGCCACCCGAATAGCCGACCAGCACCAGGCCACGGGGGCCCAGCCTGCGTTGCAACGCGTCCAGAGCCTGGTTCGTCGCCGCCACCGCTTCCGGCGCAAAGCGGCGCGTGGTCCAGAGCGCGGGGGAGCAGGGGGAGCGTTGCGCGCCGGTGAACTGGCAGGGCCGTGCCAGATAGGCGGCCTGACCTTCCGGTTGCGCCAACGCCAGGCGCAACCCCACGGGATCAATGGGCGTGGGGTCTGGCGAAACCTGGGACGGCGTCAGCCACGCCAAGCCGTCCCCTTCGATATACACGGTCAACCATCCCGTTTGTGCGGCGGGCGGCGGCGGGACATAGGCCCGCAAGGAAAAACCGGCCGCTTCCAGCGTCAGGGCCGACCAGCCATGCGCGGCGGCAAGTGCGTCGGCGTGCTGGGCGCGCTTGGCCGGCGTTGGCGGCGTGGCGCAGCCGCTGGCCAGCGCAAGCGCCGCCGCGGCGATCAGGGGCCGCCATCCTGGCCAGCCCCCGAAACGCTGCGTTGGCTTAGAAGAACCAGCGCACACGCAACGAGGCCGTCTGGCCGAAGAAACGATCACGGCGCACGGCGTCGTAGCGCCCGGTGATTTCGGTGCCGCCTTCCGTGGTGTAGGACAGGCCGGCGCCCGCTCTCACCAGCCACGGCGACTGCTTGGTGCCGTAGGTTACGAAAGCCGCATCCGGGGCGCCCGCGAAGGCGGATGTGATGCTGGCGTCGCGGTTGTAAAGGTCATAGCCGACGCCGATGTTGGCCAAGGCGTTGAAGCGATCCGACAGCGCATGCGTGAACTTGCCGTCCAGCCCAAGCACCAGCGCGTCCGTGCTGCGCGACTTGACCTGCAAGCCCAAGCCGTTGGCGCCTTGCTCTTGGTAAGCGTCGTCTTTGATCCAGGTGTAATCCAGGCGCAGCGCCGGGGCGAACACCGTCTGCTCGCTCAGCGCAAAGCGCCGGTCCACCGAGACGCCGGCATGCACCGTCTTGCTGTCATAGCGGGAATTGGCCGTCAAGCCCAGGAAGTCGATGTCGCGCTGCCCCTTGTTGCGCATGCGGCCGCCGTCCAGCTGGAACGACACGTCAGAGCGGCTGTCCAGCGCCTGCGAACCGTAGGTGATCAACTGATAGCTGTCGATGTCGGCTTTCTGACGCGGGCCGCTGGAATTGCTCGACACGTCGGTATGCGCGTAGGCAAATGCCAGGCCCAGGTTGGTGCCCGGGCGCACGCTGCCATCCACGCCGATGATCAGGCCGCCGGTGTCTGCGCTGTAACCGGGCACGCCGTCCTGGTCTTGCTGGCGCGAGTGGGTGCCGAAAGGTTTGATCCAGGCGTGGCGATCGCTGAAGAAACCGTCTCCGGAAGCCATGCCGCGGGTAGCGTCGATGCGCGATTGCACGACCCCGTTCACCGTGTTCATCGTGTTGTTGGCCAGCGACAGCCCATTGCCCGTCAGCAACGGCAGCGTCTGTTGCACCGCCGCGCTGACTTCCTCGGCGCTGCTGCTGTTGACGAACGCATCAAGCGCGCGCTGCAGTTCGGGGGACGTCGTGCCCTGGGCCAAAAGCTGGTCAAAGACCGCGGCGGCGCCACTGGCGCCGGGCGAACGCGGGTCGACCGCGCCCTGGATGCTTCGCATGCCCGTATCGCGCACCGCCAAATCAACGCCATTGGCGCCGAACACTGCCGAGAACGCGTAGCGCAGCGAGTTGTCGGTCAGGGCCAGACCGTTGTTGGTCACGCCGCCGTCGGCCGTCACCACATTGGCCAAGGTGCCGCCGACATAGCTGGATTTGACGTCCACGTCGATCGTGCCGCCCAGCGCGGCGCTGCCGCCCACGGCCAGCTTGCTGTAATCGTTCGCGCTGGCCGCCGCAATGCGCAGCGTGCCGCCGGCGGTCTGCGTGTAGTTGCCGCCAATCTTGCCCGACGTGGACGAACCCGTGTTGCGCGGGTTGTTCAGGTCGGCCCCTTGTTTAAGCAGCACGACGCCAGCGTTCGACAGGCTGGCCTGGTTGCCCAGCGACAGTCCGCCCGCCAGCACGCCGCCTGCTTCGTTGTTGACGGTGAACTTGACGCCGTCATCCACGCGCACCGTGTCGCCCGCGCTGGTGATGGTGCCGCTGTTGGCCAGGCTGCCCCCCGCGGCCGCTGTGACATAGACGCCGGCGCCGCTTGCGTCGGTGACGTTGATCAGGCCCTGGTTGGTAATGCTGACTGCGCCGCCCGTGGAATCGGCCTGGATGCCATAGCGCGCATCGATACGACCGGCGTTCAAAAGGGTGATGCTGCCCAGCTCGGTGTTGGCCATCATGCCGGCGTTGGACGCGGCATTCAACACGCCCGTGGCGTCGTTGGTGACGGTGAGCTTGCCGGTGCCGTCGGTGTAGGCGCGGATGGCGGAATAGCCCGACACCGCGACCCGACGCAGCACGGTTTGGTGGTTGGCGGTAATGGTCCCGCTGTTGTAGACCAGCGTGTCGGCGCCCGTGCCGCCTGCCACCAACGCGTCGTAGTTGTCGGCGACCACCGTGCCACTGTTGATGATTTCGGCACCGCCCATGTTGGACCATGCCACCAGGCCTTGCGCGGTCGTCGAGCGCACGCTGCCCGTGTTTTCGATGCGCGACGTGCCCGCATAGTTGATGGCGCGCGCGGCGGCCTGATAGGCCTGCACCGTTCCTTCGTTGCGGATGAGAACGGTGTCGGGTTTGGTGACGTTGCCGCCGTCGGCATACAGGCCGCGCGACTGGGTCGAGGTCACCGAGCCCCGGTTGATCAAGGTCACCTTGCCGTTGTTGGACGTGGCGGTAATCCCGACGGTGTCGCTGCCCGTGGCGACCACGGTGGCGGCGCTGTCAATATAGATGTCGTTGCGAAATGCCGTGTTCGCGCTTTCGGACCGTACCCATAGTGCGCCGAACAGGCCCGCCGAGCGCAAGGTCACGCCTGAGCCGAGCTTTACGTTGACGCTCCAGTCATCCGCGCTGGAATTCAGGAATACGGCGGGATAGTCATTGCGTTCAAGCGTCGTGCTGCCGGTAATGCTCAGGTTTTGCACGAACGGGCCCGTGGTGACCGACGGATCGTTACGCAGTGACACAGATGAAGCGGTGACATCCTCGACGAACAGCGACGAGGTGCCCGCGCCGCCGCGCAATTCGATTTCGGTCGGTCCGCATTGCAAGGCCACGACGCTGCCGGTGGCGGAACACCCCTCCAGCGCCGCGGGCACGGCAAACACCGGAGTAGAACCCAGAAGAAGCAGGGCGGGAAGAACCCGGTAAGGCAGGGAGGGGCGGTTACGCGGAGGCATGGTTATCGCAGGATGTAATAAGAAGTTAGTATTACATCTCAATTTGTCACCAAATGAACGCGGGAAAACCCTCGAATGGCCTCCTGGTGGACAGGGATTTTTTGGCTTTGCCTGGCCCCTGCCTGACCCCTGCCTGCCCCTGCGTGTTCCTGCGCCTCAGCCTTCCTTGCCGAAGCCGCCGCTGGCCCACTCCGACGCGCGCTGTACCGTCAGCTTGTAGGTTGGCGCGACGTGGACCTGCGCCAGTTGTTCGCCCGATTCGTCGTAGGCGCTTAGCACGGCATAAGGCTCGTAGTCGTCGGGCACGATATCCAGCTTGATGGTCAGCCGGCCAGCGGCAGCGTCGATCTTCACGCTCTTGTGCAGCGTCGCATGCAATTGCTGTTCATGGCGGCGCAGCACTTCGTTGGCGGTTTTCACCAGCGTGAAGAAGGCGGGGGAGTCCAGCGGCTTGGGGTTCTTTTTGTCACGGCCCATGGTCCAGGGACCCACCAGGGCCGGCTCCGCCTGCCCATCCAACGTCATCTCGACGGCCCAACCGTCGTCGTCTTCATTCTTGATGATCCGCGCCGTCCAGCCGTCATCGCGCCAAAGCCTGGCTTCCTGTTCCTTGCGGGCCTCGGGGATAGCGTCGTCGTCGGGGTGGGAGGTGTCATTCACTGCGGTACTGCTCCTGGATTCGTCTGCTTGCAGACCGGCACTGTAGCCTACCCGGCGCCGACCGCCGGCGCCTTCCCCCGTTGTTGTCGTCTCTAGATGCCTTGGCCGCCGGATATTTCAATGCGCTGGGCGTTGATCCAGCGGTTGTCCTCGGCAAGCAGGTTCGCAACTGCCGGCCCGATGTCGTCCGCCACGCCCACGCGCCCCAGCGCCGTCATTTCCGCGAAGAATTGATTGAATTCCGGCGTATCGCGCACCGCGCCGCCGAAGAAATCAGTTTCGATCGCGCCCGGCGCCACCACGTTGACGGCGATGTTGCGGCTGCCCAGCTCCTTGGCCAGATAGACGGTCAGCACTTCGATCGCGCCCTTGACCGCGGCATAGACCGACCAGCCCGGGGTGGAAATTCGCGTCAGGGCAGAGGACAGGTTCACGATGCGGCCGCCGTCCGCCAACAGTGGCAGCAGCGCCTGGGTCAAAAAGAACACGCCTTTGAAATGCACGTCGACCAAGCGGTCGAACTGCGCCTCGGTCGTATCGGCAATCAGGGCTACATCGCCATGGCCGGCGTTGTGGATGAGGTGATCCAGCGTGTCGCGCTGCCATGTGTTGCGCAGCGTTGCCTTCAGGCGCTGCGCGAAGTCCGGAAAGGCCGAGGTGTCGCCTACGTCAAGCGGTAGGGCGACGGCCTTGCGGCCCATCTGTTCGATGTCGGCGACCACGGCGTGGGCGTCCGCTTCGCGGCGCTGGTAGGTGAAGATGACGTCGCCCCCTTTGCGCGCGATATTCAGGGCGGCGTTGCGGCCCAGCCCGCGGCTGCCGCCAGTGATGAAGGAAATTGTCGTCATGCTAAGGCTCCTTGGTTGAAGTTGAATCCGGGAGTGATTCTGAGCCGTCTGCACGCCGCGGCCTTTGCCTGAATCGTGATGTCCTTGGCCTGTTTCTACGAAGATGCCGGCCGGGCTTTGAATGTCCGCTACGATCACGCTGCGGACAAAACGACAGCAAAAACCACAAAGCCACGGCGCCTGCGTATGAACGACTCATTACTCCGAACTGTCCGGCGTTACGTCGAGGCACACGGCGGCCCCACGGACCTGGCCCAAACCCCCATCCCGGGTTTGGCCGTCATTCGGTGCATCCGGCCCAGCGGGCTGGAATATGCCATCTCTCGGCCGCTGGCCTGCCTGGTGTTGCAGGGCAGTAAACGGGTTTCGATGGGCACCCGAACCTTCGAATTCTCGGCGGGCGATTCGCTGCTGATCACGGCGGACGTGCCGACCGTCAGCCAGATCACTGCCGCCAGCGGCGACCAGCCCTACCTGTCGCTGGTGCTGGATCTGGACATGGCGGTCATTGCGGAACTGGCCGTGGAAATGAAACTGCGCCCGCTGGCGCAAGATGTCCCCGTGCTGGTCGAACCCACCGATGCTGAAGTCGCGGATGCCGCGCTTCGGCTGATGCGCCTGATCGACCGCCCCGACGCCTTGCCGGTGCTGCAAACACAACTGCTGCGCGAGCTGCACTACTGGCTGTTGGCGGGACGGCATGGCGGGGCCATTCGTCAGTTGGGCGGGCCGGAAAAGCACGCCCGGCGCATCGCTCGGGCCATCGTCCTGCTTCGCACCGAATTCGCGCGGCCGCTGCCGATGGAGCGGCTTGCGGCCGAGGCCGGCATGAGCCCGTCGTCGTTCTACCAACATTTCCGCGCCGCCACATCCCTGTCGCCGCTGCAATTTCAGAAGCAACTGCGTTTGATCGAGGCCAGGCGGCTGATGGCGGCGGGGGACGTATCGGCCAGCAGCGCCGCGTTTTCAGTGGGCTACGAAAGCGTGCAGCAGTTCACCAGGGAATATCGGCGAATGTTCGGGTTGCCCCCGGGCAAGGCGTCCGAGGCGCTTCGGGCCCACCTTGCCGACGTTCAGGCGTAAGCTTGCATGCGATGGTCAGCACAGATCCCGTTGCCGTAATGGAACCAAGGAGAACCCGATGGGCTTGGCATTCAACAACCCGTTGCATGACGAATTCGGTACCTGGCCGGTTGCCTACATTCCGTATGGCGGGGCGGACATGGGCGAGATTCTTGCCGTGGGCCAGGCGGTGGGCGACGGCGACGACAGCGCCTTTCATGAGGCCTGGATGGCAGCGGGTGACCGCCTGGCCGACGAAGCCGCGCAAACGCAACGCCGTGGCCTGCGCGCTAGCGCAAGAGAGCTGTTTCTGCGCGCCAGCGCGTTCTATTCGGCGTCCTACCATCCGCTTTATGGGCCGCAACGCGACCCGCGCCTGCTGGCGGCCTTTCGTAAGCAGGTCGATGCGTTGGACCAGGGGCTGGCGTTGTCAGACGTGCCTGTCCTGCCGATGCGGATTCCGTTCGAAGGCACCTCCATGCCGGCCTACCTGATTCCCGCGGCCGGGCAGGAGCGCGCCACCCGGCCTCTTGTCATCTTCACGAATGGGTACGACGGCACCATCACGGATCTTTATTTCGCGTCCGCCGTAGCGGCATCGCGCCGTGGCTACCATTGCCTGATTTTCGATGGACCGGGGCAGGGCGAGATGTTGGTTGAGCAGTGCCTGTATCTGCGCCCCGATTGGGAAACCGTCATCGCGGCGGTGGTCGACTTCGCGCTGCAACTCAACGTCGTCGATCCGGAACGCATCGTGCTCAGCGGCTGGAGCCTGGGTGGTTACTTTGCGCCGCGCGCCGCATCCCAAGAGCATCGCCTGGCCGCATGCATCGCCGACCCCGGCTTGTGGGGCATCGCCGGGCCGTTTCGCGCGCTGGCCATCAAGCTTGGCGCGGCCCCCGATGCGGTGGCGGACCTGGGCGGCCTTGACGAACAGATTCTGGCGCAGTTTGAACACGTCATCGCAAACGACCCTGGCCTGAAGTGGAAGGTCCACCAGCGCGGGTTCTGGACCCATGGCGTGGATACGCTAAGCGCCTTCCTGCGCAGCGCGGACCAGTTCACCATGGACGGCCGCGCCGGCGCCATTGCTTGCCCGGTGCTGATGACGCTTGCCGAGCATGATGGCTTGTCAGCAGGCACCCAGGCGTTCTTCGATCAGCTTCAAAGTCCGACAAAAACCTTGCTTCGGTTCAGCGCGGCCGAAGGCGCCGGCATGCATTGCGAGATGCGGAACAGGTCGCTGTTGAACCGCAGGGTTCTTGACTGGCTGGACCAGGTGTTATTCCCCTAGCTGCTGTTCCGCTGGCTGTTATTTCCGATCAGCCGGCCTTGCCCGGCACCGGCGTATTCAGCAACTGCTGCTCCCACAGGTAGGCGATGCCGCTGCCGCCAGCGTGTTGCGTGATCACTTCCGTCAGGGCCGCGGCCTGTTCGGCGCGCGCCCAGTCCCGCTGCCATTCGGCCGCCAGCGCCAGCCAGGTCATCATGTTGGCGCCCGCCGCGATCATGCGCTGGATGGCCACTTGATGGGCCTCGACCGACACCGCGCCCGATGCGTCGGTGATTACGGTAACGTCCCAGCCTTCACCCAGGGCCTGGATGGTGGGCATGGCCACGCAGACTTCGGTCCACAACCCGGCAATGACCAGTTGCTTGCGGCCGGTTGCCTTGACCGCGTCCACCACGCGCGGGTCTTGCCAAGTGTTGATGAGCGTGCGGTCGATCACTTCCTGGCCTGGGAACACGTCGGTGATCTGCGGAAAGAGCAGTCCGCCGCGCTCGGCGATCACTGTCGTCAAGATGGTCGGAACGCCGAAAGCCTTGGCGGCTTTTGCCAGGCCCGCCGTATTGTTGATCACCATCTGCGGTTCGTGGCTGTTCACGTTCGCCAGTTGGTAGGGCTGGTGGTCGATCAGGACAAGTACCGAATCCTCGGGACGAAGCAGCGAAGCAAGGCCGTTGCGGAAAGTCATTGATGCATCCTTATGCAGTGGGTCAGAGGTTGGCTCCGGGAAACACGCGCCAGCGGCGGCACTGCCCGGAAGCCATATTCTGTTGTTCCCGCAATCGATGCGGTAGTACCATTTCGCGCTGAGCTGTGTTGCGGAAAGAGGAACGCCGACGTGGACATCGAAGCGCTACGGACATTCGTGGAAGTTGCCGACGCGGGTGGCGTTTCGCCTGCCGCGCTGCGGCTGGGGGTGTCGAAATCAATCGTCAGCCGTCGGCTTGCCGGGCTGGAATCGGAACTGGGCGTCTTGCTGCTGGCGCGTTCCACGCGCGGCGCGTCGCTGACCGAAGCCGGTGCCACGTTCCGCAACCATGCCGCCCGCGTCTGCGCCGAGATGGACGCGGCCAGGGAAGCCATCCTGCCTGCCGGCGAGCTGCGTGGCCGCTTGCGCGTGTCCGCGCCATTGTCTTTCGGGGCGGCCCACTTTGCCCCCGCGCTGGCCGAAATGGCGCGACGCCATCCGCAACTGCATATGCAGACCTGCTACAGCGACCGCTTCGTTGATCTGATCGCCGAAGGCTACGACTGCGCGATACGGGTGGGCTATCTGCAAGACTCCAACCTGATCGCAAGGCGCATCGGCCCACTTTATGGAAAGCTGGTCGCCAGCCCGGACTACCTCAAGGCGCATGGCGAACCCCAGACACCCGAAGCGCTGGTGGCCAATCATCAGGCCCTGATGCAAGGCACCGAAGCCTGGCAGCTGATGGATGGCGACAAGACCATTACGGTGCGTCCGCAAGGCCGCTTCAAGGCCGACAACGGCAGCGCCCTGGTGGCGGCAGCGGTGGCGGGGCTTGGCATTGCCTACCTGCCTGATTGGCTGACGCACGACTACGTGGCTTGCGGGGCGCTGGTGCCGATCATGACCCGCTATCCGCCGCCGCCAGCGGGCGCCTATGTCGTCAGGCCGCCCGGGCAGCATCCCGCGCGAAAGATCCGGGAGCTGACCGAGCTGTTGATTGAATATTGCGAGCAGGCCAAGCACCCTGCGTAGGCGTCACCCGCGCCGCGGCTTCAACGGGCGATGGTACGTGCGGCGTCGTCAATCGAGTCGGCCACTGCCTTGGGCTGCGTGAAAAACGCTACGTGGCTGCCCACGACCTCGGACCGCGTGGCGCCGATCTTGTTGGCCGTATAACGCAGCAGCTTCGGGTCGATCGCCTTGTCCTGCGTGGCGATAATGGCCCAGCTTGGCTTGGTTTTCCACGCGGCGTGAGTCACCTTGGCATTGAAAATGGCCATGTTGATGGGCACCTGTGAATCGCGCAGGAAGGCGGCGTCGGCAGGGCTTGTGTCGCCCGCAAAGCCTTGCTTGAATTTTTCAAGGTTGACGAAACCGTAGCCGTCTTTCTGCGTGTCGATCACGAATTCAGCGGGCGGCGGAATGTCCTTGAACTGCGACCCCGTGGTTTCACCGACGTCGGGCGCCAGCGCGGACACATAGACCAGGCCAGCCACCTTGGGGTCCACACCCGCTTCGGTGATGACCGTTCCGCCATAAGAGTGGCCGACAAGAAGTGTCGGGCCGTCTTGGCGATCCAGCACGCGCTTCGTGGCGGCAACATCATCGGCCAACGACGTCAGGGGGTTCTGGACCACCGTGACCCGATAGCCGCGGCCGGTCAGCTCGTCATAGACGCCGCGCCATCCTGAACCATCGGCAAACGCGCCGTGCACCAGCACCACGTTGCGCACTACCTGCTTGGGGGATATGGGCTCGGCCGCGTGGGTGAGGCTGGCCGCTGCAATACCCACGATGGCGGTCGTGGCGGCGAGGAGGGCTTTGATCTTCATGGCTAGGTCCTTTGTGTGTTGTGATAAGAATTATCGCGATAATTAAGTGCGACGAACGAATGCTAGGACTCGTTTTTAGTGCTGTCAAGCGATAATTATTATTGCGATATGTATTCTCGCGGCATGCTATTCTTCACGCACCCTGGAGCGAAGCAATGACCGCCAAAAAAGACACCTCCCCGCCGCCGCTGGATGGCCAGCTTTGCTACGCCGTGTACTCGGCCGGCATCGCTATCCAACGGATCTACAAGCCCTTGCTGGACAAGATGGGGCTGACCTATCCGCAATATCTGGTGCTGAACGTGCTTTGGCGGGAAGACAGCCAGACCGTCAGCGGCATCGCGGAAAAATTGGCCCTGGAACCCAGCACGCTGACGCCACTGCTGAAGCGGCTGGAAGCCGCCGGCTTTCTTGGCCGCGTGCGTAACCCCGACAACGAGCGCCAGGTGGTGGTGGCGCTGACCGAGCGCGGCCGTCAGCTTCAAAATACGTCAGGCTGTCTGGGCGAATCCTTGCTGGCCGCGTCCGGCCAATCGCCCGCCGAACTCGCCGAACTGAATACGCAGATTCGGCAATTGCGTGACGCGATCTACACGCATCTGGATGGCTGGACGCCGCCTGCGTAGCCGATGGAAGGCCAGGCAAGCTTGCAGGGGTGTGAGTTTGCCGGATTGTTAATCCAGGCTGAACACCTTGCTAAGCATCGCGCATCTAGTGCGCCAAGCGCGGGCTACCTACCATGGTCCTACCTACCATTTACGAGGTTCGACCATGCAACGACGCGACATCCTGCGCCAGGGCGCCGCCCTGGCCGCCACTTTGGCCGCAGCCCCATTTCTTCGCTCCGCCTACGCGCAGTCCGCCGCGCCGCACTGGACCACGGCGGCCGCGCCGTCCCTGGCCCGCCAGGAACTCTATCCCGAGGTGCTCGACGGCCGCATCTATGTGGCCGGCGGATTGCTGACGCCCAACACCGGGTATTCCGCGCACTTCGAATCCTATGACCCGGCAACGGACAAGTGGACGCGGCTGGCGACGCTGCCCGAAGCCCGCCACCACATCGCGCTAGCCGCTGCGGACGGCCTGATCTACGGCGCGGGCGGCTTCAGCGGCGGGTTTCCGAACTGGCGCGCCCAGGCTTCGGTCTACGTCTACGATCCCCGAAACAACCGCTGGCGTGACGGCGTTGCCATTCCTTATCCCTCGGCCGAAGGCGTATTCGCGGCTATCGCCGACCGGCTTTACCTGGTGGGCGGACGCATCCGCGCCCACGAGGACGCGCGCCATTTCAACGACCACATGGATACCGCGCAAGCCTTGATGTTCGACCCCGCCACCGGGCGCTGGTCGGCCATTGCCGATGCGCCCACCGCGCGCAATAGCGCGGCGGCGACGGTCATTGACGGGCGTCTCTTCGTCGTGGGCGGGCGGCAGGCCATCAAGCAAGCCGATGGATCACTGCGCCAGGTCAATGTGCCGGTGCTGGAGGTCTACGACCCGAAGACCAATCGATGGACCGTCCGCGCGCCGATGCCGCAGGCCCAGGGCGGGCTGGCCGCTGCCACCCATGGCGGTCGTCTGTACGTGTTCGGCGGGGAACAATGGGTGCCCCAGCAGAAGGTTTTCGACAACGCCTGGGTCTACGATCCGGCAAGCGATCGTTGGAGCGTGCTGCCGCCGCTGCCCACGCCCCGGCACGGCCTGGGTGCGGCCACGCTGGGCAATCGCATCCATGTGATCGGGGGCGGCACACGCGTCGGCGGCGACCATGCCAGCGCCGTGCATGAAGTGCTGGTGCTGCCCGAAGCGTAGGCCTGGTCGTAGGCCCGGTCCGCGCACGGCAGGCATCACGACCAGTCGTAATCGCGGACGTAGGCCAGAAATGCGCGCATTGCCGCGCTAGGGTGGCGGCGGCTGGGGTAGTACAGGCACCAGCTTGGCAATGTCTGCTTCCAGTCGACCAGCAGCTCAACCAGGCTGCCTTGTTCGATATGTTCGCGCACGTAATCCTCGAACAAATGCGCGACGCCGGCCCCCGCCAGCGCGGCCTGAAGCTCTTGCTGGGCTGAACTTAGCGTCAACCGTCCTTGGGGCGTGATCTCTTCTGCCTTGCCATCTTTAGCGAACTTCCATGTGACCGTGGTGCCGCCGGGAAAGCGGCGCCGGATGCAATCGTGCGCCGCCAGGTCGCCGGGCAGGGCAGGGCGCGGGTATTTCTGAAGATAGGCAGGCGACGCCACGATTGCATAGCGCAGTGCCGCGCCCAAGGGCATGGCCACCATGTCCTGCGCCAACTGCGTGCCAAAGCGCACCCCCGCATCGAAACCTTGCTCCACGATGTCGACAATCGCCGCGTCGCTGATGATCTCGACCTTCACGTCCGGGTACGTCTCCATGAAGCGGAACGCCAACGGACACAGCACGTGGTCCACGGCGGGACCCGGCGCGTTGATGCGCAAGGTGCCGGTCGGGTTCTCACGAAACTGATTCAGCTCGTCAACGGCGGCCCGGATGTCGAGCAGCGCGGGCGTCAGCCGTTCAAGCAGGCGCTCGCCCGCTTCGGTGGGCGCCACGCTGCGGGTGGTGCGGTTCAACAGCCGAATGCCCAACGTGGCCTCAAGCGCCGTGATGGATTGGCTGATGGCCGACGACGAGACGCCCCGCCTGAGCGCCGCCGCCCGAAAACCGCCGTGCCGCACCACGTCCGCAAAGATTTCCAGACTGTCCAGGCGCAGCGATGGCATGGTGAATTTTCCGCTTTGAGTGGTTGTTGGGGGGTATGCAGGGGCGTGCACGGCAGAAAGGGCAGGCCGGTAAACCCTGCCCACAGGGCAAGAATTTACGGCATTTCATCCATTGACTCGCCCTTTGCCCGCCACCGCGCGCCACGGGAACGGCATTTGCTGCGTTTTGCCAAGCGTGCTTTCCAGTCCGTTACCCAGGAGGCAATCCAATTGAACCCAATCATTGAACATCGGTATGCCCTGACCGTGCATCCGGTCCATGCGGTATTTCTGGCGGGGATGCTGCCCTGGTTTCTTGGCGCAGCCTTGGCGGACGCTGCCTATGCGAAGTCTTTTGACATCCAGTGGAACAATTTCGCCTCGTGGTTTCTGGTGGGCGGTTTGGTGTTCGGCGCCATCGCGCTGCTCTTTGCCGTTATCGATGTGTTCCGGCCCACGCAGCGCGCGCGAGGAATCATTCCGTACGTCGTGGTCTTGCTGGCGACGTGGGTCGTGGGCGTTGTGAATGCGCTGATTCATGCCCGCGACGCCTGGGCAAGCATGCCTGCCGGCCTGGTCTTGTCGGTCATCGTTGTGGTGCTGGCCTTTGTGGCGGTATGGCTGGGCTTTCGCACTCCGCACATCAGGGGAGCCGTATGAAATACACGCGCATGAAAACCAAAACCGCCAACTGGCTTGCCGCTATCCCCTTGTCCGCCATGATGGGCGTATGTGTCGGCCAGGCCGGACCGTCGCAGGTAGGCCCCAACCCTGAACTGCCCAAGCCCGAGAGGGGGCTGCTACCCAATATGGTCATTGCAGAGCCCGCCCCTTGGGGAGACAAGACGCCGACCGTGCCTGACGGTTATACGATCACCGCCATCGCCACCGATTTGAAAATCCCACGGCAGACTTTGATACTGCCCAACGGCGACATTCTGGTGGCCGAGGGCAAGGGCGGCAATGCCCCAAGCCTGAAACCCAAAGACGTGATCGCCGGCATCATCAAGGCCCAAGGCACCAGCTCGGTCAAGGGCGGAGACCGCCTGACCTTGCTGCGCGATGCCGACGGCGACGGCACCTATGAAGTATCAACGTTCGCCGAGAACCTGAACGCACCCTACGGCCTGGCCTTGGTGGACAACAATCTGTACGTCGCCAACCAGGACGCCGTGGTGCGATTCGACTACCAGCCAGGGCAGACCAAGGCCAGCGGCCCCCCCGAAACCGTGACGCCCCTGCCATCGGCAATCAACCACCACTGGACCAAGGCCATGACTGCCAGCGCCGATGGCCAGTACCTGTACGTGGGCATCGGGTCCAACAGCAACATCACCGAACGCGGCATGACGGCGGAAGTCGACCGCGCCCGCATTTGGCGGATCAACGCCCAAACCGGTGAACACAAGTCGTATGCCACCGGCTTGCGCAACCCGACCGCGCTGACCATCCAGCCCGGCACCGACCAATTGTGGGCGGTCGTGAACGAACGCGATGAGATCGGCCCCAATCTGGTTCCCGACTATCTGACTTCTGTTCAGGAAGGCGCCTTCTATGGCTGGCCCTACAGCTACTGGGGGCAAAACGTGGACGAGCGCGTGCGGCCGCAAGATTCGGAAAAGGTCGCCGCGGCCATCAAACCGGACTACAGCCTGGGTTCGCACGTGGCGGCGCTGGGCGTGGATTTCTCGAACGAGGCGATGGGCGCCAAGTTCGCCAACGGGGTGTTTGTCGGGGAACACGGTAGCTGGAACCGCAGCGATCCGGTCGGTTACAAAGTGGTCTTCGTGCCGTTTCAGGACGGCCGGCCGTCTGGCGACCCTGTCGATTTTGTCGCCGGGTTCCGCGATAGCGATGGCACCACACGCGGCCGTCCGGTAGGCGTGACAGTGGATCCGAAGGGCGCGCTGATTGTTGCGGATGATCTGTCGAACACCATCTGGCGCGTAACGCCAACGCAGGCAGCGCAGTCGCCGCAGCCGGTTGCGGCGGCGCAGTAGTGGGAGGGTCAGGGCAGGGGCCATAAGGCGCCATCCGTCCGCGTCTTCGGTCCTTGCTTCTGGCTGGTGGATAGTCGGTCGTAGAAAAATACTTGCGCAAATATTTGTAGACGACCGGTCTAATCGAATGTAAAGTGCGAACCCATGAACTCAGCCACCACCTCCCAAGCTACTGACGTCCGCGACAAGATCCTGGCCACGGGCCAACGGATCATGGGCGGCAAAGGGTTTTCGGCGGTGGGTTTGAATGAAGTGCTGACGTCCGCAGGGGTGCCGAAGGGGTCGTTCTATCACTACTTTGGATCGAAAGAAGCGTTTGGCGAGGCCTTGCTGGAGAACTACTTCCAGGATTACCTGGCCGACATGGACGGTATATTCAGCCAAGCGGATCAGACCAAAGCGCAGCAGCTCGGCAACTATTTCCTGGCCTGGAAAGACAACCAGTCCTTCGAGGACTGCCAGGGCAAGTGCCTGGCGGTGAAGTTGGGTGCCGAGGTCGCAGACCTTTCCGACGCGATGCGCGCCGCCCTGAAACGCGGCACGTCGGCAATCATCGAACGTCTGGCCAGCGCGATTGCGGCGGGCGTGGAAGAGGGCTCTTTATCGGTAGAGGGCGATTCAACAGCCGCCGCGCAAAGCCTGTACCAACTTTGGTTGGGGGCGAGCGTGATGGTCAAGATCGTGCGCAACACGCAGCCCTTTGAAAACGCCTTGAGCACGACAACACAGGTTTTGCATCTTGCTCGCTAAGGACGCGCAGATTTACGAAGCAGGTTTGTGAAGCAAGCCTATGTAGCAAGCCTATATAGCACTTCAGGCAGAAGTGCTTTTTTATCCACCGGAATCTAGACGACCGGTCTAATATTTCAAGTTCATTCCTAGACAGGAGCATCACCATGAAAGTCCTCATCGTTCTGACCTCGCATGATCAGCTTGGCACTACCGGCCGCAAAACCGGCTTCTGGCTCGAAGAGTTGGCCGCCCCTTACTACACGTTCAAGGACGCCGGCGCCGACATCGTGCTGGCCTCGCCCCAAGGCGGGCAGCCGCCGCTGGACCCCAAGAGCAACGAACCCTCGTTTCAGACCGAATTCACCCACCGCTTCGAAGCTGACCCGGCGGCCAACGAACAACTGGCCAACACCCTGCGCCTGGACAGCGTCTCGCAAGCCGACTTCGACACCGTGTTTTACCCGGGCGGTCATGGCCCGCTGTGGGATCTGGCCGAAGACGGCAATTCCATCTCCTTGATCGAATCATTTATCGAAGCCGGCAAGCCGGTCGCGCTGGTCTGCCACGCGCCGGGCGTGCTGCGCCACGTGAAGGCAGCCGACGGCAAGCCGCTGGTCGCCGGCAAGCAGGTGACCGGCTTCACGAACACCGAGGAAGACGGCGTCGGCCTCACCGATGTCGTGCCGTTTCTGGTGGAAGACGAACTCAAGGCGAAGGGCGGGGTGTACTCGAAGGGCCCGGACTGGGGCTCGTATGTCGTCAGCGACGGCCTGCTGATCACCGGCCAGAACCCGGCGTCATCCCTGGAAGCCGCTGCGGTGTTGTTGAAGCGGTTTGCCTAGGTGTGAGGCAGCGCGTTACGCCGTTGCCCGATCGCCCCCGTCACGCGGGGCGGTCGCCAATCCATTCAGAAAATCGCAACAGATAGCCGTCGGGATCCTGCACCAGGAACTGCCGCACGCCGATCTCGACGTCGTCGCTTCGATACCAGCGTTCCTGCATCTGCCGGTACAGCGGCCAGTCCGCATCCACCAGGCGTTTGTGCAGCGCGTCGATGGACTTCACCTTGATCTCGAAGTTCACGCCACGGCCCAAGGGGGCTTCCAGCGGCGCGGTGATCCAGCCGTCGTCGCCGCGCACCTCTTCCAGCATGAATTGCGCGCCGTCCCGATCCAGGAAGACAAAGCCTTCCTCTTCGCGCTGATAGACCACTTCGAAGCCGCACAGGTCGATCCAGAATTGCCGGCTGCGCGCCAAGTTCTTGACCATCAGTTCGGCGACCATGCGCGCCCGGTACGATTTGTCTTCCATCGTTTCTCCTTATTGGGCGGCCATGATAACGGGCGACCAACCCCACAACATCGACAATCATCGTATTGACATATCGGGAAATCCAGATATCATCACGCCATGGAATTACTCGACATCTTCAAAGCCCTCTCGAACCGTACGCGTCTGGAAATCCTGAAAGGGTTGAAGGACCCGGTGAACAGCTTCCCGCCCCAGGACGAAGGCGATGTTCATACGGTGGGCGTCTGCGTCAGCAGCATTCAAGAGGGCGTCGGGCTGTCGCAGTCAACGGTGTCTGATTACCTGGCCACGTTGCAACGCGCAGGCTTGGTCGACGCCACGCGCATTGGTCCGTGGACGTATTACAAACGCAACGAAGCAAACATCAAGGCTCTTGCCGAGATCATCGGGAAAGACCTGTAATTTTTTTACTCCTAGATATCGGAATATCCCGATATCCCACTTTATCGATAAGAGGTGATGCAATGAAAGCTGTCGTACTGAACGCATTTGGTGGCCCGGAATCGTTCGCGCTGCAAGAACTGCCCAAGCCAGTGCCGCAGGCGGGGCAAGTTCTGGTGCGCGTCCACGCCACGTCCATCAATCCCTTGGATTACCAGGTCCGGCGAGGCGACTATCCCGACCTGGTGCCACTGCCGGCCATTACCGGGCACGACGTATCCGGCGTGGTTGAAGCCGTGGGGCCGGGCGTGACGGCATTCGTGCCCGGGGACGAGGTCTGGTACACGCCGCAGATATTCGACGGACAAGGAAGCTATGCCGAATACCACGTTGCCGCCGAAAGCATAGTCGGCAAGAAGCCGCCGTCGCTGAGCCACCTGGAAGCGGCAAGCCTGACGCTGGTTGGCGGAACGGCGTGGGAAGCGCTGGTGGTGCGCGCGGGCTTGAGAGTCGGCGAAAGCATCTTGATACACGGAGGTGCGGGCGGGGTCGGCCATGTGGCGATCCAGCTTGCCAAGTCCATCGGCGCAAAGGTGTACACGACCGCGCGCGAAGCCAACTTCGAGTTTGCGCGACGCATGGGCGCCGATGCCGTCATCGACTACGCAAAGGAAGATTATGTCGACGCCATCCTGCGGGAAACCGGGGGCCGTGGGGTCGACGTGGTATTCGACACCATCGGCGGCGACACCTTGTCGCGCAGCGCCGACGTGCTTGCACAACTGGGCCGCGTGGTCTCGATCGTGGACATCGCGCAACCGCAGAACCTGTTGCAAGCCTGGGGCAAGAACGCCAGCTATCACTTCGTCTTCACCCGGCAAAACCGCGGCAAGCTTGATGAGCTGAGCGCGTTGATCGAGCGCGGCCAGTTGCGGCCGCATGTGGGCGCCGTCTATCCGCTGGCCGACATTGCGCAGGCCCATGCCCGGCTTGAGGCGCCCAACAATGGCCTACAGGGAAAGATCGCGATTGCGGTCGCGCCGTCTGTTTAGCCCAAGGCCGCCTGCATCTTCTTCAGATCGTTTTGCAGTTGGATGCGCATCACCTTCAGCAACTCGCGGGCGTTGCCCGACATGGGCATGCCCGAGCGGAACACCAGCAGGCTGGTAAAGCTGATTTCCAACGACACGCGCTTGATCGTGAGCCCGCGCGACAGATAATCCAACGCCATGATGGGATGCACCATGCCGATGCCCACGCCATTGAGCGCGAACTCGCAGACCGAGTTGGAATAGGGCGTTTCCAACATGGGCCGCAGATTCAGGCCCACCGCCTGCATCGCGGCTTCCAGGCGTCGTCGGCTGGCGTCTTCCGGGTTGAGCGCAATGAAAGGGTGTTCAACGAGGTCTTGCGGGTCGATCACTTTCTTGCGCGCCAGCGGATGGCGGTTGTGCATGGCGATCACGCCCGGTGTGCGCAGGAATTCCGAGTGTTCAAGGCCCAGCACCGAGAGCTCGTCGGCCATCAGCCCGAAGTCGAGCTGGCCGGCCGCCACCTGGCGCAGCACTTCGCGCGAACTCATGATCTGAAACGACATCTGCAGGCGGCGGTCGGCCAGGCCGAAGGCGGCGATGGCGCGTGGCATGAAGCCGGTGCCCAAGGCGGGCAACGAACCAATCGCCAGCCGGCCCACGCCAAACGATTTAAGGCTGCGGATGCGGTGTTCGATCAACTCGAAACCGGCGAAGCAGCGATCTACCTCTTCCATCAGCGCGCCGGCCTCGGGCGTGGCGACCAGCCGGCCGCGCACCCGTTCAAACAGGCGCAGCCCCGAACTGTCTTCAAGTTTGCGGATTGACTGGCTGATGGCGGGTTGCGACACCCCCAGCAGGTTGGCGGCCTTGCTGGTTGTACCGGCCTGCATGACGGCGCGGAAGACCTGGATTTCACGCATATCCATATATAAGCCCTGCTTATCGACTAAGTCGGTTCAATTGTTGAGGGAATTGGTCTGAGCGTCCAGACTGCGTGTCATCGAGATCTCTCCCACGTGCCGAAAACAGTTTAAATGAACACTAAACACCCCTCGAATACTGAATTCGCCAGCCTGTCGCCGGCTGTCCAACGCGCCTCCACGGTGGTGTTCGGCTCGCTCGCCGACTTCGTCAACCGCAAGCAGCGCCAGCCCGACGGCTATAGCTATGGCATTACCGGCACGCCTACGGCGCGGCTCCTGGAGCAGCGCATCGCGGCGCTCGAAGGCGCCCGCCACTGCGTGATCACCCCCTCGGGGGCGTCCGCGTTGATGACCGTGGTGATGGGATTCGTGCGCGGCGGCGATCACCTGCTGGTGTCGGCGGCCTGCTATGGCGCGCTCAAGACCTTTGCCGAGAAGTGGCTCGCCCACATGGGCGTGGAAGTCGAGCTCTACCAGCCCGCCATTGGCGCCGAGATCGAGGCGCTGATCCGGCCCACCACCCGCATGATCTGCATGGAAGCGCCCGGCACCGTCACGATGGAAATGGCCGACATTCCGGCGATTGCCGAGGTGGCGCGCCGCCATGGCGTGCTGACCATGATGGACAACACCTGGGCCAGCCCGCTGGGGTTCCAGCCCCTGGCGCATGGCGTGGATTTCAGCGTGGAGGCCGCCACCAAGTTCTTCAGCGGCCATTCCGATGTACTGATGGGCAGCATCAGCCTGAATGATGCCGACCACTACGCCGTGCTGCGCGAGACGCAGAGCATTCTGGGCCAGCAGGTCAGCCCGGAAGATTGCTTTCTGGTGCTGCGCGGCCTGGAAACGCTGGACCTGCGCGTGCGCGCGCAAAGCGCCGCCACGCTGGAAATCGCGCAGTGGCTGCAGGCGCAACCGCAGGTTGAACGCCTGTTGTATCCGCCGCTTGAAGGCGACGCCGGCCATGCCCTGTGGCGGCGTGATTTCCGCACCAACGGCTGCCTGTTCTCGTTGATCCTGAAGCCGGCGCCCGAGCAGGCATTCAACGGTTTCTTCGACACGCTTGAACACTTCGCCATTGGCGCGAGCTGGGGCGGTGTGCACAGCCTGGCCGCGTACTACCCGGCGCCATTGCAGGCCGGCCGCGTGCATCCGGCCACGGATCAGCCGGTGGTGCGCCTGTCGATCGGACTTGAAGGTGTCGACATCCTGAAGGAAGACCTGCGCCGGGCGCTTGACGCCTACGCCCGCCAGGCACGCTGATATTCATCCTGGGCCAGCCGCCAACAAGAGCTTCATGGCCCGCCAACACATTGCAAGGGGAATTGCCATGTACCGTATCCGTACCCTGTCGCGCGCGCTCATCCTGGGCGCCGCCGCCATGCTGCCCGCTTTGGCCGGCGCGCAAAATGCCACACCCGCCACACCCACCGCCACACCCGCCGCCTCGCCGGTGGTCTCCGCGCCCAGCAACAGCCCGACCGTGGACCAGATCCGCGCCCGTGGCTATGTGATCTGCGGATCGGGCCACGGCACCACCGGCTTTTCGGCGCCAGACAAAGACGGCAACTGGAAGGGGCTGGACGTGGAAACCTGCCGCGCCATCGCGATTGCCGTGCTGGGCGACGGCACCAAGGTGCGCTTCGTGCCGTTGACCGGCCAGCAGCGTCTGACCGCATTGCAGACGGGCCAGATCGACGTGCTGCCGCGCACCACCTCGTGGACCTTGCGGCGCGATGCCAACGGCATCAACTTCACCTATCCCAATTACTACGAGTACGACGCCTTCATGGTGCGCAAGGACCTGGGTATCACGCACACCAAGGACATGCAGGGCGCCACCATCTGCGTGCAGACCGGATCGACCAACGAAGTGACGGTGGCCGACCTGTCGCGCAAGTTCAAACTGGGCCTGAAGACCGTGTTGTTCGACAACGTGGCCGCTTCGCGCCAAGCCTTTTTCACGGGTCGCTGCGATGGCTTGATCACGGACTCGTCGGCGCTGGCGGCGGTGCGCGCCACGCAGGCGCAGAACCCGGATGACTACGTCATCTTTCCTGCCAGCGGCAACAGCGAAGCCCTGACACCCGCGGTGCGCCATGGCGATGACCGCTGGTTCGACATCGTCAAGTTCGTGGTCCAGGTGCCGATCGCGGCCGAAGACATGGGCATCACGCAGGCCAACGTCGATGACATGCTCAAGTCGGGCGATCCGCGCATCGCCCGCTTCCTGGGCGTGGAACCGGGCAACGGCAAGGCGCTGGGGCTGGACGAACGCTGGGCCTACAACATCGTCAAGGCGCAGGGCAACTACGGCGAGATGTTCGAACGCAACGTCGGCAAGAACAGCCCGTTGAAGCTTGAGCGCGGCCTGAACCGGCTGTATCGCGATGGCGGCCTGATGTACCCCTACGTTTTCAACTGACCCGAGTGCCGGGCGGGGCTGATTCATGTTCAAGCGACTTTGGTACGACGCGCGGGCGCGGTCCGTGCTGGCGCAGGTGCTTATTGCCTGCGTTTTCTTCGGCACGCTGTCCTGGCTGGTGTGGAACGCGCACGCCAACCTGACCCAGCGCGGCATCACCACCGGTTTTGGGTATCTGGGGGACGCGGCGCGCTTCCCGGTGTCGGAAAGCCTGCTGGCTTACCGGCCCACCGACAGTTATGGGCGCGCGTTTGTCGTCGGGCTGGTCAACACGCTGTATATCTCGGCGCTGGTGATCGTGGCCTCGACGGTGCTGGGGTTCCTGCTGGCGCTGGCGCGCCGCAGCCGGCATCCGCTGGTGCATGGCATCGCCACGCTCTATCTGGAAATCACGCGCAACACGCCGTTGGTGGTGCAACTGCTGTTCTGGTATAGCCTGGTCACCATCAATCTGCCGTCGCCGCGGCAAGCGCTCAACCCGTTGCCCGGCGTATTCCTGTCGATTCGTGGCCTGTTCTTTCCCAGTGTGCAGTCGCAGGGCGATTGGCTGCCGTTGTTGTGCGTGCTGTTGGCGGCGCTGCTGGCCTGGTGGGGCTTGCGCCCGCTGCGCAAGCAGCGTCCGGCCCTGCCGATAGGCCGCATCCTGCTCGTCGTGACGGCGCTGGCTAGTGTGGCGGCCTGGCAGTGGGGCGGCCTTACCTTGAGCAGCACCGCGCCGCAACTACGCGGGCTGAACTTCGTCGGCGGCACCGCGCTGACTCCCGAATTCACCGCGCTGCTGGTCGGCCTGACGTTGTATTCGGCGGCCTTTTCGGGCGAGATCATCCGTGGCGGAATCGAGGCCGTCGCGCAAGGGCAATGGGAGGCGGCGCAGTCGCTTGGGTTGCGCCCCTGGACCACGCTGCGCCACGTGATCGTGCCGCAATCGCTGCGCGTGATCGTGCCGCCCATGACCAGCCAGTACCTGTCTATCGTGAAGAACACCACGCTGGCGCTGGCGGTGGGGTATCCGGACCTGTCGTTCGTGATCACGACCACCATCAACCAGACCGGGCAGGCCATCGAAGGCTTGGCGATTCTGATGGGCGTGTATCTGTGCATCAGCCTGAGCGTGTCGCTCTTCATGAATCTCTACAACCGGCGCATCCTGCGAACGGAACGCAAATGAATACGACCGTGATCTCTACAGATATGCCGTCGCGGCCCGCGCCGGTGGATCGCCGGGCGGGCGTGGCCCAGCGCCTGTTTGGCAATATTCCCAGCAGTATCGCCACCGTGCTGGCGTTGGGCCTGGCGCTCTATGCCATGGGGCGGTTCATTGATTGGTCGCTGTTGAACGCCGTGTGGCCGGGCGAACCCGGCGCCATGTGCCGGCAGGCCAGCGGGGCGTGCTGGGCGTTCCTGGCCGAAAAGCTGAATCAGATTCTGTTCGGCATTTATCCGCGCGCCGAGCAATGGCGGCCAGCCGTGGTGTGCGTGGCCATTCTGGCCATGGTGGTCGTGTCGCTCGACCCGCGCCAATGGCGACTGCGCACGGTCGGGCTGTGGCTGGCGGGGATGGCCGGTTCGCTGGCGCTGATGCTGGGCGGTTGGGCGGGGCTGACCCAAGTGCCCACCGCGTCGTGGGGCGGCCTGCCCGTGACGCTGCTGCTGGCCGTGTGCGCGCTGGGGTTGGGCATGCCGCTGGGCATCCTGCTGGCATTGGCGCGGCGCGGGTCGCTGCCGATGGCGCGCTTCATCGCGACCTGCGTCATCGAACTGATCCGTGGCCTGCCGTTGATCAGCCTGTTGTTCATGGCGTCCATCGTGCTGCCCATCATGCTGCCGGCCGGCATGACCATCGACAGCCTGCTGCGCGCCGGCATCGCGCTGACGATTTTTTCGGCCGCCTACCTGGCCGAGGTGATCCGTGGCGGCTTGCAGTCGCTGCCGGCGGGGCAGATGGAAGCCTCGCGCGCGCTGGGCCTGTCGTGGTGGCAGATGACGCGGCTGGTGGTGTTGCCACAGGCGATGCGCAAGGTGATTGCGCCGCTTACCAATACCGCCATCGTGATGATCAAGAACACCAGCCTGGTGCTGATCGTGGGCCTGTTCGACCTGCTCAGTTCGGGGCGCGCCGCCTTGACGGATCCGGCCTGGCCCACGCCCTATGTAGAGACCTATCTCTTTATCGCGGGCATTTATTTCTGCATCTGCTTCGGCCTGTCGCGCTATTCGATGTGGCTGGAGCATCGCTTCAAAAAAGGGGAACTGCGTTGAACCAACAACAAGGCGGCGCGGCTGCGCCGATGGCAGTGAGCATTGCCGGCATGAGCAAATGGTATGGCGATTTTCAGGTGCTGCATGACATAGACCTGCAAGTGGCCGCTGGTGAACGCCTGGTGATCTGCGGGCCATCGGGCTCGGGCAAGTCCACGATGATCCGCTGCATCAATCGGCTGGAACGCCATCAGGAAGGCAGCATCGTGGTCAACGGCGTGGCGCTGGCCGACGACCTGCGCGCCATTGACGAGGTGCGGGCGGATGCAGGCATGGTGTTCCAGCACTTCAATCTGTTTCCGCATCTGACCGTGCTGGAAAACTGCATCCTGGCGCCCATGCACGTCAAGCGCATGGCGCGCGCGCAGGCCGCCGAACTGGCGCTGCAATACCTGGCGCGGGTGCGAATCCTGGACCAGGCGGACAAGTATCCCGGCCAGTTGTCCGGCGGCCAACAACAGCGCGCGGCCATCGCGCGCTCGTTATGCATGCAGCCCCGCATCATGCTGTTTGATGAGCCCACGTCCGCCCTGGATCCGGAAATGGTCAAAGAGGTGCTCGACACCATGACTGCGCTGGCCGACGACGGCATGACCATGCTGTGCGTCACGCACGAAATGGGTTTTGCGCGCAGCGTGGCCGACCGGGTCGTGTTCATGGACGGTGGCCGCATCCTGGAGTCGGCCGCGCCGGACGCATTCTTCGACCACCCTCGGCATGAACGCACGCGCGCATTTCTTGAGCGCATCCTGCATTGAGCAAAGGCAAGGCTGGCCTTTGAGGACGCAGTGTCGCGTCCTTGATCACGGCATTCGATGAAGTATTTGCGGGTTGCAGGCTCAAGGCCAGTTCGGAAAGGGGTTTTTCCAGGTCTTCCACACCAGCGGGCCCAGGGCCATTTCGTCGTCGGTCAGCAGACAGGCATTGAGCTTGGCGCGTAGCGCCGGCTCATCCATGTCGATACCGATCAGCACGATTTCCTGGCGCGCATCGCCCACGCCGTCCGCCCATTTTTGCCGGATCATGGCGGCTGCCTCGGGATCATCCGGCCACTGTTCGGGCGGCATCGCCGCCCACCAATAGCCGGCCGCGCCGTGGCGGGCGACGGCGCCAGCCTGCGACCAGGAACCCGCCATGTCAGGGTGGCTGGCCAACCAGAAGTAACCCTTGGAACGCACAACCCCCGGCCATTCGCTTTCGACACAGGCCAAGAAGCGCTCGGGATGCAAGGGCCGCCGCGCCTGATAGACAAAGCTGCGGATGCCATATTCTTCCGTCTCGGGGGTGTGTTGGCCGCGTAGCTCGCGCAGCCAGCCTGGCGCTTCGGACGCTTGCGCAAAGTCGAACAGCCCCGTCTCCAGCACCCGGTCCAGCGGCAGCTTGCCGAACTCGGCAACTTCAATGCGGGCGCGTGGGTTCAGGGTGCGCAAGATGGCCATCAGGCGCTCGCGCTCGTCAGCCGAAACCAGATCGACCTTGTTCAGCACAATGACGTCACAGAATTCAACCTGCTCGATCAGCAGGTCGACCACCGTGCGCTCGTCGTCTTCGCCCAGCGACTCGCCGCGTTTTTGCAGGCTGTCTTGCGAGCTGTAGTCACGCAGGAAGTTGAAGGCGTCCACCACGGTCACCATCGTGTCCAGGCGGGCCACTTCGCTCAGGCTGCGCCCGTCTTCGCCTTCAAAGGTGAAGGTCTCGGCAACCGGCAGCGGCTCGGATATGCCGGTGGATTCGATGACCAGGTGATCGAAACGCCCGTCGCGAGCCAAGCGCTCGACTTCTATCAACAGGTCTTCGCGCAAGGTGCAACAGATGCAGCCGTTGCTCATTTCGACCAGCTTCTCGTCGGTGCGCGAGAGCGCCGCACCGCCTTCGCGCACCAGCGCGGCGTCGATGTTGACCTCGGACATATCGTTGACGATCACGGCCACGCGCCGGCCTTCACGATTGTTGAGGATATGGTTCAGCAGCGTGGTTTTTCCGGCGCCGAGAAAGCCGGACAGGACAGTGACGGGCAGCTTGTTCTGGGTAGAGAGTGAGGTGTCTGTTTTCATCGCGCGAGTGCATGGGGCGGTAAAGGGAAGGGCTACGGGAAAGGGCCGCTCCAACTCGGCAGGGATTCTAATTCAAAACGTTATAACATAACAATATCTGCGCAAAGATACCGGTGATGCTTCAGGAATTGAGGGATAAAGGCGGCCGGTGAGCGGCGGCTTGCGCAGCCCCCACCGTTACCGCGTTGACCGCTTCAGCCTTCGTCCCGCGCCAGGAACCGCTGCGCCAGCCGCACGAAATACGCCGCGCCCAAGGGGATGGCGTCGTCATTGAAGTCATACGACGGGTTATGCAAACGGCAAGGCCCGGGGCCATGTCCCGGCTCTCGGTGCGCACCGGCGCCGTTGCCCAGCAGCACATAACAGCCCGGCCTTTCGGCCAGCATGAACGAGAAATCCTCGGACCCCATCAGCCGGGCCATGTTGTCCGACACGCGGTCCGCGCCGGCCACTTCGCGCATGACGTCCACCGCAAAGCGCGTCTGTTCCTCGTCGTTCACCAGCGACGGGTAGCAGCGTTCAAACGTCAGCGTTGCCGTGCAGCCGAAGGTGGTGGCGGCGCCGTCTGTAATTTCACCGACGCGCCGTTCGATCATGTCCAGTGTGTCGTCGCGGTGGGTCCGCACCGTACCGCCCAGCCACGCCTGCTGCGGGATGACGTTGACCGCGTCACCGCCGTGAATCTGCGTGACGGACAGCACCGCCGGTTCGTCGGGCGCGCGATTGCGCGAGATGACGGTTTGCAGCGCCAAGAGGATGTGGCCCGCGCAGACTAGCGGGTCGACGCTTAACTCGGGCTGCGAGGCATGGGCGCCCTTGCCGGCGATGTCGATGCGGAAGCGGTTGCTGGACCCCATGAACGGCCCAGCGCGCACGCCCAGGCTGCCCACGGGCAGGTCGGGCCAGTTATGCAACGCGAAGACGGCATCGCAGGGAAAGCGCTGGAACAGGCCGTCTTCGATCATGGCGCGCGCACCCGCCTGGCCGCCTTCCTCGGCGGGCTGGAAGATGCAGTGGATGGTGCCGTCGAAATCGGCGTGGTGCGCCAAGTACCAGGCGGTGGCAAGCAGGATGGCGGTGTGGCCGTCGTGGCCGCAGGCGTGCATGCGGTTGTCGTGCTGCGACTTGTGCGCGAAGGCATTGGCTTCGGGCATGGCCAGCGCGTCCATGTCGGCGCGCAGGCCAATGTGACGGGAACCCGTGCCGCGTGTCAGCGTGCCGACCACGCCGGTGCCGCCGATGCCCGTCGTCACCTGCCAACCCCAGGCTGTCAGCTCGCGCGCCACCAACGAGGCGGTGCGATGTTCTTCAAAGCCGATTTCCGGATGCGCGTGCAGATCACGGCGGATGTCGCGAAACGCGGGGGTGGCGCTGATTGTTTTCAGAATGTCTTGAATGTCGCGATGCGGGTTCATTCGGGTCCTTAAGGGTTCAAGGGGCTTGCCGCAACCGGCTTGCTGCAACGGCCTGGCCTCAGGGCTGCGTCGGCAGGTTCAAGGCGCGCAGGGCGGTAAGGTCGTCACGGATGCGGGCGTCGAAGCTGGCCTTGTCGTAGGCGGTTGCCGACACCATGCCCATGGACAGCACGCGCTCGCGCACCTCGGGCTTGTCCAGCACGGCGGCCAGCGCCTCGCGCACCCGTTGCAGGCGCTCGGGCGGCACGCCCTTGGGCGCCAGCACGCCTACCCAACCCACCATCTCCATGCCTTGCACGCTTTTGCTTTCATTGATGGTGGCCAGGTCGGGGTAGGCCGCCAGACGCTCACGGCTGATGACGCCCAAGGACTTGATGCGGCCTTGCTGCAAGTGCGGCAACGCGGTGGGCGGGGCCATCACCGCCATGTCGATCTGGCCGCCCAGCAGGTCGTTGACCAGCGGCGCCGCGCCCTTGTAGGGCACGTGCAGCATTTTCGTGTCAGTGCGCCGTTGCAGGTCTTCGACCACCACCTGCTGGAACGTGCCTTGGCCCGGGCTGCCGTAGCTCAGGCTTTCGGGGTTGGTGCGCAGCGCCTGCACCACGTCATCGATATTCGATTGCGGCAAGTCCTTGCGCGCCACCAGAATCAGCGGCGAGGTGAACACCAGGGAAACCGGTTCGAAATTGTCGGTGCCGTAACGCAGGTTGGGGTTCAGCATCGGCTGCAAAACCACGTCGTTGATGCTGCCGGCCAGCAGCGTCGTGCCGTCCGCCTTGGCCTGCGCCACGCGGCCGGCCCCGATTGCACCGCTGGCGCCGCCCACGTTCTCGATGACGACCGTCTGGCCCAGCCGGTCGCTCAGTTGCGGCGAAATTGCCCGCATCACGGCGTCGATCGACCCGCCCGCCGGGAAGGGAATGACGATGGTCACCGGCCTGTCGGGCCAGGTTTGCGCCTGAACGGGCGCGGTCGTAGTACCCAATACCAGCGCGGCGGACAGCACCGCGCGCGTGCGCGCACGACGAAGGAAATGCAGCATGTGGAACCCCTTGTGTTGTTGGTGTCAGGCTGCTATTGCGCCCTGAATAGCTATACTTGAACAGTGAAATATCAGGCATAGATATGCCGTTTTGGAATAGATAAGCCCATGTCCACCGCCATTCCCAGCAGCCCCTCGTCGGCCGCAACCCTGTTGAACCGCCTGCTCGCGCGCACGCGCTTGCGGCATTTGCAATTGATCGTGCTGGTGGCGGAACTGGGTAGCGTGCAGCACGCGGCGGCGCAGATCGGCCTGAGCCAGTCGGCCGCCACCAAAATGGTGCTGGAGGTAGAGCGCGTGCTTGAAGCCCGCTTGTTCGAACGGCATGCGCGCGGCATGCGGCCCACCTTTGCCTGCCGGGATTTGCTGCCTTTGCTGCGCAACGTCATGAACAGCCTGACGGGCTGCGCCGAATCATTGGCGGCGGCGGGGGCGGGTTTTGACGGCACGGTGCGCGTGGGCGCAATCACCGCCGGCGTCACGGGCGTGATCAACCCGGCGCTGCCGGCGTTCTTTGCCAGCCAGCCGCAGGTGCGGCTGGAATTGTTTGAAGACGCGCTGCCCGTGCTGCTGGGGCGCTATGCCGACGGCGAGCAGGACTTCCTGGTCACGCGCGAACCCGCGCAACTGGCGCCGGATTCTCAGTTCCAGGCCTTGCTGGCCGACGTCTGCGTGGTGGCTTCAGGCCCCGGGCATCCGCTGGTAGGGCGCCGCAATCTGCAAGCCGCCGACCTGCTGCGCTTTCCCTGGGCCAGTCCGCCGCTGGACAGCCAGACCTATCGCGCGTTCGAAGCCTTGTTCGCCGCATGCGGCGAACTGCCCGCCCAGCAGCCGCTTAGTACGCGGTCATTTGCAACCATGGTGCATTACCTGGGCGCCAGCCAGGCCTTGATGATGGGCCCCTTGAGTTTCGTGCGCGAAGGGCTGGACGCCGGCACACTGGTGCGGCTGGACTGCACGCTTGCCGAATCGCTGCCGCCTTTGGGGTTGGTCAGCCGTGTTGAACCCCGTAACCGCAGCGTGGCGGCCTTTCAGGCGCACCTGCTGGACGCGCAGGCGGTAGCCTGACGCCGGGCAAAACCCGCTGTTGCGGGCTAGGGCACAAGCGAGAACATTGCCGCCGACACCGGCCGCCCATGCAACTGGAGCCGGTTCCTGGCCTTGCCTTCAAATTGCGCGCCGATTTTCCGAGCCAGCGCCTCGCTTGCCGTGTTGCCTTCGGCAATGACGATCTCAACGCGTTGCATGCCCAAGGTGTTGAAGGCATAGGGCAGCATCGCCTGCACCGTGCGCAACGCCACCCCGCGTCGTTGCGCGGACTGTCGTACCCAGTAGCCAAGATTGCAAAACAGATGTTGATGATTGATCGAATTCAGGCCCACGCCGCCCATCAGCTTGCCTGACGCTTGGGCGAACACGCCGAATTCGTAGCCAGCCTGGGAACTGCGGCCGCTACGGCACAGCTCAAACCAGTCCAGCGCATTCTGCTCGGAAAACGCAGACGTACACCACGGCATCCACTTGCCTACGGTATTGACGGATTCGCGCGCGGCGTTCGCGAACGCTTCGGCGTCGTCATCAAGGAACTCTCGGATAACCAGGCCTTCGAAAATGATGGGCTGCATGGATCTGATCTTAAGTCGGGGGCAGGGTGAATACTATCAAGCCGTCCCGCATTGCGAGTAAGGTTACGGAATCAAGGCCTGGCTTGTCCGGCACGTGGGCCTGTGCCATCAGCGGAAACTGAATTCATGAAGATAACTCGTTTAGCACTGCGCCTGGCGCTTGCCACGGCCGCGTGCGCATCGATTGCCGCCTGCGCGGGCAGTCAACCCCAGTCGACCGATATGGACTATCAAAGCCGGCCGCCTTCCTCGGCGCAAGGCAAGAACAGCACCCCAGGCTCATCAGGCCAACGCTTGACCATACAGTCTGGCGAAGGCGAAAGGTTGAACCTGCCCTGGTTCATCCAGGACACGAAGGACTGGGTCAACAGCAACTGACCGCAATCCGGGGGAGGGACTGCGAGGCCGACGCTTGTTCACGTCGGCCCCGTTCACGCCAAATGCCCTTGCTACGGCGTGACGATGTTGAACCAGAATTCAAAGTCATCCAGCGAGCCGAACACATCGTTCAGCTTTGACTGATCGCCGGTGATCTTGACGTCGCCCTTGGCCATGGCGTCCTTCAAGGTCGTCTGCTTCAACATGATGTCGTTCAAGGTGTTTCGCGTGAGCGATACGCTGGCGCTAGGCTCTTTCGCCGGCTTGCCCTCGGTGTGGTTGAGCACGCTGTTCACCATTTCAAGCGTGTATTGCTGCTTGGTGTCGGTGAAGTCCACATTCAGGACGACGTGCTTGCCGGCGGCTTTCTCGCGATTCAATCGGACGGCGAAATAGTCGAAGAGCATGTCCAGCGTCATGGCGCGCACTGTGTCGGGGCTGGCGGTGTCGGGCACGGGCAGCTTCTTCACGCCTTCACGAAGCTCCTTGGCGCCTGTCAGATAGAAATTGCGCCACGGACCGCTTTCGGCCTGATAGCCCATCTGCTCCAGCGCGTCGGCCTGAAGGTCGCGCGCGGCCTGGTTCTTCGGGTCGGCAAAGACCGCGTAATTGACCACTTCGGCTACCCAGCGGTAATCCCCCTTGGCGTAATACTCGCGCGCCTTTTTCAGCAAGGCGTCGGTTCCGCCCATCATGTCGACATAGCGCTTTGCCCCTTGTTCGATAGGCAGTGTATGCAAGGTAGCGGGGTTGCCATTGAACCAGCCCAGATAAAGCACATACGTGGCGCGCACGTTGTGATTCAAAGACCCGTAATAGCCCCGGTTCGAGAACTTGTCGGCGATGGACTTCGGCAGTTTCACCTGCTCGGCAATCTCCTCTTTGTTGTAGCCCATGTTGGCCAGCCGCAACGTCTCGTCGTTGATGTACCGGTACATGTCGCGCTGCATGCCGATCTGTTCCTGGACCGCCTTCTTGCCCCACACCGGCCAGTGATGCATGGCGTACATGACTTCCACATCATCACCCCACAGCGCCAGGGCTTCGTTCAAATACTTAGACCACGCCAGCGGGTCGCGAATCTTGGCGCCGCGCAGGGAATACGTGTTGTGCAGCGTATGGGTGGAGTCCTCCGCCGTATTCAGCGCCTTCTTTTCCTTGATGTAGTACAGCATTTCGGCGGGGGCTTCGCTGCCCGGCGCGTACAGGAACTGATACGTCAGGCCGTCGATGGTGCGCGTTTCACCGGTCTTTTCAATGATGTCCGTCGGCGCGATCAAGGTGACGGTGCCGGCGGACGTGGTGGTGCCCAGGCCCGCGCCTACCTGGCCCGTCGGGCTGGGCGGCAGCAGGTTTCCGTACATGTAGCTGGCGCGCCGGCTCATTGCCGTACCCGCCATGACGTTTTCGGCCACGGCGTGTTCAAGAAAGCCCAGGGGCGCATAGATCTTGACCTTGCCGGCCTTGACGTCCGCCTCGTCCACCACGCCGCGCACTCCGCCGTAGTGATCCACATGGCTATGGGTGTAGATGACCGCCACCACCGGCTTCTTTGGCCGATGCTGATAATAAAGATCCAGCGCCGCCTTGGCGGTTTCGGTAGAAATCAGCGGGTCCATGATCGTCAGGCCTTCCTTGCCTTCCACGATCGTCATATTGGACAGATCCAGATTGCGAACCTGGTAAATGCCATCCGTGACTTGGAACAGGCCTGAGATATTCAAAAGCTGCGATTGCCGCCACAGACTGGGGTTGACGGTGTCCGGGGCGTCCGAGCCTTCTTTAATGAAGTTGTATTTGGTGGGGTCCCATACCAGATTGCCTTGCTCGCCCTTGATCATGGCAGCGGGCAGCGGGGCGATGAAACCCTTATGCGCAAGTTCGAAAGACGTCTTGTCTGAAAATGGCAGCTCTTTCAGCAGCGCGGCATTTGCCTGCTTGGTGGCGTCTTCGGCAGGTTTGGGCGCCTGTTGCGCCCAGGCCGAACTTGCGGTGGCAAAAAATAGCGCCGCCAAGGTGGCGGACGCCAAGCGGCCGCGCTTGAGCGGGCTGCCGACATGAGGGGAGTTTGACCAGGGGGCGTTCGTACCGCGAGTGGGCTTCATGTTGACGATTTCTCCATACATTGACGGGCTGGGCCAGCGTCGTAAACGAGGTTCTATCGGGCAATAAAGTCACGCAACTACGGAGTGGAAATCAGCAGCCCCTGGCAGAGGAAAACGCAATGGCAATATGACGAAACTAATTGTTTCGAGTGATGGCGAAGGGGCATCTGCTAATCAATACAGTTTCGTAGCCTACATAAAAAAGCGCTCGCGGAATATAAAAATCTGATCAATGCAGTCATCGCGGCATCACGGTGACGCGGGTTGCCGCGCCCCCGGAGTTACCCCGAAATCACCCGTAGTTGCCCCCGACTTATCCCGGCCTACGCGGCGTAACTAGCCTGATCTCATCCACCTGGCTGGCATAGCTGGCGCCTTGCAGCAGCAGCACCGTTTGCGGGTTGCCGTTGCGGCGGTCCAGCCATTGCGACAGGGTGCCCGGCGTTTTCTTGCGGAACTGGATGTCGTAGTCGGCCGCCGCGTTGTCGTAGGGCAGGCGCACGTCTATCCAGCTTTCGCCCAGCAGGCGGTTGACGGTGCGGCGGCTGTCGCCCACCTTCAGGCCCACGATGCTGCCCTTGAACGGTGCGCGCACGGTAATGGAATCGACCTGGCCGGCGAAGCTGAACATCAGTTCAATGCCGCGCTCGGGAAAGTCAAGCTTGGTCTTGCCGGACTTGCCTGCTGGCTCGGGCATGCGGGTGGTGCCGAAGGCGGTCTGCACCTGGGCAATCGTGTCGCCCAGCCACACGCCCAGTCCGTTCGTGGTGAGCGCATCGTCGCCCGCGCCGGCGGGATTGTCGCCGAAGCGCTCGCGGTAGGCGGCGGTTTGCACGGCCAGGTTGGCACGGTCGCGCAGCACGTCGCCAGCCAGCCAGTTCGTCATGAAGTCGCGCATCTGCGCGCCTTGGCAATCAAAGCGATCCGACGCATTTCGCGCCGCCAACTTCTGGGCGTTGGCGATGTACGTCTTGTCTTGTTCGTTCAGCAGTGCCGGGATCTCGTCCAGCACAAAGCGCTTGCCTGGGTTGTTGCACTTTTCGGCATACAGGTTGTACAGCGTGCCATTTGCGTGAATGCGGGCCAGTGATGTGGTGATGTCGTCTTGCAGCAGTACCTGGCTGACGGTCGCCGCGCGCTGTTCGGTGCGCGCGCGCATTTCCTTGTCTAGCTCGTTTGCCAATGATTGCGGACGCGGTTCGCTCGGGCCGAAGAGCCTGGCTTGCAACTCCTGGATCGACTGGCCGACATTGACGTTGTAGAGACCCGCGGATTGGCCAATCTGGAACACGCACAGCAAAGCCGCCGCAATGCACAGCACGGAGCGTGCCCACCACCGCGACGGCTCGCCATACGAGCCGTCGTTCTTCAGCATTTTTACCGCCATGACCAGACCGGCGATGGCCAGGACCAAACCCAGGATATTGAAGCTGGAATCTTGCACCTTGATGCCGTTCACCGAGGCCTGCTGGGTGGTGCCCAGAAATAGCCAGAAAGGCAGCATGCCCAAGAGCAGGGCGAACAACGGGCGCCGCAGTCGGTGCCATAGGCCGGGTGTGTGCTGACTCATATCGCAGGGTCTCTCTATTTTGGTTTCGAGGACCCGCATTATTAACTGTTTTTGCGCGTCGATAGCGCTAAGATCAAACTGCTTGAATCAGCCGGCGGGCGATCGTGCCCGCCAAGAGAATCGTCGCTTACGGGCGGACGAATACAGCGATATCGGCAAGAGAGGACACCATGACTAGAACCATTCAAGTCTCCATCCTTGCCGCGCTGCTGTTGTTGATGATGATGACTCCGCTTCGCGCGGCGACGGATGATGGGCGTCCGGGAGCGTCCTCTTCTCTTGAAGTAACGCTTGAAACCGCCCCGGTAGAGATCGATGGCCAAGTGCTGTTCAAGGTGCGCGGGCTGTCCTCTTTTCCAGCTGAGAAGCGCGCCGAGACCATCAGGGAAAGAATCGAGAGCGTGGCGGCCCAGGCCACGTTTCCCAGCGGCGACCTGCGAACCGAGGTTATAGAGAACGGCACGGTAATCAGGGCAGGCGGGAACCCCTTGATGCTCGTCACCGACGCGGATGCTCAACTTGAGCAGACCACGCGCGACAGTCTTGCGGCGCTGCACCTGTTGCGTATTCAACGCGCCATTGACGATTTCCGGCAGGCGCGCAAACCCGACACGCTGCTGAAGGCGGGGCTGTATAGCGCCGGGGCCACCGTCTTGCTGGCGCTGGGAATTGCCATTCTGCTGATGCTCAACCGGTGGCTGGACAAGGCGGTGTCCAAGCTGCTGAAGAGCCGGGTCCGTTCGGTCGACATCCAGTCGTTTGAAATCCTGCGCATGGATACCATCTGGAAAGCCTTGCACGGCCTGGTGCTGGCGGTTGGCGCGGTGACCATCGTCGTATCCGTGTATGCCTACCTGCAATACGTGCTGGCGTTGTTTCCCTGGACTCGCGCTATCTCGAATGACCTGTTCGATCTGGCCGCGGGCGCCGGCGAAAGGTTGGGTAAATCCCTGGCGGCCGTGATTCCCGATCTGGTCATTCTTGTCCTCATCTATTACCTGGCACGGTTCGTCCTGCGGCGAGTCAGGAAATTCTTCGAGGCGGTGGACCAGCGCCGCGTGGCATTTACCCAGTTCGAGGCGGAATGGGCGCTTCCGACTTACAAGCTGGTGCGGGTGTTGATTCTGGCATTCGCCTTTATCGTGGCGTACCCCTACATTCCCGGCTCCGAAACGCCGGCCTTCAAGGGCATTTCCATCTTCATCGGCCTGGTGGTGTCGCTGGGTTCGTCAACCGCGATTTCGAATTTCATCGCCGGGTATCTGATGACGTATCGCAGGGTCTTCAAGGTGGGTGACCGCGTCAAGGTGGGGGAGGTGATTGGTGAGGTCGTTGCCGTTCGCCTGCAAGTGACCCATCTTCGAACGAACAAGAATGAGGAAATCACGATTCCGAATTCTCAGATCCTGAATAGCGACGTCACCAACTACAGTTCCCTGGCCAGCACTAAAGGGTTGATTCTGCATACCTCTGTCGGTATCGGTTATCAAACCCCATGGCGGCAGGTGGAAGCGATGTTGTGCACGGCGGGGCAGCGGACGGCGGGCGTTCTCACCGAGCCGGGACCATTCGTGCTGCTGACCAAGCTGGGCGACTTCGCGGTGACTTATGAATTGAACGTTTATATCCGCGACACGCAACGAATCGCCAAGACCTATGCCGAACTGCACCGCCACATCCTGGATGTCTTCAACGAATACGGCGTGCAGATCATGACGCCGGCCTACGAAGGCGACCCCGACCAACCGAAGGTGGTGGCGCCGGAGCGGTGGTATACGGCTCCGGCGACGGCTGGGACGCCCGCCACGCCTGCGACTCCCCCGACGCCCGCCGCGTCGAACCCCGGCGCCGAGCGTTGATCCGCGAGCGAATCACACGCGCCCGGCGCTTGCGCTGACGGCCGTTATTGACCGCTTGCCGGTCGAGGCTTGATGGCCGCCGGCTTGATCAGCTTGATGCCCCGTGCGGCGTTATAGCCATGGATCTCTTTCACATCCAGCTTGCGCATGAATTCGATGGTGTCGGCGTCGATGATCTGGCCGGGCACCATGATGGGAAACCCGGGCGGGTACGGAATCACGAAGTTCGCCGACACCAGTTCAGGGCCGTTGGCCAGGCGGTCATCCAGCGCTGCCGCCGACAGCGGGATGTACTCGCATTCGTCTTCGTTATAGGCCGCGAAGAAGGCAGTGCGTATGTCCCCTTCGGAAGTGGCGCTGGCTGAATTGTCGCGGTACCCGTCGTGAAAGCGACTGAAGTTGGGCAAGTTGGGAACGTCTTCCATCAGGCTACGCACTTTCGCCGCGAACGCCGCTTGTTCGGCTTCACCCCCTTCCTTGAGCCTGGCTTCGATCGACCCGGAAATTTCAAGCAGCACCTTGATCAGCGCCGCGACGTCGCTGCGCGTGTTGTTGATATTGCTTTGCAGCAACACGCTGTTGCGCGAGGTCTTGTTCAACTGGATGTTGTAGGTCGACGCCAACAGGTTCTTGAAGGCGGTGCCGTCGTACCCCGCCGTGCCGCACACCAGCGTCATGCGGGTGGGGTCCAAGCAGAATTCATCATTCTTCAGGGCTTGCACCGCCGTCAGCCAGTTCATCCCGGGCGCCAGGTAATCCGAGAATCCTGAAGGGCGGAACTCGTCCGGAATCATCTTGTTGGCGCCCAGCACGCTGAAGTACTTCGAGATGATCGGGTGCTTGGCGATTTCACGGCGAATGGCCAGCGCAACCTCGATGGCGCGCATGACCAGCTCGTATCCCTCAAGCTCCATCTGCCGGCGCGCGACATCCAGCGACGCGATGATCTGCGCATTGGGCGATGTGGACGCATGGATGAACACGGCTTCGTGAAACGCCGAAATGTGGTGTTCGTAATCTTCGTCGCGCACGGCCACGAGCGACCCCTGGCGCAGGCTGGACATGGATTTATGCACGGAATCGGTTTCGTACACCCGCACGCGCATGGTCTTGGGATTCGGCACCAACTGCCGGTCCAGCAAGCGCGCGTCCTTCGGGTCCAGATCTTCTCCCAGTTCCTGGGCCTGTTCCTCCCAGGCTTGCAGGGCAGCAGGGTCATCACGCCACTGTTCCAGTGCGGCGGCCGCGCCCATGGCGGTGCGCGGGCGCAGGAAGGGCGACCAACGCGCAAAGCCGAACCACGCTTCATCCCAAAGAAAGATCAGGTCTGGCTTGATGGCCAGGCATTCCATCATTACCTGGCGGGTGTTGTAGATGTGCCCGTCAAACGTGCAGTTGGTCAGCGTCACCATGGCGACCTTGTCCAGCCTGCCTTCGGCCTTCAAGCCCAGCAGTGCCTGTTTGATGGTGCGTAGCGGCACGGCCCCGTACATCGAGTACTCGGTCATGGGATAGGCTTCCACGTACAGGGGCTGCGCCCCGGACAGCACCATTCCATAGTGATGTGACTTATGGCAGTTGCGGTCGACGATGACGATGTCGCCCGGTTTGGTCACCGCCTGGTAAACCATTTTGTTCGACGTCGACGTTCCGTTGGTCACGAAGAACACATGATCCGCGCCCACCGCGCGCGCGAACTTCTCTTGGGCGGTCTTGATGTTGCCCGTGGGTTCCAGCATGCTGTCCAGCCCCCCCGTCGTGGCGGATGTCTCGGCCAGGAACAGGTTCAGGCCGTAGAACTCCCCAAAGTCCCGCACCCAGTTCGACTTGATGATGGACTTTCCGCGTGCAATCGGAAGCGCGTGGAAGGTGCTGATCGGCCTTAGTGCGTAGTGCTTCAGGTTGTCGAAGTATGGGGTTGTCTGGCGCTCGCGCACGCCTTCCAGAATGCTCAGGTGTACTTCGATGGGTTCCTCGGCCTCGTAGAACAGGCGGCGGATGGACGAGGCCGCGGGGTCGCCCGCCAGCTGTTCAACCTTGCGGTCCGTCAGCATGTAGATATCCAGCTCTGGCCTGATGTTGGCGATGATGCGCGCCAGCCTGACGCCTATCCCGGCCGGCGCCTGGGAGGTATCCAGGCGCCGGTAGACGTCCAGGAAATGCTTCAGCAGCGGCACATCGTGCGCCGACGACATGGAAATGCCGTCATAGATCACGACGGCCTCGATTTTTCCGTTCAATATCGTGGCCAGGATGGCGTCTTCAAAACTGCCCACCAGCACCGGTTCATACACCAGGCCGTCGTCGGCACGCCGCAAGTGACGCAGTTCGTGGCATATCGCCGCCGAGCGCGCCGCCGACATGGGCGACACCAGCAGCACTTCAAAGTACGGCGGCCGGGCGGCTTGCCCGCCCAAGCCGGGCAGCAGGTGCTCTTGCGCGTCAGAGGACGATTCATCCGTCGCCGTCCATTCACTGTCGTGGTAGCGATAGCTGCCCGACAGCAAGGCATTGCTCATGCGAAGAATCAGGCGCGCCGTGCCCATGGCGTCGTGGTCCGCCAGGCGTTCTTCCAGGGCGCGCAGCAGAGGCGTGCCCGGATACGCGAAGTAGCTTTCCATGGGCAGCAATTCGGCCAGCGCCTCTTGCACGGCGGCGGCCCCGGCGTGGCCTTTGCCGCCGCGCGCGTCGCCCGCCCAGGCTTGTGCCTTTGCATTCATATCGCGCCACCTGTCCAAACGCGCGGCGGAGTTTGAGAACAGGTGGTCCAAGTGCTGACTGTCATCCGCTTTGCTCGTCATGGCATTTCCTTTGGTGGCTTTCCCGCTCGCCTGCCGCGCGTGCGCAACAAGGCAGCGGGCGAGGTTGTCGGCTAAGAAAGAATGATGATGATCACCATGCCCCAGATCGTCAGCAGCGTGTTGCCGACCGCGTAGGTGACCGTGTAGCCCAGCCCGGGCACCTGGCTCTTGGCGGCGTCGCACACCATGCCCAATGCAGCCGTGGTGGTGCGGGAGCCCGCGCAAATCCCCAGGATCAAGGCGGGGTCGAAGCGGAAGACGTACTTGGCCAGCAACATGCCGCCGATCAACGGCACCGCCGTTGCAAAGATTCCCCACAGGAACAGGCTGATGCCAAGCTTTTGAAGTCCGGCCACGAAGCCGGGGCCGGCGGATATGCCCACCACCGCGATGAACACGTTCAAACCCACCGAATTCATGAACCACAAGGTGGGCTCGGGAATGCGTCCGAAGGTGGGATGAATTGCCCGGAACCAGCCGAACACAATGCCGGCGATCAGCGCGCCGCCCGCCGTGGACAGCGTGATGGGAATCCCGCTGACGTTGATCACAATGGCGCCGATCAGGGCACCCAGAGTGATCGCCAGTGACATGAACGCGACGTCCGTCACGGTGGTCGGCCGGTCAACATAGCCCAGTTGCTTGGCGGTGGCATTGATGTCCTGCGTGCGGCCGACGACGGTAATGACGTCGCCCCGGAACAACTGCGTCTTGGGCAGCACGGGAATGGGTGTTTCGGTCGGGCCGCGCCGAATGCGCTTCAGGAAAACGCCGCGCGCACCTGGCCACTTGGCCAGTTCTTCCAGCGGCTTGCCGTCCACTTTCTTGTTCGAGATGTAGATGTCCACGCCCTCGGTCTTGATGTCCAAGAGCTCTGCATCTTCGACTTCGCGGCCGCTGGGGCCAAGCCGCTCGATCAATTGATTGCGTTTGCCACCAATGGCGACAACGTCGCCCGCTTCAATCACCGTGGTCAGATCCACCTCGATGACGGCGCCACCCCGACGTACCCGTTCCACGAATGCGCGATAGCCGGTTTGCGTGCCGGCCTCGATCTCGCCAATGGTCTTGCCGATGAAGGGGCTTTCCGGCGCGACCGAATAGGCCCGCACCTCGAATTCGTACCACTGGGTGGCGTCAGCCGCGCCGCCGCCCGCGCCAAGCTTCTGTTCATAGGCTTTGCAGGCCGCCACCAGATCGATGCCCAGCAGCTTCGGGCCAATCTGCGCCAGTATGATCGCCGAGCCCACCGTACCGAAAATGTAGGTCACGGCATAGGCGATGGGCATGGCGTCCAGCAAGGCTTGCGTTTCCCCGGGGGTTTGTCCCAGGCGGTTGATCGCGTCTGTCGCCAAACCCATCGACGCCGAAATGGTCTGCGAACCGGCGAATAGCCCCGCGGCCGAACCCAAGTCATAGCCCGCAAGGATCGCCGCGACCGCGGCTGCCCCAAGCGACAGCAGCGCCATCAACACGGCAAAGATCGCTTGAGGCAAGCCGTCCTTGGCAATGCCCCGCACGAACTGGGGACCGACGCCGTAGCCCACCGCAAACAGGAACATCAGGAAAAAGACCGACTTCACATTGGGTGAAATCTTCACGCCCAGAATGCCGATACCAATCGCCACCAGCAGGGTAGCGGTGACGGCGCCAAGGCTGAAGCCCTTGAAGCTCTTGCCCCCGATCCAGTAGCCGATCCCCAGCGCCAGGAAAATGGCGATCTCTGGATAGGCTTTCAAGGTTGCAACAAACCAGGTCATGTCCTTCTCCTTTGTGGATACCCGTAATCGGCGACGAAGAAGCATGCAAAGTCAGCGGTACGTCCATGACAGAGTCGTCTTGTGGACACTATGAATCACGTCGGCATGGCATTTCGCATGGACTCAACATCGTTGTTGATCCTCGTCAACTATTTGCTTCGCCAGACCGCATGGCTTGCGCAACGTCGCGGCCGGACTCAATAAAATGCAGATATGCCGTCAGGGATAGGCACGCGAAACCTGGGAGCAAGATGCCATGACCACAATGAAGACAATCCCGCCCAGTGAGTACGTCAAGCTTGTAAACAGCTTGAATGGGAAGGCGAACCCGGGCTGTAACGGGCAGTTGGTTACCTACACGGTCAGCGGGCTGAACCTGGACCAGCGCACGCACCTCAACGTTCCTCGCGACGCATGGTCTGCGTCGGCCGCTTCAATTTTTGAACTGCGGCGCAGGGGAATATTCTGTTTTCCTATCCTTGCGCCGCTTGAGGAACCCCGCCGGTCTCGGCCGTATCGCCGCACCGCACTGACTAGAACTTCTGTGGAACTTGCCTGATGGTGTGGGTGGGTTCGCGGTAGCCTTGCGGCTTTTGCCGCTTTGGCAACGTCACTTTTGTCCTGGGCAGCGCCTTGTACGGAATGCTCTGCAGAATATGGCTGATGATATTCAGCCGCACCCGCTTCTTGTTATTGGAATCGGCAATAAACCAGGGCGCCAAGCCTGTATCCGTGGCCGCGAACATGTCGTCGCGCGCGCGCGAATAGTCATACCAATGGCTGTACGAATCCAGATCCAGTTTGGATAGCTTCCAGATCTTGCGCTCGTCGTGGATGCGCGCTTGCAGGCGGCGCGTTTGTTCTTCTTCGCTGACTTCCAGCCAGTACTTGAGCAGGATGATTCCAGATTCCGTGAGGGCGCGCTCCACCAGCGGCACCGCCTTCAAGAAGCCCTTGGCCTCTTCCTTGGTACAAAAACCCAGCACCCGTTCCACCCCGGCGCGGTTGTACCAGCTACGGTCAAAAATCACGATCTCGCCGGCGGCGGGCAAGAGGGGAAGGTACCGTTGCATATACATCTGGGTCTTCTCGCGATCCGTGGGTGCGGGCAGCGCGATGACACGGAAGACGCGCGGGCTGACGCGGGCTGTAATGGCCTTGATCGTGCCCCCTTTGCCAGCGCCATCGCGTCCTTCAAAAATAATGCACACCTTGGCGCCCGTGTGGACGACCCACTGTTGAAGTTTGACCAGTTCGATGTGGAGCCGGGCCAATTCCTCTTCGTATCGCTTGCGCGATAACGCGGGCTGCTCTGGCGCGCCGTTTTCCTCCGCATCCTGCTTTTTTTCCGTGTTCTTTTTTTCCGTGTTCTTTTCAGCCGTATTCTTCTTAGCCATGATTTCACTCCTCTACCCGTTGTGCGAGTCCGATGGGAAGGATCAATGTGACCAGTTCAGGCGTTCGGCGTTGATTGTGAACGTGATTAAAGCCTTACGTCCATGATGATTCCGGCGAAAATCTGTAAGGAAAGAAATTGGGCGTACCCGGCGTTATTGCTGACGCAGCCGGTGGCGTGTCTGGGACGGCGTTTCCAGGAACAATCTGCGGTAGTGGGCCGCCGCATACGTTGAATACGCATACCCGTGCTGAAGAAAACAATCCGCTACGGTCATTCGCGGGTCGCGGTTTTTGGCAAGATCCAAATAAACTTCGTGCAGCTTGCGCAGGCAAAGATAATGCCCCGGTCCCATGCCGAAACACGCCAGGAAAAAGTCTCGCAAGCTGCGCTCGCTGATCCTCATGGCTTTGCACAGGTCGTTGACATGCGCGGTGGCGTTTTGCTCGCGAAAAACCTTCAGGGCGGACTCGCACAGCTTGGACATTGATATCGAAGGGCGTCCCCGGCACCTTTGAACCGGGGTGCGGGAAGCGATCAGATCAAACAAGCGCTGCTCGATCAGGCGACGGCCGATTTCCGGCGGACATGACGGCGCCAATGACGTGATGGCGGCATCACGCAATGCCGCGACCTGCAGGTAGTCTGTACGCACCATGCTTTCTGCGTCCGCCCAGCGCCGCAGCGTCTGCGCCATCAAGCTACTGCCCGCGAATAAGTCCGAACCGAGGGGCAAGGCAATCATGATCCACTCATTCGAACCCGCGGCCCGAAAGGCATAGCCTCTGGACGGCGCCAGGATGCCGACGGAATCCTGAGAAAAAGGCTGTCCGTTCAACCACGTCGGGCTTGAAGGCGGTTGCGACAACAGCAGTGTCAGGTGCGTGGGGCGGCCCGTGGCTTCGCATAAGCTTGGCGCCGTTGCGACGCCACGTTGAACGTCGATGCCATTCACATCAAGATGGCCGATTCGCCATTCATTACCGCCAGGCCCCAGCAGGAATATGCGGGCGTGCGCTGCCAGAATCGCTTGCGCATACGAATCAAACGACTCGAAATGATGAAGATTCATACCTTCCTCCGGGCGCCGGGACTGTCGGTATTTTGCCGAAATTAGCATGGACTTTGCGAGCAGTCAGTGGCAACAATGCAATTCAAGTTCTCGCGAATCGCGTTATCGAGAAAAAGGGGCGCTATATGTTTCTTGCCAAGTTGCGGTCAAGACTCCTCGTAGCCGTAACCATCGCGACCGCACTCATTCCCATTACGGCGCATGCCGTGTCCGGACACCTGGAAGACTCGATCGCCGATGTGCTCGTCTGGTTCGTGCTCGTTCTGGTGCCAATACTGGCCATCTGGATATTCTGGAAGCTCCATGTCCTGCCCGAAGTCATTGCCGAAAAACGGCATCACCCTCAAGCCGATGCGATCAAGGCGCTCTGCCTGATGTCCCTGGTGTTTGGGGGCATGCTGTGGCCCTTTGCCTGGCTGTGGGCGTATACAAAGCCGGTCGGCTACCGGCTGGCTTACGGCCGAGACAAGCACGATCACTATTACCAGGAAATAAGCGCCAACGAAGACGAGACGGCACGCGAAAACAAGACAGAAAGCCACACCAGTCCTGAACAGGAACCACGACAGGAACCACGGCCCGGTCCCAAAACAGTTAGTTGACGAGGGGGTGCAATGCTTGAGCTCATTGCGGTCGTGTATGGGCTGGTGGTTTGGCTTGTATTCATCAAGCTGAAGCTGCTCCCGTGGAATATCCAATCGCAGGTTGGCGTGGTCGCCGTGGGCGCGGCCGGATTGGTGGCGCTTGTGCTGACGATCAATGTCGTCACGCCCTCATCGTCAGAGGCGCGGGTGGTCAACTATGTGGTCGAGATCGTCCCCAGGGTGACCGGGCGCGTGGTGGAAATTCCCGTGGAGGGCAATCGGCTGATCAAGAAAGGCGACGTACTGCTGCGCCTGGACGCCGAGCCTTACGAGCTGAAAGTCAGGCAGCTCGAAGCCAAGCTTATCGATGCGCAAACGTCCCAGCAGTCGCTGGATCGCGACTTGGCGGCGGCGCAATCGATGACGGCAGCCGCCCTGGCGCAAGTGGAATTGACCCGTATGCGCTTGCGCCAAAGCACCGCCTTGGCGGCGCGCGGGGCGGGCAGCCAATACGATGTGCAGAGTTTTCAAAGTGAATTGAAGGTACGAATTGCCAACTGGGAAGCGGCGCGCGAAGCGGAACAAAAGGTCCGGCTGAACGTATCCGCCGTGGTGGACGGCGACCAAGTGGCCGTGGCGCAGGTCAAAGCCGAGCTGGATACCGCCAAATGGGAATTGGCGCAGACCACGCTCTATGCGCCCGCGGACGGGTACGTCATCAACTTGCAGGCGCGGGTGGGCTCTTACGCCGCGGCGTTACCGCTACGCCCCATCATGTCGTTCGTCGAGACGACGCAGCAGGTGATCGCCTTCTTCGATCAGAATCAGCTTACGAAGGTCAAGCCTGGCAACGAGGTCGAGGTGTCGCTACGTACCGTCCCCGGCCACGTCTTCAAAGGCAAGGTGGATTCAATCGTCTGGGCAACGTCCCAGGGCCAAATCCAGGCATCCGGCGTGTTGCCCGGCACGACCGCCGAGGGCGCCCACGCCGCCGCGCCCATGCAGTTCGCCGTGCGCATCGACCTTGAAGCGCCGCAAGACACGGCGCTGGCCATGGGTGCCCGAGGCCGCGCCGCCATCTACACAGACAGCCTGGGGATGCTGCATATGGTGCGCAAGGTGATCGTCCGCGTCTCCGCCAAGCTCGACTATCTGGTCCTTAAGCTTCATTGACGGGGGCCTCCATGCCAGCGCGCCGCCCGATCGCCCCACGCATGCTTGCAACGGTGTGCTGCGCCATGGCCTTCATGGCGGGCTGCGCCAACCTGGACCGCCCAGAGGACACCGCCTTGTACGAGCAAGCGATGTCCGGCACGCATGTGCCCGACCAATGGACTGCCAGCACAGCGGCCGCCGCGTTCTCGCCGCAATGGGCCGGCTTTGCGGATGGCGGCACGCTGACCGCCCTGATCAATGAAGCGCTGGCCAACAATATTGATCTACGGGTGGCTGCCAGCAGGATGCAACAGGCGGCGCATCAGGCCAGGTTGGCGGGCGCCGACCTTTTGCCCACCATCGGCATCGGCGCGCGCGCGGCCACGGACCCGACGCCGGGCAGCGCGTTTTCGGCCAATGGCTACGCCATCCTGCTGAACTGGGAAATCGACTTGTGGGGCAGGGCGCGGGCTCAGAAACTGTCTGGCGAAGCCGGATACCGTTCCGCCGAAGCGGACTACGCCTATGCCCGCCAGTCCATCGGCGCCTTGACCGCCCGCAGCTGGCTTGCTGCCCTGGAGGCAAGCGGCCAACTGTCGCTGGCGCAGCAAATTGAAGGCGCCACCGACGAGCAGCTCAAGCTGGTGCAGTACCGTCGCCGCATCGGCAAAGTCAGCGACATGGACGTGGCGTATTGGTCGGAACAGGTAGCCGCGGCGGCTGACGTGGTGGCCCAGCGTGAACAGGCGCGTGCCCAGGCCTTGCGGGCATTGGAGCTGATACTGGGACGCTATCCCGCCGGCGCCTTGCAAGCCAACGAGACCATTCCCGATGCGCCGGCGCTGCTGCCCCCCGGTCTGCCTTTGGACCTGTTGGACCGCAGGCCCGACCTGGTCGCCGCGCGCGAACGCCTGGTGTCGGCGTACTTTGGCGCCGAGGAAGCAAAAGCCGCGCGCTTGCCGGCCATTTCGATATTCGCTGGTGCGGGGCGCTTCACGAAAGACTATTCCGGCCTGGCCACCAGCATGCAAAGCTGGGTGTTCCCGGTGGGCGCGTCGCTGGCCTGGCCGCTGTTCGACGGGGGTACCCGCCAGATCACGCTGGAACTGCGCACCGAACAGCAACGCGAAGCTTTGGCGCTATACGCCCGCGCGATCCTGACGGCAATGGGGGAAGTGGAAAACGGCCTGACAGGCGAACAGCAATTGGCGCTGCGCGAACGATCAATACAGCGCCAGTTTTCCGAAAGCCTCCGTGCGTTGGAGTTGGCGCGGGTGCAACGGCAGATCGGCCAATTCGATGATTTTGATGTGTTGCAGCGCAAGCGCGATCTATTGCGGGTCCAGAGCGACTTGATGCACATCCGCGCGCAACGCCTGGTTCAGCGCGTGAATCTGCATCTTGCATTGGGCGGGCATTTTGTTGCGGAGCCTTCCCCGGAATAGAGCGCCAGCGGAAGCGGGTACGGGACATTCCAGAAGGTAGAACGTCGTCTTTCTAGGGGCGAACGCCATGGACTACTTTAGCAACATGCTGCAGCGCTACCCCGAGCTGGCCGTGTTCCTGGCAATCGGGCTGGGCTATTGGGTGGGCGGATTCAAGTTTCGCGGGGTGGGCTTCGGACCGGTAACCGGGTCCTTGCTGGCGGGCCTGTTGATTGGCTACTTCGTCCGTGTGCCGGTATCCGACACCGCCAAGCAGGTGCTGTTCCTGTTGTTCATGTTCGGTATCGGCTATTCGGTGGGGCCCAGCTTTTTTCGTGGCATGAAGGATGGCGGGTGGCGGTGGGCGGTGCTGGGCGTCGTCGTGCCGGTTGCGGGCTTGCTTACCGCCTGGGCGCTGGCCAGCTTGCTCAAGCTTGAACTCGGGTATGCCGTGGGCCTGATATCAGGCGGGCTGACCGAGTCGCCCGTGATCGGAACGGGCAGCGAAGCCATCCGGCATCTGCCCATCAGCGTTGCAGAGCAAGACCGCCTTATCGGCCAAATCGCCGTGGCGGATGCGCTGTGCTACATCTTCGGCACATTCGGCGTCATCTGGTTCTGCTCAAGCCTGGGGCCCAAGCTGTTGGGTCTGGACCTGAAAGCCGAAGGCGCCCGGCTTGAAAAGGTGTACGGCATTCAGCGGCAGAAGGCGGGCGTGACCTCTGCCTGGCGCAGGTTCGAGTTGCGAGCGTATCGCATCCAGGCCGATGGCCCCGCAGTGGGCCAATCCGTGGCCTGGGTCGAATCCCTGTACGCGCCCGAACGCATCTTCGTTGAGCGCATCCGGCGCGATGGCGCAATATTCTTGGCCACACCCGCCACAGTCCTGCTGGCTGGGGATGTGGTTGCCGTTTCCGGCAAAAGCGAGGTGATACTCAAACTTCTGGAGGGTAGCGCGGTCGCGGAAGCCGACCGAGAGTTGCTCGATATTCCAAGCGCGATGTTCAACGTGGTGCTGTCCAACGCAGATTTCGTCGGAAAGACGGTCGCTCAAATCGCCGAGCAGGCCGAGGAAGTGCGCGGTGTGTTCCTGCGCCAGATCCGGCGGGCGGGGCAAGAGATACCGATAGGCCCGGGCACGGTGCTGCTGCGTGGCGACGTGTTGAACATCGTGGGGCTTGAGCCAGCGGTTGAACGGGTGGCCGCCCGTGTCGGCAGCGTGGTGCGCGAATCGGATTCCACGGATTTTGTTGCGCTGGGCTTTGGCATCTTCATCGGCGCGGTGGTGGGGATATCGCTGGTGTTCCCCATTGGCAGCATGCATATCGCCCTGGGCAGCAGTGTCAGCACATTGATCCTGGGCTTGTTGGTGGGTTGGCGGAACTCGGCCAAGCCGTTGTTTGGCCGCATATCGCATGGCGCGCTTGAGTTCATGAAGTCGATCGGGCTGGCGGGCTTCGTCGCCATGATCGGGCTGAAGGCTGGCCCGCTTTTTGTGGCAGCCCTGCAAGAAGTGGGGCTGACGATTTTCCTGGCGGGTATCGTGGTGACGATGGTTCCTTTGTTCGTCGGTTTGCTGGTGGGGCGATATCTGCTGCATCTTGAACCGCTGCTCTTGCTGGGCGCCCTGGCCGGGGTGCAGACCATGACGGCGGGTCTTGCCGCGGTACAGGAGAAATCCGAGAGCCCCATTGCCGTCATCGGCTATTCTGGCACCGTCGCGTTCGGGCATATCCTGATTACGACATGGGGAACGGTAATCGTCTGGCTGATGTACTGACGGCGAACCACTTCCCTTTGGATTTCAACGCTGTCACCGCATTTCATATGCATCCCCCAGTTGCTACCGCCAAGGTGTTTCATGCCTTATCCGCCGCCCACGGCCGCGCCCGTCGACCATCCACCCCGGCTCTGGCTGCGCTGGCTGCCGGGGGTGGCGGTACTAAGGTCGTATCAGGCTGGTTGGCTGCCCCGCGACCTGGCCGCCGGCCTGGCCTTGGCGGCGATGCTGGTGCCCGTGGGCATTGCCTATGCCGAGGCGTCGGGCGTGCCCGGCGTCTACGGCTTATACGCCACCATCGTGCCGCTGTTGGCCTATGCAATATTCGGCCCCAGCCGAATCCTGGTGCTGGGGCCGGACTCGGCGCTTGCCGCGCCGATCCTGGCGGTGGTGCTCAGCGTGTCCGTGGGCGACCCCATGCGCGCCGTGGCCGTGGCCAGCCTGATGGCCATCGTCGCCGGTTTGTTCTGCATCGTGCTGGGCCTGCTGCGGCTGGGGTTCATCACCGAACTGCTGTCCAAGCCCATCCGCTATGGCTACATGAACGGCATTGCATTGACGGTGCTGGCAAGCCAGTTGCCCAAGATATTCGCGATTCCGATTGACGGCGGTGGCCCGTTGCAGGAACTGTGGCTGTTGACGCGGGCGGTTATCGATGGCCACACCAACTGGTACGCGTTTGCGGTGGGCGCGGCGACCCTGGCGGTGATCTTGCTGCTAAAGCGCTTTGACCGCGTGCCCGGCATTCTGATTGCGGTGATTCTGGCAACCTTGGCGGTCAGCCTGTTTCGGCTGGATGCACGGGGTGTCAACGTACTGGGCGAGATCCCGCAAGGGCTGCCAACATTCACGTTGCCGTGGCTGAGCAACGCGGACTGGGTCACGATCGTGCTTGGCGGCTGCGCCGTGGCGATGATTGCGTTTGCGGATACCAGCGTGCTGTCGCGCACCTATGCCGCGCGCACGCACACGCGCGTGGATCCGAATCAGGAAATGGTGGGGTTGGGCATGGCCAACCTGGCGGCGGGATTCTTCCAGGGCTTTCCCATCAGCAGCAGCGCATCGCGCACGCCCGTGGCCGAAGCGGCGGGCGCGCGCACCCAGCTTACCGGCGTCGTGGGAGCGGTTGCCGTGGCCATGCTGCTCTTGCTGGCGCCCAACCTGCTGCGCTACTTGCCCAGCAGCGCGCTGGCCGCCGTCGTCATCGCCGCCGCCATCGGCCTGTTCGAATTCAAGGACCTGCGCCGCATCTATCGCATCCAGCAATGGGAGTTCTGGCTATCCATGCTGTGCTTTGCCGCCGTGGCTGCGTTCGGCGCCATTCCTGGCATCGGGCTGGCCGTGGTCATCGCCGTCATCGAATTCCTGTGGGACGGCTGGCGCCCGCATTATGCGGTGCTTGGCCAGGTGCCGAACCTGCGCGGCTACCACGACCTGAAGCGCTACCCTCACGCTGCCCTGATAGACGGGCTGGTGCTGTTCCGCTGGGACGCGCCCCTGTTCTTCGCCAACGCCGAGCTGTTTCAGCAACGGCTGATGCAAGCCGTCGAGGCGTCGCCCACGCCGGTGCGGCGCGTGGTGGTGGCCGCCGAACCCGTCACCAGCGTTGACGTGACGTCGGCCGACATGCTGCGCGAGCTTAGCCAGCTTCTGGCCAAGCAGGGCGCCGCACTGCATTTTGCCGAGATGAAGGACCCGGTCCGCGACAAGCTCAAGCGCTTTGAACTGTCGGAGGTTTTCAGTGACACGCACTTTCATCCCACGGTGGAGAGTGCGGTGGAGGATTATCTGGGCCGGTGAATGACACGGCCCAGCGTCTGGCTCACGCCTACGCCAATGCTGCAACCGTGACGTCCAGCAGGGCACGCAGCCTTGCAACTCGGCGTAGGTCGCGGTGATAGCCAAGCCATACATCGCGGCCCGGCGGCGCTTCGCCCAAGTCAATGCGCCGTATGCCCGGCGTGGCATCGCCAAGCGGACACGGCAGAACCGCGAAGCCGGAACCTTCGGCGCACATGCGTGCCTGCACGCCACGGTTGTTGCTACCGAACACGATCCTGGCTTTGGGCAGCATTCGCTTGACCCAATCAACGTCGGGCAGTGCACCGAAGGCGCGGTCCATGCTGATCAGTGTGTAGCCGTCGCCGTCGCCGCGTGATGGCGACACCAGATCGGCGTGCCCATACAAGGCGTAGTCGATGTGCATCAGCTTGCGCTGGATCACGTCGGGTTCGTCGAACGGTGTAATGCGAAACAAAAGATCGGCTTCGTGCCGCGCCAGGTTGTAAAGGCGTGAATCCGTAAGCAGCTCTAACGAGACGCCAGGGTGCTTCGCCAGAAAGCGCGCGAACACGGGCGTCAGTACGTGGATGCCAAACCAGTCCGATGAAGAGACCCGCAGCAGACCGCTCAGCTGGGATTCCTTTCCGGCCAGTACGCGGGTGAAACCCAGCGCCTCTTCTTCCATTCGCTCGGCATAGGCCAGCACGGCCGCGCCGTCATCGGTCAGGACGAAACCATCGCTGGTGCGCTGAAACAGCGTGTGCCCAAGCGCTTCCTCAAGCGCACGCAACCTGCGCCCCATGGTCGGTTGGGTCTGGCCCACGAGCTTCGCTGCGCCGCCCAGCGTGCCGCAGCGGGCAATCGCCAGAAAGACCCGGACATCGCTCCATTCCAGATGCATGTCATTCATTTTCGTTTGACTGAAGTGCAGAAACGTTGATTTACATGCGTTATAGCATGATCAATGATGCAGGCACGGACCTGTTCATTCGACGGGCCAGACACCAGAAAGGAGTTGATCATGACCATGCAGGCGCTTGTTATCAACCGCTACAACGGTCCGCTTGAATTGACCGAAATCCCCATGCCGCAGCCGGGCCAGGGCCAGGTGCGCGTACGCATCGCCGCAAGCGGCCTTAACCCGCTGGACACCAAGATTCGGGCTGGCAGCGCCGCGCACGCGAAGCATCCGCTGCCCTTGGTGCTGGGCATCGATATGGCCGGCGTGGTCGATGCAGTCGGGGCCGGCGTAGCCGCGTTCCACGTCGGCGACGAGGTCTATGGCATGACGGGTGGTGTCGGTGGCATCCAGGGGTCGTTGGCCCAGTATGCGGTGGTGGATGCCGACTTGCTGGCCATCAAGCCGGTGAACCTTTCGATGCGCGAAGCGGCGGCGTTGCCCCTTGCGTTTATCACGTCTTATTCGGGCATCGTCGACCGCGCGCGCCTGCAAGCTGGCCAGACCGTGCTGGTGCAAGGCGGCGCGGGTGGTGTCGGCCATGTGTCGGTGCAACTGGCGCGCGCCTTGGGCGCCCAGGTTTTTGCCACGGCTGCCTTGCGTGACCATGATCTGGTTGCTCGCCTGGGCGCAACGCCCATCGACTACCAAGCGCAGTCGGTGGAGACGTATGTGGCTTCGTTGACGCAGGGCGCGGGCTTTGACCTGGTTGTTGACACCGTTGGCGGCCCATCGCTGGATGCCGCGTTTGCCGCGGTCAAACACTTTGGGCATGTCGTCAGCGCGTTGGGATGGGGCACGCATGCGTTGGCGCCGCTGTCGTTTCGCGAGGCCACGTATTCGGGAATATTCACGCTTTATCCGCTTCTTACCGGCCAGCACCGCGCCCATCACGGCGCCATGCTGCGCGAGGCCACGCGGCTGGTGGAAGCCGGCAAGCTCAGGCCGAATCTTGATCCCCGCCGGTTCGACCTGCGATCAGCAGAAGCGGGCTACGACGCAATCACCAGCGCAAGCGCGCACGGAAAAATCGTGGTGGATGTGGCGTGACTTAAACGACCGGCCCCACATTGATGAACTTGGGAGCGGGATCGCGCGCTGCATCTGCTCGTCACTGAGACCTTGCGCGTCAAGAATGACCGCCTGATGCGCACGGACTGTCGTTGTGGTTTTTTGACAAGCCTGACACCGATTCGTCGACCGAAAAGTGCGTTTCGTCGAAACGTCAAAACGCCCACACGCCTGCGTGATAAAAACCACGGCATCAGAATGAATCAGAAAACTAATGCGGCCTGTTGTCACGGGCTTGCTGCGAGGGGTTGAAGATGAAGAAGGCGACCGCAACGCGAACTTTGCGCGCAAGGGCCGCTTTGCGCCCTGGGTTTGAACCGCGTCGATCGCTGCCGCGTCCGGCGAACTGGCTGGAGCTGCTTTCAGTTACGGCGGTCGGCCTGATCATGTCGCAGCCTGCCGCCGCGGCCTTGAGTTGCCCCGCGGTCAATACCAATCCCTCCACTTCCACCACCTGCACCATTTCGTCCAGCCAGGGTGGGGCAGGGGCGCAGGTGACCGTCACCAATACCGCCAACGCCGGCACCGGCGACAACATCGGCGACTACGGTGGCAACTACACGGTGATCAACAACGGCGCAGTGCTGCAGCCCAGCGCCCCACAGGGCGGCATCTTCGTTCGGCTTACAGGCGGCATGGGGTCCAGCGACACCAGTAATAACGCCACGAACGGCGGTAACGGCGGCACCATCACCATCAACAACAATGGCGGGACCATCACGGTGCAGAACGCACCGACCGCCAGCGGGCAAGGCAGCGGACCCGGCATCTGGGCGGATTCAGGATCGCAGTTCGGCATCTATGGCGCCTCGGTCGGTGGTATTGGCGCCAACGCCAGCGATACGGTGATTGGCGGGGGCAACGGCGGTCGGGGCGGCGACGGTTCAGCCGTCACGATCACGAATAGCGGCAACATCAGCGTGTCGAACCTGCCGTATGGCGGCGTGGGTATCTACGGCGCCAGCATCGGTGTCGTGGGCGGGAACCAGGACAGTGCGGCGACGGGCGATCAGAACGGCGGCAATGGCGGGGGTAGCAATGTCGTCAATATCAACAACAGCGCGACCGTTTCGGTCACCGGCACCGCCGGGCGCTATGCCTGGGGCATCGGCGCCGAATCCATCGCTGGCGACGGGGGGCATGACAACGGCAGCGGCTCCAGCGCCGGGGCGACCAACTACTCGAATCCCACCATCATCACCAACACCGGCAACGTATCGGTGAACGTCAACGGGTCGGCCCTGGGCAGCGTACGCGGCCTGTATATCCTGAGCCAGGGCGGCAACGGCATGACGTCCGAGGACGGCAGCGATAACGGCGGCACCGGTGGCCAATTCGGCGCGATGAGCGTCGTCAACAGCGGCCAGGTCTCCGTGGCCAGCACGTCGACGGTAGCGCCCACCAGCCTGACGAATGCGTCTGGCGGCATTGTCGTCATCGGGCTGGGGGGCAATGGCGGCATGGGCCCGCAGACAATCACGAACACCAGCGGCGAGATCGGCGGATACGGCGGCGGCAACGGCAACACCACGACCGCCGTCACGCTGAACAGCGGGTCGTCGGTCACGACTTCCGGCGGTTACCTGCCTGGCGTCAATGTGATCACGCTGGGCGGTAATGGCGGCGCGGGCCGCGAGGACAGCAACGGCGCGGCCGGCGGCAACGGCGGCACCATCAACATCACCATGAACGGCAACGCCAGCATTCAGACCAACGGCGTGCAGTCACACGGCATTTCGGCGATCAGCCAGGGCGGCGCGGGCGGCGGGGTCGAGACCAGCAGCGGCATCATCGACTTCACGCCCGAGAACGCCGGCAGCGGTGGCGCGGGCGAGGCAGTCACCGTAACCACCACCGGCGGCTCTATCCAGACCCGGAACGATGACTCCATCGGCATTCTTGGCCAGTCCCTGGGCGGCGTCGGTGGTGTCACCACGGGCAACTTCGAACTGTTCGGCAACGCTGGCGCCGATGCGGGTATTGGCGGGGCCAGCGGCTCGGTCACGATCAACAGCCAATCGTCGATCTCGACCACCGGCCAGTCATCCCACGGCATTTCGGCGCAGGCCATTGGCGGCGGCGGCGGAACAGCGGGTGTCAGCAGCGGCATCATCGCGTTGGGCGGCGCGGGCGGCACGGCGGTGTCTGGCGGCACGGTCAATATCAGCCAGTCCGGCGGGCTGAGCACCAGCGGGACGGGGTCAATCGGGATGTTGGGCCAGTCCATCGGCGGCGGTGGCGGGGACGGCGGCGCGGCAAGCGGCGTGGCCGTCATTGGTGGCCAGGGCGGAGGCGGCGGCAACGGCGGCTCGTCCACCGTCGGCATGAACGGCTACACATTGAATACCAGCGGCGACCATGCCTACGGCATCGTGTCGCAGTCCATCGGTGGCGGCGGCGGGACCGGCGGCGCGGCGTCTTCCTACGACGCCGGCGTGGGGTTTGCCATCGCCGTCGCGGTGGGTGGCACCGGCGGCAGCGGTGGCGCGGGCGGTACCGCGGTGGGCAATGTTTCCAACGCAAGCCTGACGACAGGGTCGTCGGGCACCACCAATGGCGACGCGCATGGCGTGGTCGTGCAGTCCATCGGTGGCGGTGGCGGAGCCGGCGGCGCGTCGGTGGCGAAGGCCCTGGCGATTGCCGTTCCGGACGAGGACGCGTCCTTTGGGGTTGCGGTGACGTTTGCAATGGGCGGTTCCGGCGCAACGGGCGGTGGCGGTGGCTCGGCGTCGTCGGCCATCAACAACTCGATTCTGACCACCTACGGCGCCAACTCGCAGGGCGTGCTGGTGCAATCCATCGGCGGCGGCGGCGGCTTGGGCGGCAGCGCCTCGGCGCTGTCCACGGTGGTTGGCACGGGCGACTCCGTGGGCGGCACCGTTCAGTCGTCGGTGGGCGGCAGCGGCGGGCCGGGCAGCTACGGTGGTACTGCCATGCTTAGCCTGGCGGGCAGCACCATCACCACCTGGGGAGACTCCGCGAACGCCCTGGTGCTGCAAAGCATCGGCGGCGGCGGCGGGTCGGGCGGCGTGGGCTCAGCCACCGGGCGCAGTCCCAACGTGGACGCCAACGTTTCCATCACGGCGAACGTGGGCGGCATCGGCGGGGCTGGCGGGCAGGGTGGCATCGCGTCGCTTACCGTCGACCCCACCAGCACGGTCGTCACCCACGGCGACGGCGCGCGCGCGGTGCTGGTTCAGTCCATCGGCGGCGGCGGCGGTGCGTCGCAAGGCGGTCAGGTCGGGCTTGCCGTCAATAGTGAAAGCGAAGACGGCACCACCGATGTCCGGGGCACTGTGTCGGTCGGCCGCGGCGGTACCGGCGGCGGCTTCGGCGGCACCATTATTCTGAACAGCGACGGCAACATCACCACCCATGGCGCGGATGCAGACGGCTTGCTGGTGCAGACCATTGGCGGCTCGGGCGGCCTGGGTGGGGCGGTGGGTGGCACCAGCGAGAACAACGCATCGGGGTCGCTGGGCGATTCCGGCACCACGTACCAGTTCAACGTTTCGGTGGGCGGCAACGGTGGCGCTGGCGGCAACGGCGGCGCGATAGGCACGACTTCCTCGCCCGCCAGCCTTGGCGCTTCCACAAATACCTTCGGCGACTACGCGGACGCGGCGGTACTGCAATCCATTGGCGGTGGCGGTGGCGCGGGCGGCGCATCGACCGCGTCATCCAGCATTTCTACATCCAACGTGTCGATTTCGGTGGGCGGTTCCGGCGGATCCGGCGGCGCGGGCAACGGTATCAATGCCTTCCTGAATGGCAACGGCACCAACAGCTTCAACACGTCTGGTTATGGCGCCATGGGCATCGTCATGCAGTCCATCGGCGGCGGCGGCGGAATGGGCGCCACCGGATCGCCGCTGGCCAAGGGCTCGCTGCGTGTTGGGGCCACGGGTGGCAGCGGCGGAGCGGGCGGCAACGTCACGGTAGCCGGCGGCAGCTATGCCTCCATCCAGACCAACGGCGACAGCGCCCACGGGCTGGTCTTGCAGTCCATTGGCGGCGGCGGCGGTATTGCAATGGCCGGCAGCACGGCATCCGCCTCGAAGCCCGGCAGCCAGCAATTCAACCTGCACGCGGGCAGCGCTGGCGTGGGCGGCACGGGTGGGGCCATCAATGTGGCCACCGGCCTGAACCTGAACACCTATGGCGATCGGGCCATCGGCGTGATCGCGCAATCAATCGGTGGCGGCGGGGGCATCGTTACCTCCGGCACGGCAACCGGCGTAGGCACCACGGTTTTGGGCGGGGGCAATTCCAATGGCGGCTCGGTAAGCCTGAACCTGCAATACACCCTGAACACGCATGGCGCGGGTGCGCACGGCATTGTGGCGCAGTCCATCGCCGACGGCGGCGGCATCCTGGGCGACACGACAAAGCTGATCACCACGAACTCGGCCGGCTTTCTGCCTAGCACGTTCAACTCCAGCAGCGCCGGCAGCGTATCGGTTTCCTTTAACGGAAACCTGTCGACCGTGGGCGCCAATTCCTACGGCATCATCGCGCAGTCCATCGGCGGTGGCGGCGGCCTGGCCGGCGGCCCGCAGGGCGGCTTTGCGGGATCGGTAAGCAGCAGCGCGGGCAATGCCAGCAGCGTCACCGTCAACCAAAGCGGAACGCTTAGCGCAACGGGTTCGGATTCCACGGGCATCATGGCGCAAAGCCAGGGCGGACAAAGCGAACAGAGCGTAACGGTCAACATCAACGGCAGTGTGGTGGGTGGCACCAACAGCGGCAAGGGCGTGTGGATACTGGACGGCCACAACAACGTGGTCAACGTCAATGCAGGCGGATCGCTTGCCGCGTTGTCGAACACGGCGTTGACGTTCAATGGCGATTCCACCACGGCGGCGGGTTCCTTTCTTACCCTGAACACCTACGGCACCGTCACCGGCAACGTCTATTGCGGCAACAGCGATTCCACCAGCGCGTGCAATTTCTACGTGCTGCCAGGCGGCGTTGCCAACGCGGCCGTTGCGTATCAGGCCAACGTCATCAACTCGGGGCTGATCGTGATTGGCTCGCCAGGCCAATTCCAGACCCTGACCGTAAGCGGCAATTTCCGTCAGGCCGATAGCGGCGTACTGCGCGCCGACGTGGATTTCGACCAGATGCGTGCCTCGCGAATGGTGGTGCAAGGCAATGGCGATCTGAACGGCAAGATCGACGTGCTTGCCGCCGCGCTGCTGCCCGACCGCGAGCTGACGGTGCTGACGGTGCAGGGCAGTTCCCAAGGCAGCGTGGACGCCATGGACAGCCCCGTCTTCGATTACGCCACGCGCCAGGTCGGCCAGGACACGCGAATCCGTGTGTCGGCCGCCGACTTCAATGCGCCGGCCATGCAACTGAAGTCAAACCAAGTGCAGGTGGCGGGTCACCTTCAACGCATCTGGGACGCCGGCGGCAACTCGGCCCTGGCGCCGCTGTTCGGCCAGTTGGACCAGGCTTCGCGCGCGGGGGCGGGCACCTATCAAGACAGCGTGGCCAGCCTGTCGCCAGGCGTCACGGCCGCGCCCGCCGTGCAGTCGGCCGCAAACCTTGGGCAATTCACCGGCGGGATGATGTCGTGCCCCACGTTCACCGGCGTCGACGCTTTTACCGGCGAGCAGAATTGCTTCTGGGGCCAGGTAACGGGCCGCTCCACCGACCAGGACGGCAGCAAGGGCACGACGGGTTTCAGCTACGACACGGTGACCTACCAGTTTGGCGGCCAGCGTGAAGTCAGCCCGGGCTGGTTCGTGGGCGGCTCGGCTGCCTATGAAAACAGCAAAGTGCGCGCCACCAACGGCAACGTACGCGGCGATGGCGACAGCGGCTATATCGGCGCGGTGGTCAAGCGCGAGGAAGGGCAGTGGGTGTTCTCGGCGGCGGTGGGCGGCGGCTACGGCGGCTATCGCATGGATCGCAACATCGACATTGCGGGATACCAAGACACCCTGACCAGCCATCCCGACGTCTACGGCTTCAACGCGCGCCTGCGCGCCGCCCGCACCTTCGCTTACGACAACATGTATGTGAAGCCCTACCTGGATGTCGACGCCAGCTATACCCGCATGCCGGGATACCAGGAGTCGGGATCAAACCCGCTGGCCTTGTCGGTGGACGGCAACGACCAGTTCATCATGGGCCTGTCACCCATGATCGAATTCGGCGGACGCGCAGAGCTGCCCGACGGCGCGGTACTGCGGCCGTTCCTGTACGCGGGTGTGTCGTTCCTGTCGAAGAATGATTGGACGTCCAGCGCACGCCTGCGCGGCGCGCCTGCCGGGACGGGGTCGTTTGATACGACGCTGCCTATTGATGATGTGGTGGGGAAGGTGGGGGCGGGCTTGCATGTGATGCGAGCAGGGGGCGTGGATTTTCGGTTGCAGTATGACGGGCAGTTTTCTGAGCACGTGCGCAGCCATAGCGGGACGTTGAAGGTGATGGTGCCGTTTTGAGGGTGGGCGGCTTCAATGTGCCGGCTGCTCACGCCGGCATCTAAGGGGCCAATGCCGTGTCCGACGACCCAGCCCCCAACGCCTTGTACAAGGCAATGCCTCCTTGCAATTGCCCCAACTGGCTGATGACCAACGCATCGCGTGCCTGGTTCAGGCTGCGCTGCGCCACCAGCACCGGCAGGTAAGCGCTCAACCCGCGCGCGTAGAGTTGGCGGGTCTGTTCCAGGGCTTGTTGGCTGGCGGCCACGGCCTTCTGCAACGCGGCTTGTCGTTGGCGTTGGCTGGTCCATGCGGTCAAGGCGTCTTCCACGTCGCGCAGCGCCAAACGTACGTCCCGCTCGTAGACGCGCCGTACGGCGTCGGCGTTCGCCTGTGCCGCGGTCACGCCTGCGCGCGCGTGGCCGGCGTCGTAGAGAGGCAGGCTACCCTGCACGGCCGCCGACCACGCCAGGCTGGCGCCTGAGAACAGGTCGTGGATGACGCTGGCGGTGGTGCCCAGCCCCAAGGGAATACGGAATGTGGGAAAGCGTGCGGCCTGCGCCACGCCGATTTGCGCGGTGGCGGCGGCCAGGCGTCGTTCGTCGGCGCGCAGGTCGGGGCGTTGGCGAATGACGTCCGACGGCAGCGACAGAGGCAGGTCGGCTGGCATGGGCAAAGCCGGCGCGGACGTTGCAAGGTCGGCACGCCAGTCCCCGGGAAACCCGCCCGCCAGCACACCGATGGCATGGCTGAAACGGGCGATTTCCGCGTCCAGCAAGGGCGGCTGCGCCTCGGCGGTTTCGCGCTCGGCGCGTGCCAGGGTGACGTCGGCCAGCGTGCCCAGGCCACTGCGGTGCGCTTGTTCAGCCAAGCGCTCGGTTTCGGCCAGCGTACGAATGTTGTCTTGTGCGATGGCCAGGCGCAGTTGCGCGGCACGCAGCCCGGCGTAATCGGCCACCAGTTCGGCGACCAGACTTACTTGCAGTGCACGATGGTCCTCGGCCAAGGCCTGGATGCCGGCATCGGCGGCCTCGACCGCGCGGCGCGTGCCGCCGAACAGGTCCAGCTCCCAACTCGCATCCAAGCCTAGATGCCAGGCTCGCGTCTGTCCGCCAGGCTGCGAGCTGAGTGCCTTGCTGCCGAGTGTTGCCTCGCCGCCAGCTCCGACCGAGACCTCGGGCAAGGCGGCCGAGGCGATTTGCACGCGCTCGGCGCGGGCCTGGCGCAGGCGTGCCAAGGCGATGTCCAGATCCTGATTGTGCGCCAGGGCCTGTGCGACCAGGCGGTTGAGCAAGGGATCCTGGAAGGTGCGCCACCAGGTGCGCAGGCCATCGTGGTCGCCATTGGACATGGCGGCGTCGGTATCAATCCAGTGCGCGGGCACATCCAGCGTCGGCGTGCGGTAGTCCGGGCCCACGGTGGTGCAGCCGGTCAGGAATGCCAACAGGGTAGGAAGCAGCGCCTGCCGAAGGCGCGACCAAGTGCGAGGGATAGGTACATGCATGGCCTTGTCCTCACATCCAGCGGTGTAGCAGCGAGATCAGGCGGCCCTGGGGCACCGCCGCGCCTGGCGAGGGCGTGACTTCGATGCTGCCGGTCATGCCGGCCGCCAGCAGGATGTCATGCGGGACATGCTCGAACTCGACGCGCACCGGGATGCGCTGCGCCAGCCGCACCCAACTGAAGCTGGGTTCCACGCTTGGCAGGCCCTGCGCGTCGGCCTGCTGGTTGCTGTCGGTAATGCCTCGCCCGATGCTGGCTACCCGCCCCGGCAACACCTGGTCGTACCCCATCAGGCGGATCCGCGCCGAAGCGCCGGGTTGGATGCCACGCAGTTTGGTTTCCTCGAAGTAGCCGGTGATCCAGAAGCTGTGGGCGTCGATCAGGGCGATGTTGGGCTGGCCCGTCACGGCGTAGTCGCCCTTGCTCAATCGCAGGCGCGTGACGTAGCCATCGGTTGGCGCATGCAGTTCAGTGCGTGCAAGATCCAGCTTCGCCCTGTCCACGGCGACCTGTGCACTGCTTAGGTCGGCCCGGGCGATGGCGGCCGCCTGGTTCGCCCGCTGGATGTCTTCGGCCGGCACCAGGCTTTCCATGCCCCGGCGCCGCCGCGCCTCGTCGGTTTTCTGGCGCAAGGACACCTCGGCGGATGCCAACTGTGCTTCGGCCTGGGCCAACGCCAGCGCGAAGCTGGCATTGTCGATGCGATAGAGCAGGTCACCTTGTTTGACGTATTGATCGTCCATGACCGAGACCTCGACGACGGTGCCTGACACCTCGGGAGCGATACGCACGATATGCGCGCTGACCCGACCATCGCGGGTCCAGGGGGCGACGACGTAGGCGCGCCACAGCGCGCTGACCAGAAACCCGGCAGCAACGACCACCGCCAGGGTGAGACCTGCGCGCAGCAGGAGCTTGGCGGGAAACGAACGTTCAGACATAAAGCACCAACAGGGAAACAAGGCAAAGGGAAATGGCGAACTCGAACAGGCCCGGATGCCACACCCAGCGCAGCACCCCGCAACGCACCAACACGAAGCGAAGGCCCATATAGATAGGCAGCGCCAGGCAGGCGTACACAAGGAACGGTGGCAGGTAGATGCCGGCCAAAGAAAATTCACTGAGCATGGGTGTGGCCTTCAGAGGAATACGGAACGTCGTTCGCATGGCGTTCCAGCAGCGCGGCGATGTCGAGCAGTACGACCGCCACGCGCCGCACCTCATCCATCGTGGCGTTGGACCGCAACGGCAAACGCGCCAAGGAGGTCGCTGCGCGGCGGGCATGGCGTGCGGCTCGCGCGGGATCATCGGCCCGCTGGCGCAGATGGCGCAGCGTGCGCGCCACCACGCACGGCCATTCGGCGTCGTGGGGCGCCTGGCGCAGCCAGCGTCGCAGGCGCAGGATTTCCCGACCCAGATGCAGGCTGGTCAGCGCCTGGGCGATGGCGCGATCCATCGCCTGCGGCTGCGTCCTGAGCAAGGCGCCAAGTTGCGCGATGCGGTGTTGCTGGCGCCATTGCCAGGCTGGTGCATCGGGCGGCTCGTTGCGCAAGGTGGCCAGCGCCGCGTCGCGGATGCGCTGGCGCAAGCGCGTGACGTCGCGCGCCCCGTTGCGCGGCAGCACGATCTTGAAGCCCAGCAGCGTGAAACATGTCGCCAGGATCCAGGCCACCGCGCCATTGAGGAACAGGGCAAAGTCGTAGCGCATGGGGTTGTCCGCCGCCGCCAGGGTCGTGAACGCCACCAGATAGGCCACGCCCGCCAGCGCATGGCGCGGCATCGTGGTGGCATACACGCCAGGCAACCAGAACAGGCTCAGGGTCACCTGCAGCAGCGGCAGGCCCGAGACGTGCGGCAGCACGAGGAAAGTGCACAGAAAGGCCATCGCCACGGCGGCCACCGTGCCCTTGATGAATTCGACCGCGCCCAGCGCGGGATTGGGCGCAGTGGACAGCAGGGCGCATGCCGCCGCCAAGCCCGCCAGCATCATGTTGCCTTCCGTCCAGCCGGTGGCGATCCAGAAGGCGCCTCCCATCAACACAGTCAACAAGGCGCGCAGGCCATTCTGGAAAGCCGCCACCGTGTCGCGGTGAAACGGCACGGACACGCGCGCCGGCGTTGGTGTGGCTTGGTGGAAGCGCTCGATACCTTCGATGGCTTGCAGGTAATCGTCCAGTTGCTCGATCAAGCGATCGCCTGCGATCATCAAGGCGGCTTGCTCGGAGGCATCGTCCAGCGAGGTCGCGGACAGGACCGCCACCAGCCGGGCGCGCAGGGCGTTCAGTCGTTCGATGGCTCGTGTCGTTGAGGTCGGGCCGTGTCCTGTCGGGCCGCGCTCGGCCGAGCCGCGTTCCTGCGCCAGAGCCTGCGCGACCTCCCGCCATGCTTCCTCCCAGTCCGGCTGCAACGCACTCAGCACAGCGAGACCGGCGCTGTGTTCGCGCAGGGGCGGCGCGCCGCCTACCAAGGCCGAAAACAGCGACACCATCGTGTGCCGCACCGTGCCGGCACGATGGGCCAGATCAGCGGACTCGGCCTTGCCCAGCGCCAGCAGATCGTCCACGCCATATACCTCGGTGATGAGCGAGCGTCGTCCGGCATCCAGGGGCTTGGCGCCCGGCTCGGCGGTGCCTTGAATAGCCTGGTGATGCGTCGCCAACACGCCCGCCGTCGCGGCCGCAAGGCGGTCGAGCAGTATGGCCAGGCGGCTATGTACGCTGCGGCTGCTGAACACGGCCGACACCAGCGCCAGGCAAACCACGCCGATCAGCACGGACGCGCCACGCCCCATCACCTGATCGAAGGTGCGTTCCGGATGCTGCATGGCGCCGTAGGCCGCCAAGCCCACGGTATAGCCCGCCAGCGTGGCGCCATAGGCCCGGAAATGACGCAGCAGCGTCATGCCCACCACGCACACCCCCAGCCACACGCCGAACCCGAACAGAAAGAGCCAGGGCATTTGGCCGAAGGCGCTCATCAGCACGAAGGCCGCCAGCATCCCGACCAGCGTGCCCAGCACCCGCCACACCCCCTTGCCGATCACGCCGCCCTGGACAGGGTTGATGACGAGCAGCACGCTGGAAGCCGCCGCGTAGGGCGCGTGCAATTCCAGCAGATAAGCCACCACCAAGGCCAGGCAAGCGGCCAGGATCGAACGCATTACGTAGGTTGCGCGTGGCGTCGTCAGATCAAGATAAGGCAGCCCACGCGCCAAGCCGTCCCGAAACCGGGAAAGGCGTGGAGAGACGCCCGAATTTGCTTCAGGCACGTTCGCCGAATGCACGTTGCAACCCTTCTACAGAGATCAATACGCATCACTGTAGGTAGGCCCAATCATTCCGAAAAGTGAATTTATTGCACTCCAACGATTGCGTAAGACGCACGCATCGGGGCAAGCACCTTCCTATGGCTTGGCGCGCTTGGCCGCCTGTGCCTGGCTCTCGTTGGAGAGCGTATGGATGGTTTGCCGCAACCATTGATGGGCCGGATCACCCTCCAGGCGCGGATGCCAGGCCTGTGTCAGCAGCACCGTTTCCAGCGGTGTCGGCAGGTCGAATACGCGAATGCGCAGGCCTGCGGACAGCGCGGCGCTTGCCAGATGCCGGGGCAGGGGCAATAGCAGATCCGAATCCTGCAATGCGAACAGCGCCGTGTACGGATTGGGCACCACCAGGGCGACGTGCCGGCGCAGGCCCTGCGCTTCCAGCGCGTCATCCAGCGGCCCGGCGGCCTTGCCACGCCGCGACACGTTGATGTGCTCCCAGCGGGTAAGGCGTTCGGGCGTGATCTCGTCGTCGAAAATCGGATGGTTGGCGCGCGCGACACCCACGAACGTCGTGGTGAACAGGGACTGCACACGAATCTCGGGCCCCAGCTTGCGCGAAGCGCTGATGAACAGGTCGATGCGACCACTGCGCAGCGCCTCTTCGTCCACGTCGTCTTCCTCCGGCGAAAAGCGCAGCATCGCCCGTGGCATGTCCCGCGCCATCGCATCCAGAAGATGGCCCAGATGGATACTCACAAACTCATCGGTGGCGCGCACGTTGAAACGCCGATCCAGCGATTTCAGGTCGATCTCGGCATCGGAAGCGAACACCTGCGAGGCCTGTTCGACCGCTGCCCGCACCTGTTCGCGCAGTGCCAACGCTTTGGGGGTAGGCATGAGCTTGCGGCCGACCTGGACGAACACGGGATCGCCCAGCGCCTCGCGGATGCGGCTCAAGGTGCGGCTCATCGCCGGCGCACTCAAGTGCATGCGGCGCGCGGCGCCGATAACGCTGCCCTCGTCGAGCAGCGCATCCAGCGCCAGAAGAAGATTGAGATCGGGACGTGGCACGGCTGCCCTCTGTTGATTTACTTTTTTGCAATCATAGTTTGTATTAAATAACGAACGAAGCATCTACCCAACGCTCGCCGTCAATTCAAGCTGGACGGATAATTGGCGCCACCACGGCACCCATCATGCGACACGCGAGATGGCCCCATAAAGGAATCCGCTTTGATGAACACTGAAACCAACCCTATTGCTGTAGTGGGTCCTGGTGCGATCGGCACCACAGTCGCGGCGATGCTGCATAAGGTCGGCCGCACGCCATTGCTGTGTGGACGGACTCCCCGCGATCACCTGACGCTGCTAGAGGGCGGCGGCTCTACGACCGTCCCCGGTCCGGTTCGGACGACCCCAACGCAGATTACTCGTACGGCTGATCTTGTCTTTCTTGCCGTCAAGACCACGCAGATCGAGGCGGCAGCCGAATGGCTCGCCGTGCTGGTCGGCCCAGAGACAGTCGTGTGCGTCTTGCAGAACGGGCTCGAGCAGTTAGAGAAGGTTGGACCGCGCGCTCCACGCGGACGAATCGTTCCCGCTGTCGTGTGGTTTCCGGCACAGGCGCAATCCGATGGCTCGGTACGCCTGCGCGGCGACGTGCGCCTGACGCTGCCTGATACGTCTGCTTCCCGCGTCGTGGCCGAAGCGCTGCAAGGCACGCAGTGCTACGTGGACTTGGCCGAAAACTTCAGCGCTCTCGCCTGGCGCAAGCTGATGCAGAACGCCGTGGCGGGACTCATGGTGCTCACGTCTCGTCGCTCGGGCATGTTCGGCCGTCCTGACATCGCCGGGCTGGCGCTGGCCTACCTGCGGGAATGCTTGGCCGTGGCACGCGCAGAGGGCATTGAACTTGGCGACGAAGTGTCGCAAGAGATTCTCGACAAATTCCAGTCGGCACCCGCGGACATGGGCACGTCCATCCTCGCGGATCGCGAAGCTGGCCGGCCACTGGAATGGGATATTCGCAACGGCATCATCGCGCGTCGCGGCCGGGCGCATGGCGTTCCGACGCCGATCAGCGACATCTTGGTGCCGCTTCTTGCGGCTGCGAGCGACGGTCCGGGCTGACCGCCGAGATAAGGTTTCAGAGATATAAGGTGTCAGACTGCAATATCGCCGCGAATGGTTTTCGTGGCCTTTGCAAGGTCCTGGGACGGCGGTAATCCGAACAAGCGGGAATACTCCCGACTGAATTGGTTTGGGCTTTCGTAGCCGACGTCGAACGCAACCGACGTGGCGTTGCCTTGGCCAGAAAACAGTTGTGATCGTGCGTGTAGCAGCCTGATGCGCTTCTGATACTGCAACGGGCTCAATGCCGTCACGGCCTTGAAATGGCGATGGAAGGCCGACACGCTCAGCGCCGCCATATCGGCCAAGGCCTCGACCCGTATCGGTTCGGCAAAGTGGCTGCGTATCCAGTGAATAGCCACGCCAACACGCGAAAGCGCTGTGTCTGGCGTGGCGATGTCTCGCAGCATCCAACCAAGCGGCCCTTGCAGCACCCGAAACAGAATCTCGCGTTCATAGCCGGGAGCAAGAACCGCGATTTCGTTCGGTCGATCCATCAGCCGAAGCATTCGAACCCACGCGTCAAGAAGTTCGCTATTCACCGGCGCAACCGAGAACCCCGAATCAAATAGCGTGCTGCACACTTCCACGGGCAGGTCGTGGATAAGCGATGCCACGATTGCGGGGTCCAGCGTCAAGCTCACGGCCAGATACGGCGCCCCGTTTGCGTCCGGGTGGATAGCGCCAACGGCGGGCAGGTCCACCGACATCACAAAGTAGGTGGCCGGGTCATAGCGAAAGGTTCTGTCGCCGACCGTCATCGTCTTGGATCCGGTCAGAATCAGGTTGATCATCGGGTCGTAGACGGCGGCCAGCAGGTGCTCGGGAATTTCACCCTGGACCATGGCGACACGCGGAATGCCGGTTTCCGTGGGCCGGTTCTCGGCCCGGCTGGCCAGAACCCTTAATTCTTGCAATTGCTTTTCCATGGGCCGACGCTAACAGAGGCCAACCCGCCCTTCAAGGAAAAAGCAGAAATGGGCAATGTTCGGGCAGGATCCGGTGAGTGGGGAGTGGGGCCGAAACGTATTCTGATTTCACTAGGCCATCGCCTGAAATCTGTCTACAAGGAACGGCACCACTGATATGAAAACGCTCATGATTTATGGCGCGACGGGCTACACCGGCCGCATGGCGGCGGAACACGCCCGGGCGGCAGGCACGCCGCTTGTCCTGGCCGGCCGTAGCAAGGCAAAACTGGAAACGCTGGCCGCGCAGCTAGGCGTGGAGTATCGCGTGTTTGCGCTGGACGACACCACCGTCATCGACCATGCGCTGCGCGATGTCGGCGTGCTCTTGAACTGCGCCGGCCCGTTTGCCAGCACCGCCGATGTGCTGATGCGGGCGGCCATTCGCAATGGCGTCCATTATCTTGACGTAGCCGCGGAACTTGACGGCTACCGCGTGGCCGAGCAGCTCGATACCGACGCCAAAGCAGCCGGGGTCATGCTGCTGCCAGGCAGCGGCGGCAGCGTTGCCATGCTTGGCTGCCTGGTCGCGCATGCCGTCGCCCGGGCAAGCCACCCCGCACACATCAGCGTGGCCATGAACGTTTCGGGCGGCCTGTCGCGCGGTTCGGCCATCAGCGCCATGGGCAGCGTCACCACTGAAACCCTGGCCCGCGTCAACGGCAAGCTGGCGGCCGTGCCAGCCGGGTCCACCCGCAAGCTCGACTTCGGTAAAGGCCACGTGGACTGCTTTCAGGTGACGCTACCCGACCTCATCACCCTGTGGCGGTCGACGAACGTGCCGAACATTGAAACGTTCGTCCACGTGTCCGGCGGCGGATTCCCGCAAGGGGATCTTTCGGCATTACCCGACGGGCCAAACGAAGCAGAGCGCTTGGCCAACCGGTATCAAGCGGTTGTGGAGATTACCCAGTCCAACGGCGAAATCATTCGGTCGGTGCTCGACACCGTGAACGGCTACACGTTCACTGCCACCGCAGCCGCCGAGGCCGGCAGGCGCGTGCTAGGCGGAGAAGTCCGCCCGGGTTTTCAAACGCCGGCAGCGCTGTTCGGCCAGGGCTTTGCCGAAACCATCGCCGATACCACCATCGTCCAAGGCTAAGGAGCCTACACATGAAAGCCCCTGCGGAATCATTCCTTCCCTGCACCAACGCCTTCGACGTCGACGGCGCGCTGCGCCTCTTCACACCCGACGCCATCATTGACGATGTATCGGTTGGCGATGCCTTTGTCGGCGCCAAAGGCATACGCCGGTATCTGGAGCAATTCTTCGTCGGCTACAAGACCGTCAGCAGGCTGCTGTCGATCCAGCAGTTGGACGACGGCAAGACAGTCGCCCGGGTCGATTTCACAGGCGACTTCGGCCATGAGATCGGGGTCCTCAAATTCGCAGTCAACGCCGATGGTTTGATTGAACGCATCGACGCCGATCTTGAATAACCCTCTTGGAATAACAAAGACCCTATGACGACTTCCCCCACGCTTCCCAACGCAACCGCCGACAAGCTTGCCATCATCGACGCCCTGCATCGTTTCACCGCCGGCATCGACCTTCGCGACCAGCACCTTCTGGCCTCATCCCTGGCTGAACACGCCATCTCGGACTTCGGCCCCGCCGCCGCCAAGGCCGGCTTCGATTTTCCCGTTATCCAGGGCAGGGAACACATCGTCTCAGCGCTTGCCGGGGCGCTTGCGAAGCTGGACACGACGCATTCTGTGAGCAATCAACGGATTGCGATTGACGGCGATCTTGCGCGCATGGATGCACTGGTCGAAGCCCAGCATGTGTCCCGGAGCGATCCCACTCGCCATTATTTGATGAAGAACCGCTACGACGTTGAACTGGCTAAAGAGGGGGAGGGCTGGGTGATAACGCGGAACACGGTTTACAACGTATGGCGCACGGGGGATTCGGCGGTGTTGTTGGGGGCTGTGTAGGGGGGCGCACCGTTGGCGGCGGTCAGGATGGGATGGGGCTGGCTGCATGGCGCAGCGACCGATCTATTCCCGCATCGGTGCCTGTTGAGCGGGCCTGCTCCAACATTGCATCGGTCAGCGTGCCAACGTAGTCACACATGCTTTGAACCCCGCCCATTAATGCGGCGATGGTCCATGCGTCCAGGGGGTTGCTGCCGGTCGCGTCAGGTTCGAAGGCGCTGTTGCCGACCAAGCGCGCGATGGCGTCGATGGCGTGGCGGGTGCGGTCGATGTGATGAAGATGCGCCAGGGCGACAAGTCCGAGTTCAGGGTCGGTGTCGATGGACCAGGGATTTTGGGTGAGGGGGTGCTGGGGCATGGGTGCCTCCTATAGTGGCGACGACCCCGCTCCCCGCTTCCAAACGGGGTGGGCGGGCACGAGACAAGGTTGGAAGACCGGAGCTATAGGACCCGGCGTGCGCAAGCGCACCCCCGTCAAGGCCCGCCCATAGGGACGTGCAAAGACGCGCGAACGTAAAAATGCCGCCTGAGCGGCGGCTGTCCGCCTATAGCTTTTCGGCTTCCACACCGAGCTACCGTTGGTGCGGTAGTGGGGGGAGTATAGGGGAATGGGCGGGGGAGTGGTGAGGATTGCGTGATGGTCGGGGTTCTACCCGAAGCAGCCATAGGTGCAAACTCTGGCTGCCTGTTCAGGGCATTGATCAGAGTCGCGTCACAGTTGCGTGCTTCGGGTATAAAAGTTTCAGCACTCGCAGAAACCATTATGGAAAAGATCGGGCTAGTAACTGCGCGAATCCCTCTCTATTTGAAGGCGCAATTATGAGCACGTGTAGCCGAACGAGCCAATTCGGCTACACGTAGAGTGAACTGCCGTGGGATAATCCGATTCGTCCTCCGTTCAAGCTGTCGACGTTCAATGAATCAGCATCTGACTCGAAACAACCACTATGTGCCAGTTTGGTACCAGAGGCAGTTCTTGTTACCAGGCGAAAGCCGCCTTCACTACTTAGATAAGGGGCCGGGCGGGAACGATGTCGGGGCAGCGACGGAAACTCAACGTGGCGGCCAACGCCGGCCGCCTGTCTCATTGCTCCCATTGAAGAGGTGCTTCTGTACTCTCGACCTCTACACAACGCAGTTCGGAAATAACCTAAATGACGACATCGAGAGGTTTCTGTTTGGCCAGATCGATCGAACCGGTTCGACCGCGGTAAGGGCACTTGTTTCTGGCAACCCTAGTGAAATTCACGATTGCTTCCAAGACTTTTTCGAATATCTCGATGCACAGAAATTAAGAACTCCAAAAGGTCTCGACTGGATCAAGGAAGCTTATCCGGAGCTGACTCAGGTCGATTTGATGCACGAGATGCAGGCTCTACGTCTTATGCATTGCACAATGTGGGCAGAGGGAGTGCGAGAGATCGTCACCGCTGAACACTCAGACGTGAAATTCATAGTCAGCGATCATCCGGTGGCTGTCTATAACAGGGCGATTGTTCCCATCGCAGCCGGCGGCACGGAGGCGAAGGATCCTTCGATTTCACTCTTGGGAACGCAAACAGTTTTCGCGTTGAATGCGAATACTTGCCTCATACTCACGCATGTCGAATATGCGAAAAATCCTCGGACTACCGACCTAACGAAAAGACGTACCAATGCGCGGTACCGGGGAGGTGGCCTAGTGAGGACCGATGCCTTTGTCCGATTGCGGCACCTTTCGCGAGAGGCGGTCACTCAGATTAACCTCCTGCTGAAGGCTCAATCGAAGCGATACGTTGCTGCGGGAAAGCGAGAGTGGCTATATCCCGAGAATCAGTACTCTGGAACATGGGCCGACATTTCCGAAGCGCTGCGGCCACGCGACGAACTGTGGCGTTTTGGTGGAGAGATGTTCGTAAAATACGCCGATGGCCACGTTCACTATCAAGATGCGTTTGGCAGGCAATCGAAGTCCCATGAGTACCTCGCCAAGAAACCACTGAAAGATAAGCTCCGGCCAAACGACGACTGCGGCTGCGGCAGTGGAGCAAAATTCAAGAACTGCTGCAAACAACTGGCGAAAGGTGACCGTCCAACGTGGGATGTATTGAGTATCCGCGAGCGCAACCTCATCCTCTGCCGGGAGGTCACGCACATGCTCGGACTCGATGCGGGGCGGTCGTGGGAGGACGTGCGTCGAGAAATCAGAGATGATCAGGTCGTAGCGATCCACGAACTCTATTCCGACCTGTGGCCTACCGAGACTGATCTGGCTGAATTGTTACCCCGAGCTAGGAAGGACGTTTTCAGGGCCGTCTATTTAGGAGCTCTTGATGCGCGAACGATTGCACCAGTCGTCACTGGATGGCTGGAGTATTTCGACCAAGTAATTGTTGCGCACCCTTTTGTGAATGCAGCACTCATCCGCCCGGAGTTCAGTCCAACGCATCGACCTTCCGATTACAAGCAACAGACGCTCAAGAACATCTACGCTCTTTTCATACTTGAGCCTTTCATAGATGCCGGATACGTTCACCTCGTCCCCAACCCTATGGACGTCGACATCACGTTTGCCAACAGCGTAATGCACATGGCTGAGCAACGTACAAAAGACTGGGAATTGGATAGCAAAAGCGCGGACAGCTTGCTCGATTTGGCGCGAGATGACTTCATGCGAACCCTAAGCCGTCTGCCCGCCGACCGACTGCACAAGCTGATTGTCGAAAGCCAACCTGGTACCTCCGCTGAAGTGATTGAGGCGGCTGTTGCCGAGGTCAAAAGGAAATATGCCCAAGATCCTCTGACCTTGATGCAGCCCCTAGAAGCTGGACAGGACAAAGGCGAGGTCAAAATGATCAAGGGCTATGGGCTCGAAGCAGCGCTTTACTTGGCGGCATTTACGGGATCGACTATCTATACAGATTTGCAGGCTCATTGGGACCACTTGCATGTTCACACTGATGCTGCAAAGGCGGGCCCACTCCCAGCAGACTTGCGTGCACTTTCCGACACATACTCGTCCATCCGCCTCCCGATCAACATGAATTGGAAGTCGGTCTTCGAAGGTCGCGTGACCGGGCTGCGCCCCGAGATGAGATACGCGATCAGGCAACTTTCCGAGATAGCAGAGCGAGGAATCAGCGATTCAAAGCACCAAACCCAACTCGTCAAGCGAGCAGCGGAAAAGGCGAATGCGCACGCGAAGCCCTCTAAGGACGATTGGTATGTTGAAGGTCGGTTGAGCATCTCTACCCCAAAGACTGGCTTCGGACGGATTGAAGTTTCTAGGCTGCTCTTAACATATGCGCACGATCCGAGAGTTCGTATGCCCCATTTAGCTATGTTCATCCGCACGGCGTCATAGCCCGCGCCTGTCAGCGTCTACGTAATTAAAGCGAGACGAGGCGCTTTCCAGTCCTTGTCCAGGTTTCTTTTGCGGTTTTCCGCCATTTCGCCAGATGGCCGCTCATGGCCGGAAGCGGCCAAGTGAATCAAGTATCACAGGCACCATTTCGACGGAACTTGTGGCTGCGCTAAAGCCCCGTTAGCATCGGCTCACCTGCATTCCCGTTCTGCGCCCACATTCATGATGGAAGCCACCGTGACCGAACCCACCGCCATTGAAGTTTCAGGCGAAGCCGCATCTCATAAGGGCAAATTTTTCCTGATCGACGCCAGCTTCTTGGGAAACGGCAGGGTTCCCGGCATAGAGATCGCCAACGAACAGAAGCTGATCGATCCGGGGATGAATGTCGTCTCGCGTCCTAATGGAATGCCAGATCAGTATCCGGAGCGTCCGCACCTGGTTCATGTACCGGAGAAGGGCGGAATGCCACGCGATCTGGAAGAGCTCGCTGGCATATGGATTGTGTCGGAGCCGTTGAAGCAACTGTTTGAGCAATTGGACGCCGAGGCGTTTGCATTTGTGGCATGCGACTTCAGCCTTGCTGACGGCAGCCCCGCCCCTCAATACTACCTAGGCAATGTGCTGCGCACACTCGATGCCCTGGATGAAGCCGCTTCTCGCGTGAGGATCAAGCTCAGCCACAATTATCAGACCGGCGAGGACGAGAAGCTTTATAGCCTCGTTGGCGGAGCCAGCTTGGTGTTCAAACAGGATGTTGTGGGAGACGCCCATATCTTCCGCCAGGATCGCATGGGAGCACCTCTTATCTGCGACCGCGCGATGTTTGATGCATTGAGTGCGGCCAACTTCTCCGGCGTACGGCTGCGCGATGTAGCCGATATTTAGAGCTGATACGGGAGGGGAGGGTTATGGCCGCTGCGGGACCCTAAGCGGCCACGCTCGGATGTCGGTGCGGTGACGCGAATGCTCGCTTTTGGCCGATTACCGCCGTAGCGGAAGTTCGATTGGATAGCCAAAGGCAAGCTCAGAGTGCTTATCAGGGGCGAGTATCCACTTGCCCAAGCCACAAGGGCCCCGGCAAATATGGCAAGCCGTTCCACCGTGGTCAAGCTGCCACTACACATGGCTTGAAACTGAAGACGCTTCAACGCGTGGGCGCATGAGTCAGATGTGGGCTGGCTTGAGCAACCGGGGAAATCCGGGTGATTCCAGCCCAACCCCATTGTTTCGCATCCGACCATCACCATGGCTCGAATTGCCGTGTATTCGACATTCCCGTCAACACGACATTGGCATATTCTGCGCTCGCCCAGAACCGTCTTCGAGTGCCGTCATGACCGCGCAGACCGATTCCCGCAGCCGTGACGTCCAGACCGAGCGCCTGCTGACCGCCCCAATTTTGCCTGTGATGTTGTCGCTTGCCGGCCCGACATTGCTGGTGATGCTTAGCCAAACCTTTGTTGGACTGATGGAGGTGTGGTTTCTCTCCCAGCTCGGTGAAGACGTGCTCGCTGGTGTGTCGGTTGTGTTTCCACTGCTGGCGTTGACGACGGCGCTTGCGACCGGCGCGGTCGGAGGGGGAATGCTTGGCGCGGTTGCGCGGGCGCTCGGGCGCAACGACCGCGTGCAAGCCAACGCGCTGGTTTGGCATGCCGTCGCCATTGCGGTGGCGTTTGGGCTTGTCACGGCAGGGCTCGTCTTGGCTTTTGGCACCGCGGCGTTCAGTGCCATGGGGGCCAGCGGCGAAGCGCTTGCGCACGCCGACCACTATGCCGCCGTCGTCTTTGGCGGGGCACCGCTGATTTGGCTGTTCAACGCACTGCTGGCGGTCATCCGGGGCAGTGGAAATGTGCGCTTGCCGATGCGGGTGGTGTGCGGCGGCGGGGTCATCCTGATACCGGTATCGTGGCTGCTGATCTTTGGCGCGGCAGGCTTTCGGGGGCTGGGCGTGACAGGCGGCGCGTTGGCAATGGTCTTGTATTACGCCGTTGGTAGCCTGGTTTTCGCAATATATCTTTGGCGTGGCCAAGGGGTGCTGCAGCCGGCCGCCAGACCGGTGCGGCTGCAACGTCGGCTATTTGCCGACATTCTCAAGGTCGGCGGCGTGTCGGCCCTTATCGCGACAAGTACCAATCTCACCATCGCCATCGTTACCGGCTACGTTGGGGCGTACGGTTTGGCGGCCGTGGCCGGATACGGCGCGGCTGCGCGATTGGAATTCTTGTTGGTGCCGCTCAGTTTCGGCATCGGCGGGCCTGCCGCGATCCTGATTGGCACTAACGCGGCGGCAGGCAAGATCGATCGCGCACGCCGCGCTGCGTTGATCGCAGCCTGTCTGGGGTTCGCCGTTGCCGAGACTATTGGGTTGGTGGTTGCGATATGGCCCGAGTTATGGCTGGGCGCGTTTTTGACGGACCCCGAAAGTGTGGCGACGGGAAGCGTTTACCTGCGCCATGTTGGCCCCTTTTTTGGCTTCTTTGGCCTTGGCTTCACCCAGTACTGCGCCGCGCAAGGCACCGGAAAGATGGCGGTACCGTTGGCGGGCGCCTTGGCGCGCACGGTGGTGGCGTTGGGTGGGGGGCTGTTCGCTACCACGCAGACCGGGCTGTTCGTCAGCGTGGGCCTGGGTATGGCGGCTTTTGGGGCGGCGGGGCTTTATGCGCTGCTGCGCGATTGCCGGAAACAGGAATAACGAAGGATGGCTTTCGACGTCCAAATGGCGCAACAAAGTGGGCCGATATTTTTCAACAACGTGGATGCCGTTCCCCGTGCCGGATTAAGCTGATCTTTCATTGCCTGAAAAGGAAGCATGATGCGGCACGTGGGTTTGATTCTGGAAGATGGCTTCCAGCTGATGGGTTTGGCGGCGCTCTCTGCCTTTGAGCTCGCCAATACTGAGCTGGGCGATAAGGGCTATCGGCTGACGGTGCTCTCTGAAAAAGGCGGCACGGTCAGGTCGTCCATGAACGCAGGTATCGAAACGACGCCGCTAGGTGTCATACCCGATACGCTGATGGTTGCCGGCCAATTGGCGCCCCAGGATATTTCGCCCGGGGTGCGTGCGTATCTCGCCCGTGCGGGGGAACAAGCCCGCCGGGTGGCTGGGGTATGCACAGGCGCTTTTGTGCTGGCGCACGCCGGTCTGCTTGACGGCCGTACCGCCACCACGCACTGGGCGCATGCGCCGGCGCTTCGGGCGCGCTTTCCGAAGGTTCGGGTCGAAGAGGACCGCATTTTCGTCCGTGACGGCAACATCTGGACGTCGGCGGGAATGTCATCGGCCATCGACCTGACGCTTGCGCTGATCGAGGACGACCATGGGGCTGCGCTTTCCCGGGCATTGGCTCGTAGGCTCGTTGTCTACCATCGTCGCCACGGCGGGCAATCGCAATTTTCGGCGATGCTTGCGCTGGAGCCTCGCTCTGACCGGGTAAAGCGCGCGCTGGCCTACGCCCGTGAAAACCTGCGCAATCCCTTGTCTGTCGAAGAGCTTGCCGAAGCTGCCAGCCTGTCACCGCGTCAGTTCAGCCGGGTATTTCGCGAAGAAACCGGGCGGTCTCCGGCCAAGGCCGTGGAAATGCTGCGCTTGGAGGCTGCGCGCGTCATGTTGGAAGACGGCCGTCACCCTTTGGAAATCGTGGCACGTGACACGGGTTTTGCTGACCGTGACCGAATGCGGCGCGCCTTCCTGCGCAACCTTGGCCAGCCCCCGGCCAGCGTGAAGCGGAGCCTGGTGTCGATGCAAGACCGCGACGCCGCCTGACCGGCCATGGGCGGCCTGCTTATCACCCGTGTCCGTTTTTGCTGGATCTATGGCATTTGAGACTTCACCCGACCCGCGCATAGTACGTCCATCGAAGGCGCCATCCAGGCGCAACACAAGGACAAATCATGCAGATGACGGGCAACACAATCTTTATCACGGGCGGCACCTCGGGCATTGGCCGCGCGCTTGCCGAACAGTTTCATTCCCTGGGTAACAAGGTCATCATCGCCGGGCGCCGTCAGGCCCTGCTGGATGAAGTGGCCGCCGCCCATCCGGGGATCGAGGGTGTCGCCCTGGACATCTCGGATGCGGCCGACATCGACCGCGTTGCCGCGCAACTGATCCGCGACTACCCGACGCTGAACGTACTGATCAACAATGCGGGGATCATGCCGTTCGACGACCCTTCGGGCCGGATCGATGATGCCGTGTCTCGCCAAATTCTCGACACGAACCTGCTTGGCCCGATCCGGCTGACCTCTGCGCTGATCGAACACCTGAAGGCGCAGCCGCGCGCGACGATCATTCACAACACCTCGGTTCTGGCCTACGTGCCTATTGCCACCAATGCCGTCTATTCCGCTTCGAAGGCGGCGCTGCACTCGTATGCCTTGTCGCAACGCTTCATGCTCAAAGGCAGCAGCGTGACCGTCCAGGAAATCGCGCCGCCGTGGGTCGACACCGACCTGATCAAAAAGAGCGGTGACCCTCGCGCCATGCCGCTGGACGCCTTTATCGCCGAAACGATGAAGGGGCTGGCAACCGACGCACCGGAAGTATTTGTTGAGGCGATTCGTGCCCTGCGCGACAACCCCGGCATTGGTGAACATGCGCTGATTGACGGTTTCAACACTGAAATCGCCGCCAATCCCATCCCCGTCTAAGACGCCTGACAGGCGGGCTCGCGCCCGCACAGACTGCATTTGTAGGAGAGTTGCGTCATGACCGCAACGCTTGCCGACGATTCGCGCACGGTGTTGCTGCCGGCGGGATTCCTGGCCTTGGGAACGTTCGCCATTGGCACCGAAGGCTTCATGATCGCGCCCTTGCTGCCGGTCATGGCGAACGACTTTGCGCTGCCCGTGCCCACCATCGCGCTGTTGGTGATCGTGTTCACGCTGGTGCTGGCATTGTCGTCGCCGGTGACCACCGTGGCGACCGGCCGCATGGCCCGCAAGCAGGTGCTGCTGATTGCGATGGCCCTGTTCGCCATTGGCAACGTCGTGGCCGCGCTGTCTTCGTCGTTCCCCGTGCTGATCGCCGCGCGCGTGCTGATGGCCATTGCGGCGGGGCTATATGTGCCCGCCGCCAATGGCCTGGCCGGCGTCATCGTCCCACCCACGATGCGGGGGCGTGCGCTTGCCATTGTCAGCGGGGGGCAGACATTGGCCATCGCACTGGGCCTGCCGCTTGGCGGACTGATCGGTCACGCGTTCGGCTGGCGGGCAACCTTTCTGCTGGTCGGCGCGATGAGCCTGGTGGCCATTGCAGGCATTTTGACTGGCATCGACCGTGACGCGGGGCAGGGCATCGCGGTGGCCAGTTTGCGCGAACGTGTCTCGGTGGTTGCGCAGCGTTCCGTGTTGCGCTTGCTGGCGGTCAGCCTGTTCTGGTCAATCGGCGCCTTTGCTGCCTACCCGTATATCGCCGAGTATCTGAGCGCCGTGTTGGCCTTCGGCCCACTGGAGATCACAGCGTCTGTCTCGCTCTGGGGGCTTTGTGCAGCGGCGGGGGTCATGACGGGTGGGGTCCTCAATGATCGCTTCGGGGCTGGCACGGTGGTGCGCGGGTCGCTCGTGCTGTTGGCGTTGTCGTTCCTGGCTTTGGCCATTGCAACGGCGCTGCCACCGGGAGTTTCACTGGGTCTGGTCCTGGCCGCCGTCGCCGTGTGGGGCTTCACGGTGTGGTCATTCTTTCCCGCGCAAATGGCACGGCTTATCGGCGCGGGCGTCCCCTCGCAAGCGCCCGTTGCGCTAGCGCTTAACACCTCGACGATGTATTTCGGATTTTCAATCGGCAGTGCGCTGGGGGCCACCGTGTTGGGCGCCGGAGCCATTTGAGCAATTGGCGTCGTGGCGGCCATGGCGGAACTGATCGCCTTGGGCCTGAACGCCGCCATTGCGCGTAAAGCTTGAATTTCTCTGTATCGGCGGGTTCACCGCTGCCGGTTTTCAGCAACACCACTTTGAAAGGAACCAAGAAAATGACTTCCCGTATCAATACGCCCGCCGCCGCAAGCGCCTCCGGTGAAACCGCCGACGTTTTCGCCGCTATCCGCAAAGCGGTGGGCATGGTCCCCAATGCCTATGCGGCCATTGGCGCCTTGAATACGCCCGCACTTAAGGCGATGTTGTCCGCCGACGCGGTGCTGGCGCAAGGCGTCCTGTCCGCGCAGGACCGCGAAGCCATCAAGTTGGTGGTAAGCGCGATTGCCGGTTGTGACTACTGCGTCGCCGCGCACAGCCTGGCGGGCAAGGCATCCGGCCTGCCCGTGGACACCGTGCGCGCCATCAGGGCGCTGCAGCCGACCGGCGATGCAAAGCGCGATGCGTTGATCCAGTTTGTCCGGCACCTTCAAGAAGGCCGAGGCACCCTCGACGCCGAGCAACTCACGGCCTTGCGCGCGGCGGGTTATCCGGACGAGGCCGTCGTGGATATCGCATTGGCCATCGCCGTTATCACGTTTACGAACGTGTTCAATCGTGCGAATGACACCGTCGTGGACTTTCCAGAACTGAAGTGATGGGAGTGACGGGGGAATGGGAGCAGTAAGGAGGGGCGGTCGGGTCGGGTCTATGACCGTTCCCGCTCCGAAGCGGAAGTAGCGCTGGGAAGCGCAGTGCAAGCTGACACGGCCACCGCAGGTTTACGATCTACGCGTACACCCATCTCCTTCAAGCTTGTTCCGACATCGCTGCGCGCTCACGGAACCAGCGTGCCGTGGCCTCGTCAGCCGGAAAGAACGATTCAATCCGCAACTCGTGCACTGTCACGTCGTGCGGAGTGCCCATGGTGGCAATTGAAGTGAACAAGTTCAGCGCGACACCATCCTTGCGAATCTGCATCGGTAGGAAGGGCAGCGCACGCGCATCCAGGTTGGCCACGCGGGTTGTTTCGTTGATCCCTGGCAACGCGGTCAATTCATCGAGCAAGTTCGCCGCCTCGCTCCCGAGGCCGTCGCTCATCGCTTCACGCTGGATCCAATGCAGCAGATCAGCGCAGACGTCTTCCCAGTTCTGCAGGTGCTTGCGAACCCCATTCGGATCGAGCATCAGTTTCAGCACATTGACGCCCTCGCTTGGCAAGGGGGCGCCGTTCGGCATCTCGAGCAGCCAGCGCATCATCATTGCCGCCGGCGCATTGGCCATCACGAGATTCCACAGCCGATCGACCACCAGCGCCGGATACGGGGCTTGCTGGGCCAGCATGAAGTCCAAGGCCTGCTTCACCGCGGCTAGTTCCGGATCGGACAGGCGGCGTTCCCGGTAGGCCGGCGCATAGCCGGCCGCCAGCAGCATCACGTTGCGCTCGCGCAGCGGGATGTCGAGGACGATTCCAAGTTTCAGAACCATCTCGCGGCTCGCCTGCGAACGGCCGCTTTCAAGGAAGCTGATGTGTCGCTGCGAGATACCGCTCTCGCTCGACAGCCGAAGCTGGGTATAGCCACGCTTGTCGCGCCAATAGCGCAGTGCCGTGGCGAAATCGGCAAAGTAGCGGCTGTCGCGCTCACTCTGCCGGGCGTGGTCTTGTTGTTCCATGCGATCTCCATGCTGACTAGCTGCCACACGACACGTCCGGCTTCAAGAAGGCATCTTGTCAAGAAAGCCCGTGATCCGTTCGATGCGTCCGTCCGGCGCTACTACGACAATATCGGTGCCAGCCGCCAGGTGTTCGGCATCCTCTGCACCAAGGGACCACGAAAAGCGAACGAAGTCATGATGTCCATCCGGCGTTCCGGACACATGAAAGCGTAAACCGGAAAATTGTGCTTGGGCGGCACTGATCATCGCATCAAGGCCATCGTGCCCAGCCGCCTGCATGACCGGGTCCAGATAACTGGCCTGCGCCGTAAAGGTCTGTTCGATTAGCGTGCGGCGGCGTGCCGGATTGTTTTCGTTCCAAATGCCAACATATTGCTCGGCAATTTGGGCCGGGATGCTTGGACGGACATTTTCGCTCATGGGAATCTCCTTGGAAAAATGGTTTGGTTGCTGCGGACACGCATTGTCGAATGCGATAGCGTGATGTTGCTGCAGCGGGCGATCCCGATCGATTACGTGCCAGGTAATAACGCTATTTCGCGCTTGACGTAGACAGCGGCTGGCCCGGCAACCGGTAAGCCTCGGTCGTTCGCGCGATTGGAAAGACGACAGCGGATGGCACACGACGTGATTACCTCCGACGTCATCGACGTACAGGATCGTCCAGTCGACACTGGCATCACATCGCCGCAACACATTGCATGGTTGCGCAGCTATCAACACCGTCATTTCAGGAGTCATTCATGCCAGCTTATGCCGTCGCCATCATTTCCGAAACGCACCTGAACGACGAGATCCGCGCCTATCTCGAGCAAATCGACTCGACACTCCAGCCGTTCGCAGGCCAGTTCATCATCCACGGCGGGCCGTATCTTTCGTTGGAGAGCGAGCCAACGGCCGACCTGATCGTCGTCAAGTTTCCCGATCTGGAGCGTGCGTCGCGCTGGTATGAGTCACCGGCCTACCAAGCGATAAAGCCATTAAGGACGGCAAACAGCGTTGGGGCAGTGTTTCTCGTCCAAGGTGTGCCGGAAGACCACCGCGCTACGGACATTCTTGCTTGAGAGGTGCACCAACTGCCTGATGGAGCTACCTCAAAAAGGTAGGATCACTTGAATGCAATGCGCGCCCCATCTGGGGCGCGCCGCATCTCGGCTTGCGGGATTGCTTTATTCGGCTTTGACGTTCCCCGCTTTGATGACCGCCGCCCATTTGGCAGTGTCGCTTTGCACCAGACCACGGAATTCTTCCGGCGACGAGGGACTGGGTTCCACACCCAGGCTGGCCAGATTGGCGATTAGCGCGTTGGCCTTCAGGCTGTTGCGTACGGCTTCGTTCAGCTTGGCCACGAGCTCAGCAGACGTGCCCTTGGGCGCGAACACGCCGTACCAGTTGCTGGCTTCCACGTTCGGAACGCCTTGCTCAGCCAGCGTAGGTACGTTGGGCAAGGACTTCAAGCGTGCGGGCGCTGCGACGCCCAGCGCCACTAGTTGTCCATCATTGATAAACGGCATCAAGCCCGACACATCCCCAAAAAAAGCCTCAACATGACCGCCGATGGTGTCGGCGATGGCCGGTGCGGCGCCTTTGTACGCCACATGCAGGAAGTCGACCTTCGTCTGGTTCTTGAATAGCTCGATGGTCATGTGCGGCATGCTTCCCACTCCCGACGAGGCCAACGTAGCGGGTTCGCTGCGCTTGGCCGCGGCGGCGACGTAGTCTGCGGCGGTCTTGGCGGGATTCTTGGGAGACACCACCAAGACTTCGGGCGTATGCACCACCAGCGCAATCGGCGTGAAGTCTTCCATTGGTTTGTAGGACAGGCTGGGATACAGAGACGGGTTGATCGCGATGGCGCCCGCCGAACTCAGGAACAGCACGCTGCCGTCTGCGGGGCTACGTATTACATAGTTGGCGGCGATGGCGCCGTTGGCGCCCGGCTTGTTTTCAACGATGACGGTCGTCTTGAGCTCGGTTTCAAGCTCCTTGGCCAGAATGCGCGCCAAGGAATCGGCGGGCCCGCCCGGCGGAAAAGCGACGACCAGGCGCGTAGGTTGCGCGGCGATGCTGACGCTGGCAAACGCGAATGCGGTCGCCAAGGCGCCGCCCAAAATGGTGCTGAGGATTCTATTTTTCATGGTGTGTGGTCTCCTGGAAGCCAGCGATTCAACCGCCGAGGGCTCCTTGGGTGTTGACGTATAGCGAGTAAATGGATGTGCATGACGCCATGAACAGGCGATTGCGGTGGGTGCCGCCAAAGCACAGGTTCGCGCAGCGTTCGGGCAGGGCAATATGTCCAATGGCTTCGCCGTCGGGCGAGAAGATGCGCACGCCGTCGAGTTCTTCGGTGCCCATGCCCCAGCCGCACCAAAGGTTGCCGTCGACATCGACGCGAAAACCGTCTGGCGTTCCGGAACCGGCGTTCAACAGCACATCCGGCCGCGACAGCGTGACGCCGTCGTCCTGAACCTGAAACACCAGGATGTTGCGCGGGCGTGCGCGCGATTCGATGACGTACAGCAGCTTTTCATCGGGCGAGAACGCCAGCCCATTAGGGCCGTTCACGCCTTCGGCAGCAACGGTGAGTTCTCCCGACACACCGTCGATCCGGTAGATGTTTGCGGGCAGTTCCTGGCGGGCGGGTTCGCCTTGATAGTGGCCGACGATGCCGAAGGGCGGGTCGGTGAACCAGATGGAGCCATCCGACTTGACCACGACATCGTTCGGTGAATTGAGCGGTCGGCCCGCGTGGCTGTCGGCCAGCACGGTGATGCGTCCATCGTGCTCGGTGCGGGTCACGCGGCGGGTGCGATGTTCGCAGGTGATCAGCCGGCCTTGGCGGTCGCGTGTGTTGCCGTTGGCATGGTTGGATGGCGCGCGGTACGCGTGGACCGAGTTGCTGATTTCGTCCCAGCGCAGGATGCGGTCGTTGGGCACATCGCTCCACAGCAGGTAGCGGCCATCTCCAAACCAAACGGGGCCTTCGGCCCAGCGGCAACCCGTTGCCAAGCGTTCCACGGCGGCGGACAGCAGATGGTATTTCTCAAATTGGGGCGCCAGCGTTCGAATGGCGGGGTCGGGGTAGCGCTGAGAGGGTTCCCACATAGGGCCTCCACAAGAAGGGATGGATGGACTTAGCCGTAGAGCCGCCGGGGGTTGCCGTGCAGCACGGCATCCAGCGCGGCCGGGTTTTCGCCGCAGGCGCGCCGCAGCAGGGCAAGCAGGTCGGGCATGCGCGGCTGGGGGTAGCGGATGTTGACGTGCGGCCAATCACTGCCCCAGATGGCCCGGCTGGGCGCGCCCTGGATCAGCGCCGACATCAGCGGCAGCGCCGCCTGGAAGCCGTCCGAGCCTTCCGTCACGCGGTCAGCCCCCGAGACCTTGATCCAGAGGTTGGGGTGATGCAGCAGATCCAGCAGCGGCTGCCATTCCTGCGGGCGTGCGACGGGCGCACGGGCCATGTGATCGATGATGAGCGGTACGTCACACCGAAGCAGGGCGGGCACGGTGGCAAGCACATCGGCCAGCTCCGCATGCACCAACGCGTGCCAGCCATAAGGCTTGATGCGCGCCAGCAGCTCGCCCATACGCGAAACATCCGGCTTGCCGGCCAGATGCTTCATCATCCCCAGGCGTATGCCACGCACGCCGTGCTGGTGCATTTGCGTCAGGCTTTCATCGGGCGTGTGTTCCGTGATGACGGCAATGCCGCGATACGCGCCTTTGCTGGCGGACAGCGCCGCCAGCAAGGCGCGGTGGTCATCGCCATAAGGCGTGGCCTGGACGATGACGCCGCGCGTGATGCCGCATTCGGCATGCAAGGCTTCCAGTGCCGGGAAGGGGGCTTCGTCGGGCACATAGGTGGGACGCTCGGCAAGCGGGTATTCGTTCCAGGGGCCAAAGATATGCGTATGGCAATCCCAGAGTTCACGGGCCAGGGGCATGGGTGGGCTCGATTCAGTTTGAGGTGGCGCCGGTTTCTTTGATGATGGCACTCCAGCGCCGGTATTCCGACTTGATCAAATCGCCATACTGGGCGGGCGTGCCGGGTGTGGCCTCGGCGCCCTGCGCATCCAGGCTGGCCTTGAGGGTGGGGTCCTTGATGGCGTCGTTGACGGCCTGGTTCAGCCGGGCGGTCACCTCGGCGGGCATGCCGGCGGGGCCAACAATGCCTTGCCACGTGCCGGAATCGAAGCCGGGGGCAACGGTCTCGGCCAGGGTGGGAACCTCCGGCAGTACCGATACGCGCTTTGCCGTCGTGACGGCCAGCGCTTTCAACTTGCCTTCCTTCACATAGGGCAGGAACGCATTCAGGCTGCCGGACATCATGAATTCAATGCGGCCAGAAAGCAGGTCGGGAAGCGCCGCGGCATTGCCCTTGTAAGGCACGTGCGCGAAGTCCGTTGCGGTCTGGCGCGCGAAAAGAACACTGGTCAGATGATCGATGGTGCCGTTGCCGGACGAACCCATGTTCAGCTTGCCAGGCTTTTCCTTGAGCAGCTTGACGAATTCAACAGCCGTGTTGGCGGAGACGTAGGGGTTGACGATCAACACCAAGGGTACGTTCGCCACGGAGGCGACGGGGGTGAAGATCTTTCCCGGGTCGAGCTTGTCATTGGCGAACAATGCCGGCGATATCGCAATGGACGAACTGTTGTAGAGCAGCGTGTAGCCATCGGCGGGCGCGTTGGCGACCATTTCGGCGGCGATGTTCCCGCCCGCGCCGGGCTTATTCTCGACCACGACCTGTTGGCCCAGTCCGTCGCCCAGGCGCTTGGCGACCAGCCGTGCCAGCACGTCCGTCGGCCCACCTGGCGAGAACGCGACGATCAGCCGGATCGGCTTTTCGGGAAAGGCGCCCGCCAACGCGGGTGCGCCGCCAAACGCCAACAGTGCCGCGCCGGCCAGCGCGTTCAGGATATGCCTGCGCTTGGACAAGAAGAACCGCTTTGAATCATGCATGATGTCTCCTGGGAGGCGCTTTGTGCGCCTCTCTCTTTTCAGTGGGTGAAGTCAGTCGCAGCGCACGCTCATGCCGCCGTCGACGATGATCTCGGTTCCGGTAACGAAGCGGGCTTCGTCAGAGGCGAGGAACAGCGCGGCATTCGCGGTATCTGTGCCGTCTCCCATGAAGCCCAGGGGAATGCGGGCCTGGCGCTCGGCCAGCAGGGCATCCACGTTGCCACCTGCGCGCTGTCCGGCCAGCCGCGCTTCGACCATGGGGGTGTGCATCTGGCCGGGCACTACCGTATTCACGCGGATGTTGTGCTTGGCATATTCCACGGCGACAACGCGGGACAGCTGGATGATGCCGGCCTTGGCCGAGGCGTAGCCGACCTGCGCCGCTCCCGTCCAGCGTATGCCGGAGGTAGACGCGGTGTTCACGATGGCGCCGCCGCCATGGCGTTGCATAACGGGGATGACGTGTTTGCAGGCCAGGAACACGCTCTTCAGATTGAAGTCCATTTGCGCGTCCCAGTCCGCTTCGGACAGGTCCACCGGCCCGCCGCGGCGAGAACCCCCGACGTTGTTGACCAGGATATCGACGCGGCCATAGCGTTCGACGCAAGCCTGCACCATGGCCTGGACGTCGGCGCTGACCGTCGCGTCGCCCGTCCAGGCCGTGATGTCTCCGCCCGCATCCTTGGCGCGTTGCAACGTTTCAGCCATGGCATCCGCGCTTTTGTCCACCGCGAAAACCTTCGCGCCTTCCTGCGCGAAGCGCACCGCGACGGCGCGTCCATTCCCCCAACCCGGACCGACGCAGCCCGCGCCGGTGACGATCGCAACTTTTCCTTCCAGCCTCTTGTTCATGATCTTCGCTCTATCTGTTGATGACGTGCAGTGTTAAGGGTTGGCGCTGTCGGCGGCTTTCAGCTCGTGGGGCTCGCCCTCGGGCGGGTCTATCTGAAAGACATTCAGCGTCATCGAAATCAGGGTGTAGTAGCCGGCCAGCGCCACCAAGTCGATGACGCCGTTCTGGCCAAACATGGCTTCGGCGCGTGCGTAGACGTCGTCGGACACGCGACGTGTCTCGTGCAGCTGCGTCAGGAACTCGTGGACCAAGGCTTCATCGGCTTGCGCAAACGGGATGGGCTTGCCATCGCGCAACGCGTCGATCACCGCTTCGGACACGCCAGCCTTCAACGCGATGGCCTTATGCGCCCACCATTCAAATTCCGAGCCCCACCAGCGCGCTAGCACGAGGATGCCGAATTCGGACAGGCGGGGGGAAAGAGAACTGTCGTAGCGGCAGAACTGGCCCAGCGCCTGCGCGGGTTCGGCCATGGATGGCCGGTGCAGCCACACCGCCAGCGGGCCGCGCACGCGGCCGCGCGGGCCGGAGGCGATGAGGTCATAAATGCGCTTCTGTTCGGCGGACATGTCCTGAACCTGCGGGGGACTGACGCGTGCCATGCTTGCTCCTGAATTATTCGGGCTTGATGCCCAGGTCCTGAACTACCTTGCCCCACTGGGAAATCTCGTTGCGGATCGTGGTGGTGAATTCGGCGGGCGTGCCGCCGGCCGGTTCGGCGCCATCTGCCAACAACTTTTCGCGGGCTTCCGGGGTCAGCAACGCGCGATTGACGGCGGCATTGAGTTTTTCAACGATGGGGGCGGGCAGGTTCTTGGGGCCGATCAAGCCGTACCAGAGCGTGGCGTCATAGCCAGGCATGCCGGATTCGGCGATGGTCGGCACATTGGGTAATGCGGCGATGCGCGTAGCGGTGGTGACGGCCAGCGCCTTCATCTTGCCGGACGCCACGTGCGGCAGCGCGCTGGCGGTGGCCGCGAAATAGAGTTGGACCTGGCCGGCCATCAGATCATTCTGTGCGTTGCCGCCGCCCTTGTAAGGGATGTGCGTCATCTCGACGCCCGCCTTGCGGTTGAACATTTCATTGGCCAGATGAATGACGCTGCCCTGGCCGGAAGACGCGTAGTTGATGGCGCCTGGATGCTTCTTGGCGTAGTCGATCAGCTCGGGCACGGTATTGGGGGCGAAGCCGGGGTTGGCCACCACCAGCAAGGGGCCGCGCGACACCTGCACGATGGGCGTGATGTCCGCGACCGGATCGAACGACATCCGGTAAAGGCTGGGGTTGACCGTGTAGCTGGAGGAAATCAGCGTCAGGGTGTAGCCGTCAGCGGGCGCGTTGCGGCCTGTCTCGACGCCGATCATGCCGCCCGCGCCGGGCCGGTTTTCCACCACGACGGTCTGCTTCAATTCCGCCGTCAGGGCCTGGCCCAGATATCGCGCCAGCAGGTCGGCGCCGCCGCCCGGCACGAACGTCACGATCAGGCGGATGGGGCGTTCGGGATAGTCGGCTTGCGCCACCCCGCTGGCCGCGGCCAGCACGCAAGCGCCAACTGCGGCAAACCATCGAAAATAGGGGCTGCGCATGAAAGTCTCCGATATGAATATTGTTCTATGGAGCGATTCTGCTTATTCTGTGTAATAGCCGTCCAATATGTTTTTCGGATGTCAGTAATTCTTATTTGGAATTACTGAGTTCGGCGGTCCCATTCACGCTTTCCCATTTCTGACGTCCCGCGCCATGGATTTGAAGTCGATGCGCATGTTTCTTGCGCTTGCTGAAGAGCTCCACTACGGGCGGGCCGCCGCGCGTCTTTTCATTTCCCAGCCGCCGTTGACCAAGGCCATCCAGCAGCTGGAAGAACGGCTCGGCGTCACCCTTTTTGACCGCAACAAACGTAGCGTCAAGCTGACGGTGGCCGGCACGGCGCTAGTCCAGGAAGCCCGCAGATTGTTGGCGCAGACGGAACTCTCCATTCGCACGGTGCAGCGCGCCGAACGGGGCGATGCGGGGCACCTGCGCATTGGCTTCGTGGCGGCGGTGCTGTTCATGGATATTCGGGAAGTGGTGCTGGGGTTGGAACGCGATCTGCCCGGCCTGGAAAGCGTATGGGAAGAAATGGGGTCGTCAGAGCAGCTTCAGGCCTTGGAGCAGGATCGCATCGACATCGGCTTCGCCCAGGTTTCTCAGGGCGTGGGCGACATGAAGTCGATACCGGTGGGACGCGTCGGGCTGGTGATCGCACTGGATGAAGGACACCGGCTGGCGCGACGCCGGCGCGTCAAACTGGAAGAGTTGGCTGAAGATGCCTTCGTCGCGATTCCCCGGCACAGCGGGCCAAGCTTTCATGACCTGACAATCGCCGCCTGCATGGAGGCCGGTTTCAGCCCCAGGATCATGCATTACGCCAAACACTTCGTGTCGGTGGTGAGCCTGGTTGCCATGGGGCGCGGCGTATCACTCGTGCCACGGTCATTCGCCCGCGCCGGCGTTCCGGGCGTGGTGTTCAAGGACATCGATGGCCTGGTGGTCGAAGCGGAGTACTCGGCAGTATGGAATCCCGCCAATACCCTGCCACTCCTGCCTCACGTGCTGAGCCTTTTGGGCAGCAAGCACTAGCGCCCGGGGGGCGGCGGCGACTCTCACGCAATTCCAGTCAGCCGGCACGCCAAGCGCGCGCTTTTCGATTGGTATGCCGCGGCCTATGGCCTGAATCAGGCGCATTATCTGCTGCTGCCCCCAGCCAACGCTTTAGCCACTTCATGTCTGGCTTGGTCCCAGCCCGAGGCCGGGCTCATCTGGCCAGCCTGATCCTGCACTTCCGCCAACTTTGCCGGCAGCGTAAGGGCGGGATCGTTGCCATCGGCGATATGAATGCCTTGCGTCATGGTGATCTGGGCGCTTTCGAAACTGCCGCCGCCCGCCAGAAGAATCATGCGCGTGGGAGCGTCCTCGCCCACCAAGGCCAACAACGCGGTACTAACGCGTTCCGGCGTCATTACCGCCTGCGCCTCGGGCGGCAGCAGTCCTTCCGTCATGGCCGTGACCGCGCTGGGGGCGATGCAGTTCACCCGCACATTTCTTGCGGCGCCTTCCAGCGCCAGCGTCTGCATCAGCCCCACCAGCGCCATCTTCGCCGCACCGTAGTTGGACTGACCGAAGTTCCCATATAGCCCTGACGAAGAGGTCGTCATGATGATGCGGCCATAGTTCCGTTCGCGCATTCCCGTCCACACCGCCTTGGTGGCATGGACCGTCCCCATGATATGCACATCGAGTACCAGGCGGAATTCATCCAGCGACATCTTGGCGAAGCTACGGTCACGCAGAACCCCGGCGTTGTTCACCAGGATATCCACCCGTCCGAACTCAGCGACGGCATGCGCAGCCATGGCTTCCATGTCTTCGTAACGGGTAACGTCGCCCTGATGCGCGATGGCGTGACCACCTGCTCGCCGAATTTCCTGGGCCACGGCCTGTGCGGATTCGCCCAGGTCATTCACGACAAGCTGGGCGCCGTGACGCGCCAACTCCAGCGCATGGGTGCGCCCCAGCCCGCCGCCTGCGCCGGTGACTATCGCCACCCGGTTTTTCAAGAAGTTCGACATTGCTTTCCCTTGCGCCGTGGTGATGACATAGACATTTTTTGCATGGATTCTTCCTTCATGCCATACGCCGTACCGGCGGATAAGCAAACGTCCCTTCCAGGTGTGCGCGCGCTGGGGTATAGAGGCGCAGTGTCAGGTAGAAGCCTTCACCCGCGGGCGCAGGCAGCCAGTTGTGCCCATGGCCGGGGTCGTCAGCTTGGATGCGTATGCGCAGCCCGCCATCGGCGTCTTGCAGCAAACCCTGTGTACGGTCACCGATCGAATGACGGCCTATGGGGTTCGCGACCAGCAGGCAGTCGCTGCGCCGGTACAGGGTGATGGACCAAAAGGATGCCACCTGCGGCAAGCCGGATCGTGGAAAGTGCAATTCATAACGATGCGCCCCGCTCAAGGCCAGCCCCTGTTCATCGACTTCCGCCATGATGTACATGGCTTCGTCGATACCCAAGGTGCCGATCCAGTTACGCGCGATGCGGGCTCGGGTAACGAAGTCGTCGCCGAAGTTGTCGCGCACGTTGACAGCGGTCGTCCAGCCGCCGCCAAGTTCAGAAGACTGCGCGACGTCACGCAGTTCCGTGTATACGTCACCCAACGCCTGCTGAAGCAACTCGGGCGCGATCGGCCAGGCGGGCAATGGATGCGCGGATGGATTGCGCGCCAGCATCGTGTCGACCACGCGCGCATACTCCTGTGCCTGGGGCACGCCGGCGCCTCGCTCGTCGATCAAGGTATCGATGCGTGAAAGCGCCGGCGTACCGTCCATGCGAAGTAGGGCGAAACGGTCTTGCAACGCATGGACTTCCGCCAGATCTTGCGCCGTTGCATCGACCAGGATGCGGCCGATGACCCAGACATCATTGCTAGGTGCGCTGATTTCATGCATCCCCGCGGGCACGTTGCCGCGCCAGGCCGGCCCGTGCACGAAGAGTCGCTGCGCCTCGCACCCCGTCATGCGGCGGCCGGCGTAGGCCCAGGGGTTGGTCCAGGCGTCCAGAAAACCCAAGACCCAATAGCGCTGACCCATGGCCGGTACATCAATGACGACGGGGCCCTCGGATAGATCCAGCCAGGCATTGGTGAATAAGGTGTCATTGTTTGGCGTGACGACCTCCTTGTCGTCCGGGCTCCGCAGGCGCCTCGTGTGGGTGAACTGATTCAGCCAGCGCATGCGTGACGAAGGGCTATCGCCGGCAAACCCCTGGGCCGGGTGTTTGCGCGCCGTGTTGGCGGCGCGCATGCGGGCCATCTCGAACAAGGGCAATGTGATCATGACGGCATGGCGAGCGGCCGCTTGCACGCTGGATGCTTCGATATCGTTGTTCATGGTCAAACGACTCTTAGAGAGAAGTGGAGGGCGCCAATGCCGGCGAGCTTGCGTTCGTTGCGGCTGGTGGAGCCGTCAGCAACACGGCGTCAAGCGCCAGCGCGCCCTGGCCCGCGGGCAGCACGACAAACGGATTCAGTTCCACCGATTCAAGCGAGTCTCCCGCGGTTAGCGCAAAACGGGACAAGCGGACGATGGCTTCGGCCAAGGCCTCGACGTCGCAGGGGGGCTTGCCCCGAAAGCCTTGCAACAGCCTTGCGGTCTTGAGCTCACCGACCATCGCGCGGGCCTGATCGATATCGACGGGCGCCAGGCGGAAAGTGACGTCGCCCAGCAGTTCGACCGTCACGCCGCCTGAACCCAGCATGACGACGACGCCCAACGCCGGGTCGCGCCGCGCGCCTAGAATGCATTCGACGCCGCCGCGCACCATGCGCGCGACCAGCACGCCATCTATCCGGGCGTTTGGCGCAAAGGACCGCGCGGCATCCAGGATGCGGGCATAGGCGGTAGCGGCTTCGTCCGCATCATGGATGTTGAGGACCACGCCGCCGACATCGCTCTTGTGCGTGATGTCGGCGGAAAGAACTTTCATTGCCACGGGGAAGCCCAGCGACTGCGCGCCGGCAATGACGTCGTCAGGGCTGTTCGCGCGATGAAACGGGACGATGGGGATACCGTGTGCCGCGAGCATTCTCAGGGCATCGGCTTCGTTGTGAGCCCCGCGTCGCAAGGGACCAGGCGCGGCGCTGGCGTCCGCCGGCGCCGGCATTGCGGCCATGGTGTCAGGCCAGAGCGTTTCCGCGTCCGGGGGGCTGACGCGCTCTTGTTGGTGGATGAAGAACTGCATGGCGGCCATGACCCGCACCGCGCGCGCCGGATCGGTAAAGGACAGGCACCCAGCGGCTTCCAGCGCGCGTTGTTGCGCAGTGTCGGCCAGGGTGCTGAAGATGATCAAGCGTCCGGAAAAGTCGTTGCGCAGCGCTTGCGCCATCTGCTGCTGCAATATCCGCATGGCCGGCGTGGCCCCAAACGCCGCAAGGAATATCAGCAGGCTGCCGTGACCGGCTTCACCCAGCATGATGCGCGCCGTGGCCTCCAGCAGATCCGGCTCGGCGGTGACCTGGCCGGTAATGTCCACCGGGTTATGGGTGGCCGCCAGCGGCACCCGGGCATGGATCATCGCTTGCGCGGCGGCAGGAAGCGCCGTGACCTCCAGTGCCGCGTCAGCGGCCTCGTCGGCCATCATGACGCCCACACCGCCGGACACCGTCAACAAGCCGACCTGCTTGTTGGGTGGCAGCCCGGCCACCGCCAGCCCATGGGCAACGTCGAAGAACTCCTCGATAGTGCGGGCGCGATACGCGCCGTGTTGCCGGAAAAGGGCATCGAAAACCGCGTCGTCGCCCGCCAGCGCGGCGGTATGGGACGCCGCGGTCAAGGCGCCCAGTTCAGTCCGGCCCACCTTGACCACCACGACGGGTTTGCCCGCGGCCCGCGCCAGGTCGAGGGAATCTCTCAGCTTACGGCCATCCTTGCACCCCTCCAGGTAGGCCATGATCACCCGCGTGGCTGGATCGCGTGCCATCCATGCAATGCAATCGGCAACACCGATATCCGACTCGTTGCCGGTGGTGATCCAAGCCGACAGGCCCAGCCCGCGTTCGCGCGCCATCGCGTAGGCATAGGCGCCAAAGGCGCCGCTCTGGCTGACGATACCGACGCAACCCGACTCGTTCGCGCCGGTGGCAACCACGGGCGAAAAGGTGGCATAGACAGCCCGGGCCACATTCATGAAGCCCAGACAGTTCGGCCCCAGCACGCGTATGCCGGCGGCCTTGGCCCTGGCGGCAAACGCAGCCTGGGCCTGCTCGCCTTCCTTGCCCATTTCGGCAAAGCCAGCCGAGAACATGACGATATTCTTCACCCCGGCGGCGATGGCATCATCCAACGCCGCGTCGACGCTGGATGCTGGAATGGCGAAAACGGCAAGATCGATGGGGGCTTCGACCGCCCGCAACGATGGATACGCCCGCTGGCCTTCGATCTGGTCCGCGCGGGCGTTGATGGGATAGATGGCGCCGTCGTAACCGTGCTCTACCAAATAGCGGACGGGCACGGCGCCGATCTTGGCGGGGCTGGAAGACGCACCCACGATCGCAATGGAACGGGGTGAGAGAAAAGAATCAAGGTCGGGCAACGTCATGGGCATCCGATGGCTAAAAGCGGCGACTACCGTTAGCGCGATGACGTCATGTTTTGGCGCGCGGCAGGTCTCCGGGAATAGGCAAAGATACCGGGCGCACTCTTATCAAACAAACTGTGATTTCTGAAGTTTCTATAAGCTAATCTTATTTATCGGCGTTGCGGCTGCCGAAGCGCAAGGCATGGTCCAGAAACCCTTCCACTGCGGGCGAAATCGAACTGCGGGGCCGCACGAAGATGGCGATCCGCCAGGTCACCACCGGCTGCAGGATGGGGCGAAACACCAGTCCGAACCCTTCGACCAGGGGGCGAGCCATGGATGGGCAGATCACGTATCCGGACCGTACCCGCAACATGGCCAAGGCCGTGTTCACCCGGTGGACCGCGACGATGTCCCGAGGGTGACGGCTAGAGGGCACGTTGGCCAGGACATTCAGCGCCAGGTTGGGCATGTAGTTGATCAAGGGCCGCTCACGCAAATCTTTCCAGGTCACCGATTCGCCGCTTGCCAAGGGGTCGTCCGCGCGCAGCGCTGCCCATAAGGGGTCCGCCCGCGCCACGTGCACATCGATTGCGTCGCCCGTCAACACACCCGCGGGTCCAAAGCCGATGTCCGCGCTGCCATTTTGCAGATTGGTCAACACCTGTTCGATGGGAATATCGTCAAAACGCACTTCTATCCCTGGATAAGCCTCGCTGTAACCGGCGATCAGCTCGGGCAGCAACGTGCAGGACAAGGGCTCGGGCGCGGCAACCCGCACCAGTCCGCGCCGCAGCGCCTTCAGATTACTGACCCCCTCCAACGCCTCGTCCAGGTCCGCGAGTACCCGCCGCACCATGGGCTCGAATGCCTCGCCGATTGCCGAGGCGCTGACGCTGCGGGTGTTGCGATCCAGCAGCCGTACGCCCAGCCGGCTCTCCAGCTCCTTGACCAAGCCGCTCAGCGCCGCCTGCGAAAGATGCAGGGTTTGCGCCGCCTCGGAAAAGCTGCCGCATTCCCGTACGGCCAGGAATGCACGCAACTGCCTGAGCGTTACCTCGATTGCCATGACGTCTCCTTTATTTCGCCGATTTCCGGCGGCCTGGAATTTATAACTTTACCCTTTGAATTATCAAGAAAATGAAGTTTGTACTGATAGATTTGCGCCCCTAATATTCCAAAAGATCGCCTCCCCACGCTATCGGCACGGTGCCGGGACGGCGATCACATACCAATAATCAGGAGACTCTTATGAACATGACCAGGCGGGCTTTTATCGGCACGGCCGCGGCAGGGCTGTGCGGCGGCGTGGCGCCGCGCGTTTTCGCTCAGGGCGATTGGCCCGCACGCCCCGTGCGCATCATTTCCCCGTATGGCGTCGGCGGCCCCAATGACCTGTCGGCCCGCCTGATCGCGGAATACCTTGGCCGTCGCCTGCACCAGTCCTTCATCGTCGAAAACAAGACGGGGGCGGGCACCCGGGTGGGCAATGAATTCGTTGCCCACGCGCCGGCTGACGGCTACACACTGCTGTATGGCGCGGCGCCATACGCCACGTTGGAAGCCCTGTACGGCAAGCTTGGCTACGACCCCAAGAAAGACCTGCAGGCGGTCGCCATGGCGGCGACCGTGCCATTGTTCTTGATCGTGAATGCCGAGTCGCCGGCACGGACAGCGCAGGAGTTGATCGCCTTAGGCAAATCGCAGGCCAACGGGCTGACTTTCGGTACACCGGGCACCGGTTCGCTTCCTCACCTTGCCGCCGAATTGTTTCTGCGTGACGCCGACGTCAAGGGTCTGAGCGTGCAATATCGCGGCGACGTCCCTGCGTATACGGATCTGCTTGCAGGCCGGCTCGACGCGACGCTGACCGCCATCACCGCCGCGCTACCGCACATCCAGGCAGGCAAGCTGCGGGTATTGGGCGTGGCGTCGGCGGCACGCAGCAAGATCTACCCGGACGCGCCGACCTTGCGCGAACAAGGCCTGGCCAACGTGGTCGCCTCCGGCTGGTACGGATTCCTGGCTCCCGGCGGGACGCCTGCCGCCGTCGTCAGCCGCCTTGACATGGAAATCAACGGCGCGCTCAACAACGCGGACGTCCAGCGCAAGTTGCTGGCGCAGGGCATGGAAGCCCGTCCCGGCAACGCGGCGGACTTTGCCGGCTTCATCGATAGCGAAATGAAAAAGTGGAGCGGCGTCATCAAAGAGGCGAAGATCAAGGGAGAGTGAGCGCCAAGCCCGGCGAGGATGCTCGCTGGCTGCCTAGCCTCGCACCTCATCCCGACTTTCCACCCCTGCGAAACTTCGCCGGCGTCATCCCCATTTCACGTCGATACACTCGACTAAAAGCAGCCGGCGACTCGTAGCCAACTTGGCTAGCCACGTTGGACAGAGCGTGATTCTCCTGAAGCAACCGGCTCGCGCAGTGCATCCGCCATCCGGTCAGATAGTCCAGCGGTGATTGGCCGACCACGGCCTTGAATCTGGCAGCAAAACCAGAGCGCGACATGCCGGCCGTGCGCGCCAGCGATTCCGCCGTCCAGTCCTGGGCCGGGGCGTCGTGCATCGCTTCCAATGCCAACGCCAGGTGGCGGTCGGCCTACGGTGGGCAAGCTGCTGCTGCACATGGCTTGAAACTGAAGGCGCTGTAGCTCGCGGGCGTGAGAGTCAGATGTCGGCTGGTTTGGTTGTGGTTTCACCGATGTTTGATGGGTTTCGCGCGGTAGGTGTTGCGGCATTTGCGAAGGCCTTCTCGCGCTGCACCCATCCTACGGGCGTGAATTGCGTGAATTGCGTGAATTGTAGGATGGGTGCAGCGCGTCCTATCGCCGACAAGAACATCGCTGCCTATCGCGCGAAACCCATCGCGCGGTGTCGTCCACACGCTAGGCGTGTATGGCAGCCGAAATCGGCAGACGCATGCACGGGGTGACGCAACGCATGTTGACGCGCACCTTACGGCAGCTGGAGCGTGATGGCCCGGTGCTGCGCCATGATTTCGACGAGACGCTTTCCAGAGTGGAGCACCAGATCTCGGACTCGGGCACGGAGCTGCAGGTCCGGATGATCCCGTCGTGGACCTGGGGCGTCGAGAATGCGGATGGCTTCAGGCAAGCGCGGCAGAAGTTCGATCGACAGCAGCCACCGCGCCCACCCTCGTTTCAATACTGATACCGCAACGTCAACATCACACTACGCGGTTGCCCGTAGTAGTTCTGCCGCGACGCGCCGCCGAGCTTCTCGTAGTACTTACGATCGAACAGGTTGTCGACCGTCAGCGTGCCCTCAACGTGGCGGTTGTAGCGGTAACCAATCTGGGCCGACACGACCGCATAGCTGCCCTGGTCCCAACGCACGTTGCCGCTTTGCAGATAATTCCCGCTGTTCCAGCGCACGCCCGTGCCCACGCTAAAGCCTTGCAGCGTCGGTTCGCTAAACCGGTAACGCGTCCACAGGTTGATGGCGTGGCGCGGGGTGATCGTGCTGTACGACAGTCCTTCCGTGGCCGCGGCCGCCTCCAGGTACTTGGTCTGCGTGTAGGCATAGCCCGCCACGATGTCCCAGTTGGGCAGGGGCGAACCACTGATCTCGGTTTCGAAGCCCTGGCTGCGCACCTTGCCCGCCGCCACCGAATACATGGGGTTGTTCAGGTCGCTCATTGCGCGGTTGCGGTCCACGATCTGGAACAGTGCGGCATGCGCGTTGAGCCTGCCGTCCATGAACGCACCCTTCAAGCCGGTTTCGATCTGGCGTCCCACGCGCGGCGACAGCGTGTTGCCTTGCGCGTCGATGTCGGTTTGCGGCTGGAAGATGCTGGTGTAGCTGGCGTAGGCGGACACTTGCGGCGTCAGGTCGTAGACCAAGCCGGCGTACGGCGTGGTGCGCGCGGCGATGCGCGTTTCGGTCTGGCTGAAGTCGCCGAAGTACTGGTTGGCGTTGCGCGCGTCGTTCTTCCACCAGCCCAGACGAGCACCCGCGATGAACTTCAAATTGTCGGTCGCCTGGAAGTTCGCCCGGGTATACAGGCCGAACTCGCTGGTGCGCCCGTCGTTGCCGTTGACCTGTTCCATGTCGGGCATGGGCATGTCGATGACGGGCTCGTAGACGTTGGTTGGGAACAGCGTGCCGCCGCCGTAATTGAACTGCTTGCGCGTGTAGCTGTAGTCAGCGCCCACCAGCAGGCTGTGTTCGCGGCCGAAGGCTTCAACCGGCAGGTTCAGGTGGGCGTCCGCGCCGGTGGTTTTCCAGTGATTGCGGTATGACCAGGCAATAAGATTGGTATCGCCGGTAAGCGGGTCGACGGCTCGGTTGGACCAGGTGGTCTGGCGCGTGGGCGTATCGGTATCGCGATGGAACACGCTTGCCTTGACCACGCCACCGCCTTCAAGCCGGTGTTCCAGGTCGGCAAAGAACTCGGTGGATTCCTCTTCGATGCGGTTCCATTCCGCGCTGAGGTTGGTGCCACGGCGCACGTCAAGCAGCGAGCCATCGGCATAGGCGGGCAGGCCGAACGCCGGGGTCGTGCGCGAGCGTTGATGCGTGATGCCGGCCGCCAGCGTGGTGTGCGGCGTCAGGTCGGCCTCGATGATGCCGTAAAGGGTAGGGCGCTCGGAATTCACGCGGTCCACGAACGAACCGCGATCTTCATAGGCCGCGATGAAGCGGCCGCGAAGCTTGCCCTCGCTATCGAAGGGTGTGCTCAGGTCGGCCACGGCCCGGTAGTAATCCCACGACCCCACGCTGGCCTGCGCGCCGAAGGCGAATTCCTGTAGCGGGCGCTTGCGCACCAGATTCACGCTGCCGCCAGGTTCACCGGTGCCTTGATACAGCCCGGACGGGCCGCGCAGCACTTCAATGCGGTCGTAGATGGCAAGGTCGAAGCCCGCCGACAGGTTGCCCGCGCCGGCCGGTGCGCGCAGGCCGTCAAACTGGATCGTATCCAGCGTATAGCCGCGCGAAATAAAGCTGGAAATATTGCCGCCGCTGGAAAGCGTTTCAACGGTGATGCCGGTCACGTTGCGCATTGCGTCCGACAGGCTATTCAAGTTCTGGTCATCCAACTGCTGGCGCGTCACGACCGACACCGACTGCGGAATTTCCCTGAGCGTCTGCGTGCCCTTGCCCAGCGTGACGGCATTGCTGGTGTACGAGTCGGTGCCTTCACTGGTGGCGGGCGTTGCCGCGCCCATGACGGTCACGGCCTCTAGCTGCGTGACGCCGCCTTGCGGCGCGGCCTGCAAGGCATAGGTGCCCGCGGCGCTGGGCACGGCGCGATAGCCGGTGCCCGCAAGCAGGCGGTCGAAGCCTTGCTGCACGCTCATCTCGCCCGAGATGCCCGGGCTTTGGCGGCCAGCCAGCCAGGCGGGATCGTAGACGATCTGTACGCCGGCCGCAGCGGCATAGCGCGCCAGTACGGTATCGAGCGTGCCCGCGCCGATCTCCACGGCGCGCACTTGCGAGCTGGGCGTCGTGCCGCGCTGTGCCACCGACTGTGCTGCGGTCTGCGCGCCCGCCGTTGCACTCGCCATGGCGGTGCACCAAAGCGCCGACCAGATCATTGCCTTGCGGGGTGCTTTGCCCCGCGTTGCGCGTACACGTGCCATCACTCTTTCATCCTTTCATCGTCAAGCAAGAAGCGCCCGCATCCCCTCGATGCGGTTTCACTACCTACTCCGCACGACAACGAAAAAGTGATCACCTGAATGCAAATTATTTTTATTGCGCGTCAGATCAAGCGCCCGCCGGCCCGACCGATACCCAGTAGCGCGTGACACGTTGCACGGCAATAGGCAGACGTTCGGCCAACGCGCGCAGGGCGGCATCGGTGTCGCGTAGCGACAGGGCGCCCGACACCCGCAGGTTGGCAACCTGGGGCGAGCAGCGCAGGATGCCCGGGCGATGCCGAGCCAGCTCGGACACCACATCGGCCAGGCGCTGGTCGCGCACGACCAACATGCCTTGTTCCCAGAGCGCCGCGCTGTCGTCCACCGGCGCGATCCCGCCGGCCTGGGCTAGCGTGAAGCTGCCGCGCTGCCCCGCGTCGATGCGCAAGGGGGCGGCCTGCGCGGGGCGCGCCAGTACGGCGTGTTCAAACACCATGACCTCGGTGCGATCATCGATCAAACGCACCGAAAAGCGCGTGCCCAATGCCTGCACCTCGCCCTGCGGGGTCTGGACTATGAACGGTCGGTAGGTGGATTGCGGTTCCTGTCCGGTGGTCACCATGACCTCGCCCGCCATCAGCACCAGACGGCGCTCAGCAGTGCCAAAGCGCAGGTCGACGGCGCTGCCGCTGTTCAGTACCAGCCGCGTGCCATCGTCCAGCACGCGTGTCAGTTGTTCGCCCGCGGCGGTGCGCATGTCCGCGCGCCAGGCGGGCGCTTCGCGCCACGCCATCCAGCCGACCGGCGCCACAACGCCCAGGCCCAGCGCCACGCGCAGTACGGCGCGGCGGCCTTGCCGCTTGCGGGTGGCGCGCAGCACGTCATGGCCGATCTGGGCGGGCAGGCCGTCAAACGCGCCCAGCACCTGCTCGGCACGTGCCCAAGCCTGCGCATGAGCTTCGTTCTGCTCAAGCCAACGTTCGAATGCTCGTCGGGTGGTCGCATCGGCGGGTTCGTAGCGCAGCCGGATCACCCAGTCGGCCGCTTCTTCCAGCAACCGGTCGCTGGGCATGGCCGTCATGGCGTTGCTGCCCAGCGCGCTCATGCGGCAACGGCCATGCAGGCCATCAAGGCCTTGCGCAGATGGCGCCGTACCGTAATCACGGGTTTGCCGGTTTGCTCGGCGATCTCTTGCAAGGTAAGACCGTCCAGCTGCGCCAGCAGGAACATGTCGCGCGTGGCCGCAGGCAGGCGCTGCAGCATGGCGTCAATTGCCACCAGGGTCTGCACGATGATGAGGCCCGTTTCCGGCGGCGGCACTTGCGGTTCGGGCAGATGCGCGATGGCGTCCAGGTAGGCTTGCTGCACCGCGCGGCGGCGCCAATGGTCAACCAGCAACCCCTTGGCAATATGCGTGATCAGGGCGCGCGGTTCCTCGCGCAACACGGGTGGGCGGCGGGCGGCCATCAGCCGCAAGAACGTGTCCTGCGCCAGATCGGCCGCGTCGCCGCTGTTGCCCAGCTTGCGATGGAGCCAGCCTTGCAGCCAGCCATGGTGATGGCGATAAAGCTGCTCGACGGCGGGGAGGGTAAAAGAGTCGGGTGATGGCAAGATGCCCGGAAGTTTACCGAATGCGAATAAGAAATACTATTACTTAGATTGCGCGGGCGGGTGCCAACGCGGCGTGCGCGCAACATGCTGCGTTTTGTCCAAACTGGTTATTGCCGCCGCCAGCGCGCTGCCCACAACCGCCGCGGCAATCGGCAGCCCGTAGCTGCCGCTTAAATCGTAGGCATATCCCGCCGCAACCGGCCCGACCAAGGTGCCAAGCGCCACGCTGGTATACAGCGCCCCAATAATCCCGCTGATATGGCGGCCACCAAAAGCGTCCATCACGACCGCCGGCAGCAGCGCTACCCAGCCGCCATAGCACACGCCAAACACCAAGGCGAATAACGCCAGCGTCCAAAACTGGCTGCAAGCGCCCCAGGCTGCCAGCGTGGCGGCGATTCCACCGTACATGGCCGCCAGCGCGTTGCGCCTGCCAATGCGATCCGCCAGCGGACCCAGGCAGAACCGGCCAGCCGTGCTGCCCACGCCGATCAGGCTAAGCAGCAGCACGGCCAGTTCGGGCTTTACACCGTGGTCCATTGCGTAGGGCACCAAATGCACGAACGGCACAAAGACGCCAAACGCGCAGACCAGGCAGGCGGCATATAGCTTGGCGAAAGGCTTGCTGCGGACGGCGTCCCGTACCGACAGGCCTTCGGGCGCTGGCGTGCTTGCTGACGTCGGGGCCGGTGGCTCGCCATCTGGCGTCAGACCCCGGTCCAGCGGCGAGTTTTCCACCCAACGCGATGCGGCGACACCCAGCACCGCTACGCCCACGGCCAACGCAAGATAGGCGCTTCGCCATCCCCACAGCCCGATCAGCGCCGCAGCCAGTGGCGGCATCAGCAGCGTGCCCACCCCGATGCCGCTGACCGCCAGCCCCGACGCCAGCCCGCGCCGCCGCTGAAACCAGCGCTGCACCGCGCCCACCACCGGCACATACGAACATCCCACACCCAGGCCCACGCCCAGCCCATAAGCCAGATAGATCTGCGTCATGTTCTGTGCGGCGGCGGCGAGCAGCAGTCCCAAGGCCAGCAGTAGCATTCCCGTCAGCGCCAACGCTCTTGATCCGTATCGGTCGGCCAACGGCCCGCTGAATACACCGAATCCAAAGTACAGGCATCCCGCCAGCGAGAACACCAGCGACACCGCCCCGCGCGAGGCGCCGAAGTCGCGTTGCAAGGCATCGACAAACGAGCTGAAGGAATAGGCGCTGCCGAAGCCCAGCAAGGTAATGGCGAAGGCGGCGGCCACGACGAACCACCCATGAAAAATTCGGCCATGGGTGGACGGCGTTGCGGTCTGTGGTGGGGGCATCGTCATGCTTGCGCCTTGGTGGTGGGCCTGCGCAGATGCCAGGGCGTGGCGGCCTGGAAGGCGGCGCCCAGGGTAAACAAGCTCATCTCGGCCAAATGCGCCGCCACCAGTTGAACGCCCATCGGCATGCCGGCACTGCACTGGCCCGCCGGCAGCGTCAAGCAGGGGTGTCCCGTCATGTCGAATACGCAGGTGTAGCGCTGAAGCGCCGCAATCAGTTCGGGCTGCTCGCCTAGCGTGCTGATGGTGTGCAAGGTCAGCGGCGGCATTGGCTGCACGGGTGTCAGCAGCGCGTCGATGCCGACGAAGAGGGCGTCGACTTTGCCGCGCAGCGCCATGCGGCGCAGCAACAGGCGCTGATAGTCCAGGCCAGACAAGGCGTGGCCCGCATCCAGCACCGCCGCCAGGACGGGGCCATACTCCGCGCGGCGCGACGGGTAGGTATCGGCATGGGCCACCGCGGCTTCCACCGCGCAAATGGGCGCCCAGTCGAGTACCGCCTGTTCGGCGTCCGCAATCGGAAATTGCACCGGGACCAGTGTCGCGCCCAAGTCCTGGAACGTCTGCGCGGCCGAGGCCAGCATGCGCTGTGTTTGCGCGTCGACGTGGCTGCCGTTCCAATCGGAATCGATGCCAATCCGCAGGCCGTGCAGAGAGCTGGTGGCGTGTTGCGTGTAGCGCGGCACGGGCGCCTGCAACGCGGTCGGGTCCAGCGGATCGGCGCCCGCCATGGTTTCCAGCATGACGGCGGCATCTTGCGCGCTGCGCGCGATGACGCCGATGTGGTCCAACGATGCGGCCAGCTCTAGGGTGCCGTGCCGGCTGACGCGGCCCCAGGTCGGCTTGATGCCGGTCAAGCCGGTGGCGGCGCAGGGCCAGCGGACGGATCCCCCGGTATCCGACGCCGTCGCCGCAAAGCAAAGCCCGGCCGCCGTGGCTACCGCGGAGCCGCTGGACGAGATGCCGGTCCAGTAGTCCGCGTTCCAAGGGTTGCGCGGTGGCGTGATGCTTGGGTGGTGATCGGAGTACGCGCCCTCGGTCATCTGCAACTGTCCCAGCAGGACCGCGCCCGCGTCGCGCAGGCGGCGGACAACGGTGGCGTCATGCGTGGCGGGCGCGTGGCGATGGAGCGTCATGCCGGCGGCGGCGGGTACGTTTTTCTGGCGGCACAGGTCTTTCAGCGCAATAGGAATGCCGTGCAGCGGGCCGCGATATCGCCCCGCGCGTATCTCGGCTTCCGCGTCGCGTGCGGCTTGCAGGGCCAGGTCGGGCGTTAGGCAAGCGTAGCTGTGCAGTGCGCCGTCGCGGGCTTCGATGCGTTGCAATTGGCGGTGGGTCAGTTCAACCGGCGATACGTCGCGGGCTTGGATCAAGCTTGCGACATAGGTCAGGTCCTGGTCCAGCAGGTCGGCGTCGGCAAGGTGTGTAGTGATGGTCTCATTCATATAGTTAAGCTATTCCCGGATGAATCGATGTTTCGCAATAATCCGGGTAAATTAGCGGCAATAAGCCAATGCAACAAACCCTGTTTTCTATTGAATTCAGATTAGTAAAACTATTCTGAATAATGCCGCGATGAACGCTCATGACCCCGTCACGACTGCCCCCGCTTAATGCGCTGCGCGCGTTTGACGCCGCCGCCCGCCATCAGTCCATGAAGGCCGCGGCGGAAGAACTGTGCGTAACGCCCGGCGCGGTCAGCCAGTTGATCAAGACCTTGGAACAGCACCTGGGCGTGGCGCTCTTTGTGCGAGTGAACCGGGGCATTCTGTTGACCGATGCCGGCAAGAATTACTTGCCCCCCATTCGCAATGCGTTTCGTCAGATTCTGGATGCCTCGGCACGCATCGCGGCGCCGCCGGCAAGCCGCGTGCTGACGGTGGGCACCACCACTTTTTTTGCTTCGGCCTGGTTGATTCCTCGTCTGAACGACTTTCACGCGCGCCATCCCGACATTGACTTGCAAGTGGTGACCAACAACGCGTTGACGGATTTTTCACGCGACGGCGTGGATATCGCCATCCGGCATGGGCTGGGCCGCTACCCGGGCCTGCAAAGCGAACACCTGTTGACGGTGAGCGTCGTGCCGGTGGCATCGGCCAGCCTGGTCGCCTCGTTGGGCATGCCGGCGAATGCGCAAGACCTGCTGCGCTGGCCGCGCGTGCATGACGAAAAGCGCAGTGGCTGGCAGCTTTGGTTTGCGGCGCAGGGCGTCGAAGATGCAGGCATGCCCAGGGGGCCGGCGTTCGACGACGGCAGCCTGCTCTTGAAGGCGGTCGCCGCCGGGCAGGGCGCGGGGCTGCTGCCGGTGGCAATGGTGGAAGACGAGCTTGCCACGGGGCGGCTGGTCCGCTTGGAGGACGATGCCTGGCTGGAGGACTTTGGCTACTACCTGGTCTGGCCGGGCAGGGGGCCGATGGCGGACAAGGTGCGCGCGTTCCGCGATTGGTTGCGGGCGCCTCGTGATTCAGGGGGCGGTTTCCACGTTAAGTGATGCACGTCAGGCGCTGAACGACGACGCCACGCCCTGCGCTTCGTGAAGCATCCATTTTGCAAATGCCTGTAGTGGCGCTTCACTCAACGTGATCGGCTCGGGAAGTACAAGGCAGAAGTGCTTGGCAATCGCTTTGCTGTCCGGCCAAGGCGCGACCAGACGGCCTTGTTCAAGCTCTGCCTCGATGTAAAGACGCGGCACCAGCGCGACCCCCAGGCCGGCTACCGCCGCCGCGATCAGCATGGAATGCAGATCGTAGCGCGCGCCTACCGCCGAATTCGTCAACTCGATGCCGGCCTCTTGAGCGTAACGCTGCCATGCGTCCGGGTTTTGCCGCCTGTGAAGGCGTGGCAGCTCGTCCAGCGACGTGTTGGCACCCGCTTCCGCCAGCAGGGCCGGGCTACAGACGGGCACCAGCACTTCCTCCAGCAGGTGATGCAAGTGCATTCCCGCCCATGCCGGATGCTCAAAATGGATGGCCGCGTCGAAACCACTACCCGCAAGAATGAAGGGTTCCATACGCTCGGTGATATGCACGGTGATGTTGGGATGCGCGTTTTGAAAGCGCTTCAGCCGAGGGATAAGCCAGCGGGTGGCGAAGGTGGGAATAGCGGCGATATCAATCGTCCCGCCTTCGGTGGGCTGCCCCATCACATAAAGGCTGTCTCGCTCAAGGCGATTCAGGATCTCGCGCACTTGCAGCGCGTATCGCATGCCGTTGGGTGCAAGCCGTACCCGATTCCCCACGCGCTCAAAGAGTGCGACGCCTAAAAACGCCTCCAGGCGACCGATCTGACGACTGATCGCGCCCTCGGTCAGCGCCAATTCCTGGGCCGCGCGGGCAAAGCTGCCGTGTCGCGCCGCTGCCTCGAATGCCAGAAGCGCGGAGTTACTGGGAATCTTACGTCGCATGGGGGCTCGTTGATGGGGGCGCGCTTGAAGCAGCTTGAGTCAATGTCACTGAAGGCTGATTTTATATCGCTATATACACGATAGAGGCGCGTTTAGCATGACCTTACTGCAATGAAATGGGTTTGAGTGCCGAAAGCGCCTAGCCCGTGACGAAGGATTTTCCTGATGATCTATACCGTGGAATGCAGCTTCGCTGATCCCAATAGCGAAGCCGAATGGAACGACTTCTACAGTGCTGAAAAACTACCCGCCCTTATCTCGGTCAAGGGCTTTCACACGTCGCAGCGCTTCAAGGCGTTAAGCGTTGGTTGCCCGATCTACCTGGCCCTGCACACGATTGACGGCCCGGATGTTCTGACGGGCGACGAATACCGCCAGAAGGGCGGCGGCAATTTCGCAAGGTGGCAACAGCACATCACCGACTGGCACCGAAATCTGTACGGAGATATTGGCCATGCGCCAGCGGTCAGTAAGGACGAACTCCTTGTGCTGTGTGCAAGCGGCGCCGAACCTCTGATCCAGATGGGCCTTACCCCCTTGGCCATGCGAGCCGTTGCGCTCGAGAAGTTTCCGGAGCGACGTTGGCTGGGCAAACTGCCTCGGCGACAAGCTCGGTTAATCGAGCGCTTGTCTGAAGACGTTCACTTGTATGCGCCGATGACGGAACAACTGACAAGTTGCCGCAGCGCGTAAACCAACGCCATCACGCGCTGTGCTGATTGAAAGGCGCGCATCCGTTGTTCGGTTATGCAGCGCTGAATATTCAAGCCCGATACTACAAAGTCCACCGGAGAAATTTGTGTCCGCCAATCCATTTCCAAGCCAGCAAGCCGGGGATTTCACGGTTACCGCCCTCAGCGACGGCTACCTAGCCGCCAGCCTGGACTTGCTCTCGAATATCGAGCTGGGCGAGGCCTGCAGAATGCAAAATGCCGCGGGCCAGAACGAGCCGACCGCTGTCCATATCAATGCCTACTTGGTCCGCGGTGCGGGGCGCACCATGCTTATCGACGGCGGGGCGGGAGGGATTAAACAATGGGGTGGCCGGCTGCTATCGAATTTATCGCTGGCTGGCGTCGAACCCTCGGACGTCGACACCCTCCTGCTTACACACGCCCATCCCGATCACGTCGGTGGGCTGGTGGACGCAGCCGGACAAATCGTCTTTCCAAATGCGCAGCTTGTGGCGCATCAGCGCGAGCTTGCCTTCTGGCAGGATGACGGAAATTTAAGTCGTGCCAGCGAGCGCGCGCGCGGCAACTTCCTGATCGCGCGTAGAGTATTCGACGGCTACCGAAACATGCTCCGCACTTTCGAGGAAGGCGAGGTGGTTTCCGGTATCAGAGCCTTGCCACTACCGGGGCACACGGATGGACATTCCGGATATCTTTTCGAATCCTCCGATCAGAGCCTGCTTGTTTGGGGAGATATTGTTCATTTTCCCCACATCCAGATTGAACGGCCGGATGTTTCGATTGCCTTTGATCAGAATCCTTCCCTTGCCGCCGCCACGCGATCCCGGCTGTTGGACATGGTCAGTTCAGAGAAACTCTTGATCGCCGGCATGCATTTGGGGGAACTTGGCTTCGCGCGAATAAAACAAAGCCGCGGGCGCTACGGCCTGGTGTATGAGACCGAGGCATGAAGCCCCCCAAGCGCTGACCCGTCCTACGTGGACGCGCGGAAAACTCCATATGCGGGCGCCTTGCGCCGTCAATCCCTGTGCGCCAGCGCTTGGATAAAACCGCTGCACAACAGATGGTCGTAGCTGTATTCGGCACGAGGGCTGGCACAGTTCACGCTGCTGGCGGGCAGGGCCAGCGCGGTCAGCGTCAGCGCAGCCATGAACATGATCCCGGCGAGCTTGGGTAGCGCGGACGCCAGGAACTGCCGTCTGCGGTCGCGCGGCAGGCGGCGGATGGGTTGGTTCAGGTCGAAGGCGTCTTGAAGCCGGCGCGCACGATCGCTGAGCAGGAGTTGGCGCCATTGCATGCTGGCGATGCAGAAGATCACCGGGAAGAAAAAGCCCAGGATGAGCGCTACGACGCCGCGGTTGCCAATGATATTCAATTGCCCCAACGCGGCGACGCCGGCGATGCTTGCCAGCGACAGCGTCGCAATCAATGTTGCCACTGCTCGTTCCGCCGCGACCTCATTTTCCTGGGCCTTCGTCCACAGCTCAAACCGGCGCGGTTCCCAAAACATGGCGGGATCCTCGGGAAGCGCCGGATCTCGCTCGTCATCCTGTCGAAGGTAAACGCTGAGTTTGCCCAGGCCGTAGGCGACGATGCCTACAATGATTGCCGTCATTTGTACTGCAAGCGTCATGTTGGAACCCTGAAAAGTTGTCTGTCCGGGGGCGAAGCGTTAATCCTCAGCCTTGCACCGGCGTGCACAGTTCCACCAGCGTGCCGTCAGGGCAGCGCAGGTACGACACCACTTGCCCCCACGGCTTGGCGGTCGGCGCGCTGAGTTCCGTTGCGCCCAACGACAAGGCCTTGGCGTGGGCGGCGGCAACATCGTCCGTCACAAAGCCGACCTCCATGCCCAACGGCTTGGGCGACGCTGACGCTTCGATGTGCCCCGTGGCGAAGTTCATTGCAGCCAGTTCATGCGCGGCGAACGATAGCGTGGTGGCGCCGGTATCAAGTTCTCCGTACGTTTTGGATTCGTGCAGGAATCGCACCGGAAAGCCAAAGGCGGCTTCAAAAAAAGACAACGACGCCGCCACGTCAGGCACGTAAACGATGGTGTATCCAAATTTCATGAGGTGTCCTTGAAAGCCAGGGTTGCGCGCCGACAAACAGGTCGGCGTTGATCGTGGGCATGATACGTGGGCGTTGCGGGGTGCCGACGTACTTGCGACCGCCCGGCCACAAGAATCCCAAAAAGCCCACGCAATTGTAGTGAGGAATGTGACAAAATGTCAGGCACGTTCCGTCCGGCTGTACCGGTGAATTCCGTATTGATCAGGTTCTGAAATGACCGTTATCGGTGATCCGTACCTAATCCAACCCCCTGGCGATGGCTCGGGCGGCGCGCAATGCAAACCCGACGGTTCTCTGGACCGGCTCGTGCGTCTTGCCCGGCGCGTGTTTGGTGTGGACATGGCAATCCTGGCAGGCACCGACGTCGATGGCGAATGGCAGGTGGCGGATGGCACACCGCCCGCGAGCTCGCTGCCCTGGTCCATCGAATGCCCGGTGCGCGCCGCCGACGAGCGCCTGCTGGGCAGCTTGCGGCTGCTGCACGGGCAGGCGCGCGATGTCACCGAGGAAGACAGCCAGGCCCTGACGGACCTGGCCGGCCTGGCGGCTGCGGCCATTGAACAGCGCCATATGCGGTTGAGCGAGCGCGCCGACGAAGACACCTGGCGCGAAGAAGCCCGAAAACTGTCGCTGGCCATCGCGGGTAGTGGCACGGGTGTTTGGGACCGCAACGTGGTGACAGGCGAGATCACCTATTCGCCCGGCTGGAAGGCCTTGCTTGGCTATTCCGAATCAGAACTCACGACGCGTATCGAAGACGCCTACAACCGCCTGCATCCGGACGACCTGGACTACGTGCGCGCCGCCATGCAGGACCATTTCGACGGCAAGACCGACAGCTACGAAGTCGAACACCGCATCCGTTGCAAGGACGGCAGCTACAAGTGGATCTGCAGCCGTGGCAAGGTGATCAGCCGGGACCCAGCGGGCAGGGCGCTGCGGATGATGGGCACAACCACCGACATCAGCGCGGTGCGCGCCATGTCCGAGCGGCTCAAGCGCACGGCGGACCTGGTCGTCAACCTGACCGACGCCGTGCCCGGCCTGGTCTTCCAGTGTCGGGCGGTGCCCGAGGGTGGCTCGTGGTTTTCGTATGTCAGCGCGGGCATCCGGGACATGTTCGAGCTTACCGCCCATGACGTGCTCGCCAGCACCACCGCGATCGAACAACGCATTCATCCCGAGGACCTGGCCGCCTATCGCGCATCGCTGCATGCGGCGGCGGCCGCGCTGACGCCGTGGCACCTGGAGTTCCGCGTCTGCCTGCCGGTGCAGGGCCTGCGGTGGCGGCAGGGGGCCGCCAGCCCGCGCCTCGACGCTGACAATGGCGTGGTGTGGCACGGGTTCGTCACGGACATCACTGACCGCAAGCGCGCTGAATTCGAATTGCGCGAGCTCGCCGCCACGGACGCGCTGACGACCCTGCCCAACCGCCGCCACTTCATGTCGCACATCGCGGCCGAGCTCACGCGGATCAAGGGACGGGGCGGCCTGGGTTCGGCGGTGCTGATGTGCGACCTGGACCACTTCAAGCACATCAACGACACCTGGGGGCACGCTATCGGCGATGGCGTGCTTCAGCATTTTGCGCACATGCTGCGCGCGCAGTTGCGCGATACCGACCTGGTGGGGCGCATCGGCGGCGAGGAGTTCGCCGTCGTGCTGCCCGATACCGACATCGAAAGCGCGCACCTGTTCGCCCGGAACGTGCAGCGCCAGATGGCTGACACGCCGTATCTGTTGGGCGAGCGGCACATACCGCTGACGGTCAGCATCGGCATTTCCACATTGCATACCAACGACGACGACGCCGAACTGGCGCTTAGCCGCAGCGACCGTGCGCTGTATTACGCCAAGCAACGGGGGCGCAATCGGATCGAATCGGTGGGGTTCAGATAGAACAACCCGGCACACCCTACCTCCGCGCCAACCACATGCGCGCTTGTTCCGCCAACCCCTGCTGCAACAACTGCGCTGGCCCACTCATGGCGCGGTCGCGCGACCACACCACGGCAAGGACCGGGTCTTCCAAAGGCAGCAAATGCCGCGCCACCAATCCCTGGCGCTCCGCATACTGCGCGCCAAGACTTTCGACGATGGCCACGCCCAAGCCTTGCGCCGCCAGTGCGCAGGCCGCCGATGATTGCGCCACTTCTATGATGGGGCGATACGGCAGCCCCCGCGACTCCAGCGCCTGACGCGTTGCGCGGCCGGCGGGCAGGGCGGGGGCCAGCACGATCGGGCCAGCGTTGGCGACTTCTTCCAGCGTCAGCGCCGACTGCCGCGCCCAGGGATGATCTTGCGCCATGACCGCATGCAGGCTTAACGGCGCCGGCCGCAAGCTGCTGACGCGGTCGATGTCGGACGGTGCGCCGATGATGATGCCCAGATCAATGCGATGGTCGACCGCCATTTCGATGATCTCCAGCGCGGTGCCGGCGCGAACGGTTACCGCCACCGCCGGGTGGGCCTGTCGCATGGCGGCTAGCGCCGGAGGCAGCAGACTGGATGCCGCTATCGCCACCGCGCCCACGTCCAACCGCGCCAGCGCGCCTTGCCGGATATCGACGGCGAGCCGGTCGACGGCTTCGATGCCGGCCAGTGCGTTGAGCACCTCGGGTATCAGCGCACGGCCCTGGCTGGTGAGGTGCAGCCGGCGGTTCTCGCGGCTGAACAATGCGAAGCCCAAGCGGGTTTCCATGTCACGCAACAGCGCGCTGGCGGCGGGCTGGGTCATGTTGACCGACGCCGCGGCGGCGGTGACGGTGTCGTGCCGATACATGGCGCGCAGCAGCAGGAGTTCTCGCCGGTTGAGCATATGAATTTCATATGAAAATAGTCAATTCAGCTATTTGACCATATGAATAAGGCGCCGCCAGAATAGCCGGATCGCATTCTGCTTCTTCAGCTATCGCCATGCCCGCCAACACTATCGTTTCCGTCACCTGCATCCCCCTGCGCCTGCCGTTCCATCACTGGAGCCCGTCGCCGCTGTTCGCCGGCCGGCCGCGCAACAAGCTGGACAGCGCGCTGGTGCGTGTGCAGACGGAAGACGGCACGGTGGCCTGGGGCGAGTCGTATTGCGTGGAGCCGCGCGCCTTGGTCGCAATTTTTGAAACCCTGATCGCACCGCTGGCTTGCGGACGCGACGCGGATGACGACACCTTGCTGCCGGGCATGCAGCGCACGCTGCATAACCTGGGGCGGTCCGGTCCCGTGGTGCATGCGTTGGCCGGCCTGGACATCGCGCTGTGGGACCTGCGCGCCAAGCGGGCGGGCGTGCCCTTGCATCAGTTACTGGGCGGCAAGCGCCGCGAGCGCGTGCGCGTCTATGCGTCGCTGCTTCAGTACTACGGCAATGCCGAGCGCCTGGACGCGGTGACGACGCGCGCCATGAACGAAGGCTATACCGAGATCAAGCTGCACGAGCGCACCGGCGATGCGCTGGCCGCCGTGCGCCGCAGCACGGGGGCGGGCGTGCCCATCATGGTGGACACCAACTGCGCCTGGTTGCCTGGCGAAGCCGAAGCCGCCATCGCCGCCATGCGCCCGCATGACCCGTTCTGGATCGAAGAGCCGCTGTGGCCGCCGGAGGACGACCGCGCGCTGGCCCGCTTGAAGCGAGCCTGCGGCGTGCCGCTGGCCGTGGGCGAGAACGCCAGCAGCGTCACCGACCTGGAACGGGTGGTGGACAACGAAGCCGCGCGGTACGTGCAGCCCAGCGTCATCAAACTGGGCTTGACCGGCGCGTGGCGCATCGCGCAGAAGTGCGCGGGAACGAACGTTGTCTGCGCGCCTCAGGTGGCATTTTTTGGACCGGGCTATCTGGCCAGCCTGCACCTGATCGCGGCGCAGCAGGCCGAGGTATCGCTGGAACGCCTATACGTGGAACTGGCCCACGTGCCTTATGGGCGCAGCGTGCCCATTGAAAACGGTTGGGTGACCGTGCCGGACGGGCCCGGGCTGGGCGCCGACCCGGAAGCGGAACTTGCCGAAGGCCGGTTCAGCGCCTGACACGACGACAACGCGAGCCCAAAGAGGCCGCATCAAAACATAAACCTGGAGACAACAACATGCACCCATCGCGCAGAGCGTTCTTGATCAACGGCACGGCCATGGCAGTGGGCGCGGCCGCGTTGCCCTGGAGCTTCGCGGCACGCGCCGCGCAGTATCCGGACAAGGCGGTGCGCTTGTACATTCCCTATCCGCCGGGCGCGGCGACCGACACGCTGGGCCGCATGGCGGGCCAGGTGTACGCCGAGGCGCTGGGCCAGCCCTTCGTGGTTGAGAACCGGGGCGGGGGCGGCACCACGATCGGCACGCGCGCGTTGGCGGTGTCGGCGCCGGACGGCTACACCATCGGCATGGTCGACTCCACGTTCACGATCAACCCCGCGCTGTTGGGCGATCGCCAGCCTTACGACGCGATCAAGGACTTTGCGCCGATCTCGCTGATGGCGACCGCGCCGTTCGTGATGGTGGTGCATCCGTCCGTCAAGGCCACCGACGTTGCCGCTTTTGTTGCGCTGGCCAAGGCGCAGCCGGGCACGCTGTCGTTCGGGTCGGCGGGGGTGGGCAGCGGTCCGCATCTGGCGGGCGAGCAACTGCGACAGCAGGCGGGCGTGGACGTGCTGCACGTGCCGTATCGCGGCGGCGGCACCGTCATCACCGACCTGCTGGGTGGCCAGGTGCAATTCGCCTTCGCCACGGTTCCCACGCTGCTGGAACATATCAAGGCGGGGCGCCTGCGGGCCTTGGCGGTCACGAGTCCCAAGCGCGTCAGCCAGTTGCCGGACGTGCCGACGTTTGCCGAGGCGGGTCTGCCGGGCGTGGACATCTCGCCGCTGTTCGGCCTGGTGGCGCCTGCGGGCGTGCCGGAACCGATCATCGAGCGGCTGTCGAAAACGCTGGCCGATTCCGTGCGCAACGGCGCGCTGCGCGACAAGCTGGCGGGCTTGGGTTTTCAGCCGGTGGGCAGCACCCCGGCAGAATTCGCGCAGCGGATAAAGGACGATGTGGCGAAGTGGACGGGCGTGATTCAGCGCGGGGGGATCAAGGCGGAGTAGGGCTTGCGGGCGGCTGGTGGCGATTGTCTTGGAGGGCGATCCACGTTATAAATGAGTGTTATTCCTATTAACATGCCTGTCGCCCACCCTCCATGGATTCACCCGCGAACCAGAACGTCCACCGGCTTTACGCGGAACACCATGATTGGTTGCTGGGCTGGCTGATCCGGCGCGTGAACAATCGCGCCGACGCCGCCGATCTGACGCAGGACACCTTCTGCCGCGTACTGACGTCGGCCACCTCCACCCCCATCGCCGAACCTCGTGCCTACCTGCTGACGTTGGCGCGCCGGCTGACCATCGACTTGTGGCGGGCGCGTGACGTTGAAGCGCGCTACCTGGAAGCGCTGGCGCACGAGCAGGAACCGGTGGCCGTGTCGCCCGAAACGCTGCTCATGCTCAAGCAAGCCGTCATGGAAATCGATGCCTTGCTCGACGGCCTGCCCGTGCCGGTGAAGCATGCGTTCCTGCTGAACCGCCTTGACGGCATGACCCATCCCGCCATCGCGCAAACGATGGGTGTGTCGCTGGCCACGGTCGAGCGGCATGTGAAACGGGCATTCCTGCATTGTCTTGCCGCGCGGCGCGCGGCGGATTCCCGATGAATACGCCACCCGCAGGCGACGCGCTGACGGAGCGCGCGGTCGACTGGATTGTCTTGCTGACGTCGGGGCACGCCTGCGACCACGATCGCCAGCGCTTCGAGCACTGGCTCGCCAGCCATCCGGACCACGCGCGTGCGTGGGCTGAAGTAGACGGCTTGATGCGCCAGCCCCTTTCCCGGCTACGCGCGGCCGCGGGCGATGCGCCCGGCCCGGCGCGTGCCGCCCGCGCCACCTTGCTGCAAACCAGCGGTCTGGATCGGCGCCGGGTGCTGAAGCTTGCGATGCTGGTGGGCGGCATCGCCACCGGCGCGCTAGTCACCGACCGCTACATTCCGCTGGCCGGCCTGTCCGCCAGTTACGCCACACGGACCGGCAAGCGTCAGACCTACGCGCTGGCCGACGGCTCTGTGCTGACGTTGAACGCGCGCTCGGCTGTCGACGTGCATTACGACGACGCGCAGCGCACTGTCGTACTGCGCCAAGGCGGCCTGTACGCCGAGGCGCGCGCCGGCGACCGGCCCTTCGTGGTGCGTACTCACCACGGCGACGTATCCGCCCACTCGACCCGGCTGGCGGTCAGCCAGTTCGACGACTACGCCGTCGCCAGCGCGATTGAGCATTCGTTGCTTGTGCGCCCGGCGCGCGGCGATCCCATGGCCTTGCCGCAGTCCGCTACGGCGGCCTTCGATCAGGACCGCGCTTGGGCACGCAAGGATGGCGCGCAGGATGCCTGGCGAAACGGCATCCTGAGTGTGCGCGACGCGCGGCTGGACGAGGTCGTGGCTCAGGTGCGGGCGTATCAGCCCGGCCTGATACGGGTCTCGCAAAGGGCTGCCGCGTTGCGGGTGTTCGGTGTTTTTCCGCTGGACGATCCGGACCGGACACTCTTGGCGCTGAGCCAAACGCTGCCGATCCGGATGCAGCGCTTTGGGCCGTGGCTGACGCTTCTGGATGCGGCATGACAGGGCAATGAGGGGATTGGAGGCCGGTAGCCGTCATGACTAATGACGCAACCGAATTCTCTATCCGAAAAACCTCCCGCAACTATGAAATTTCCCCTGACTACCGCCGCGACGCTTGTCGCCGGCGCACTGAACGCCTGCCTGATGGCTCCCTGCGCATATGCCCAGAACGCTCCCGTGGGCGTCGGGCAGCGGGCCGCCGTTGCCTATGACCTGCCCGCCGGCCCGTTGACCGACACCCTGAGCCGGATCTCGTTGCAAAGCGGTCAAACCATCTCCGCGGGCGCGGAGCTGGTGGCTGGCCGGCAAGCCGCGCCGGTGCGCGGCGTGCTGAGCGCGGAGGGGGCGGCCCGGCAGGCGCTGGCGGGAACCGGCCTGGAGCTTGTCGTGACAAGCGCTGGCGTGCTTACCGTGCGCCCGCTGCCCGCCGTGGGCGTGGTGACGTCGCTTGAACCCGTCCTGGTCAGTGCCAGTGCCATCATCCCGCCCAGCGAAGGCACCGGTTCCTACACAATCCCCGAGTCCACCTCGGCTACCCGAATGAGGCTGACGATGCGAGAAACGCCGCAGTCAGTCAGCGTCATCACACGCCAGCAAATGGACGACCAGGGCATCGTCAACGTGGCGCAGGCGCTCGAGCAGACGCCGGGTATTACGGTCAGCCAGGACAACTCCGAGGGTTACAGCTTTTACTCGCGCGGCTTTCAGCTGTCGAATTTCCAGTTCGACGGCCTTCCCAGCCTGTCCAGCGACGGCGGCAACGTCCGCGATAACTACAGCATCACGAACTCGGTCATCTATGACCGCATCGAAGTGCTGAAGGGCGCCACGGGCCTGGTCAACGGGGCAGGCTATCCCTCGGGCGTGGTCAACTTCATTCGCAAGCGTCCCACCCAGGAATTCCAGGGCAGCCTGTCGGCGGGAGCCGGTTCCTGGGACCGCTACCGCAGCGAAGTCGATCTGGGTGGCCCGTTGAGCGAAAGCGGCAAGCTGCGAGGCCGCGTCGTGGGCGCCGCCGAGACCCACGGCAGCTTCATGGACCATGCAAAAGGCAAGGAGTCCATCGGCTACGGCATCCTCGAAGCCGACCTGTCGCCCCGCACCACCGCGTCGTTCGGCGTGGACTACCAACAGAACCGGAATGACGGCACCACCAACACCCACCTGCCTTCGCTGTTTTCGGACGGCTCGCAAGTGACGTTCTCGCGTTCGACCAACCCGGCCGACAAATGGGCATGGCGCAACCAGGACACCACGCGCCTGTTCGCGGACATCAGCCACAGGCTGGACAACGGTTGGAACTTCAAGCTGGCCGCCGCGCACCGGGACTACAAATCGCGCGAGCTGATTTCGGGCATGGGCAGCGCGACGGTGGACGTGGTTGACCACAGCGTAAGCCACGGGTTCTATCCCGGCGGCGCCGCGCGTTTTGACACGGACTCGCGAGAAAACAGTATCGACTTCCAGGCGTCTGGCCCCTACACGCTGTTTGGCCGTCAGCACGACTTGGTGGTCGGCTACAACGCGGCGCGCACGCACGCGCAATCCCGCCGCGAGGACGGTGACACCGACCTGTGGATCGATGATGCGTTCAACTGGAACAACAACGCCACGGAGCCCGGCTCGTACGCCTGGTGGCTGACGCAAGACATGCAGGTCAATCAGAAGATCCTGTATGCCGCGACCGTGCTGCATCCGACAGACCGCTTTGCGTTCATCCTCGGCGGCCGGCTGACGAACTATTCCTGGAGCCAGGACATCCGGTATGCGAACGGCCGCTACGTTGGCTACTCGACGAACGTGAGTAGAAAGCTCATTCCCTACACGGGGGTTACCTACGATCTGGATGCGAACCACACGGTGTACGCCAGCTACACCGACGTGTTCAAGCCCCAGGCCTACAACTTCGATGCGAACAACCGCCAGCTTGACCCGCTGACGGGCAAGAGCATCGAGCTTGGCGCCAAGGGCGAGTATCTGGACGGGCGCTTGAATGCCAGCGTCGCGCTGTTCCAGCTCAAGCAGGACAACGTTGCCGAACCCGACCCCAGTGGTGCCTCGACGCCCACCGGCGGCGCGGCTTATATCGCGGTGCCGGGCGTAACCACGCGCGGCCTTGAACTGGAAGTCTCCGGCGAAGTGTTGCCGGGCTGGCAAGTGAACGCGGGCTACACCTACAGCCGTTCGCGCGACCGCGACGGCCAGCGCGTCAGCACCACACAACCCGAGCATCTCTTCAAGCTGGCGACGGCCTATCGCCTGCGGGGTGACTGGCACCGCCTGACCGTGGGCGGAAACGTGCACTGGCAAGGCAATACCTACTTCACGCAGGAAGTAGACGCGCGTAACCATCGCTTCACCCAGGGCACTTACGCCGTTTTTGGTCTGATGGCGGGATATGACTTCAGCAAGGACTTGCGCCTGACGGTGAACGTGAACAACGTGCTGGACAAGCACTATTACTCGGGCATGGGCAACTACAACTCGGTCTTCTACGGTGCACCGCGCAACGTGTTCGCGCAGTTGCGCTACAAGTTCTGATCCGGCTCAATGATGTGCTGGATGGCCTGGAAGCGGCTGATGGGGCCATTCAAAGATGGCCCGGCGCGCACGCCGATTCGGTGCATGCCCCATACGCAGCTATTCCGGCTTGATGCCTGCCGCCTTGATGACTCGGCCCCATTTCTGAAGCTCGGTAGCCTGAAACGCGTTTAGCTCGGCGGAGGTCGTTGTCCATGCCTGGGTTGCTGAGTTCCGAAAGAACGCTTGCGCGCCCTCGCTGGCTACGGCTTCGATCAATAACTGCCTTAGCTTCGCATCCGTCGGCGCGGGTGTGCCGACGGGTACGTAGGCGGCGAACCAATAGCCCATGTCATAGCCTTTGATGCCGGCCTCGTCCAGGGTAGATACATCCGGCAGTTGGGGCAGGCGTTCCTGGGTTGATGCGCCAAGCGGGCGCAGTTTGCCTGCTTCGATCTGCGACAAACCCGTTACGGTGTCGATCACCATCATGTCGATGTGCCCACCCAGCAGATCGTTCAGCGCATTGGGATTGCTGTTGTAGCCGACCCAGACGATATCCGTGCCGGTCAGTTGCTTGAGCATTTCGCCCGCGATGCGGCTGGACGAATTGCCGCTGCCGAAGCTCAGTTTGCCGGGGGCTTGCTTGGCCGCGCGAATCAGGTCATCGACAGTGCGATAAGGCGAGTCGGCCTTCACCACCAGAACCAGGCCGCCGCGTCCCAATCCTGTCAGTGGGGTGAAATCCGCGGCTGGGTCATACGGGAGCGTTTTGAAAAGATGGGGGTTGGCGGCCTGCGTGGTGTTGGTGGTGATCAACACCGTGTAGCCGTCGGGGGCGGCTCGGGCAACGTGATGCGCGGCGATCATGCCGCTTGCGCCTGGGCGGTTTTCCACAACGACGGCTTGCCCCGTCTGCTGTGTCAGCGACGCTGACAATGCGCGTGCCAGCAGGTCGGTTGCGCTGCCTGCGCCGAATGGCACGACAAATGTCACGGGCTTTTCCGGGTAGCCGCCCGCCTGTGCCGATGCGGTCCAGGCAAGGCCAAGCACGGCCAGCACCGAGGCCGCCAGGCGGACGATAGAAGTGATGATGGGATTCATGATGTTTGTCTCCTGTAGTTAGTTGGTGCGGGCGTCATTGGCCTGCACGCTTCGTATGCCAGCTTCCTGAGTGCGCGCTCAACGCGCTCAAGCGGGCTGACTAGCAAGATCGCGGCGGTCGCGCTGCGCGAGAAACTCGCGGACAACGGCCTTGTGCTCATCCCCGCACAGCAAAATCGCCTGCAGGGCGGCAGCGTTCTCCAGCGCCATCGGCAAGGTCGACTCGGCGGCATCCAATACCAGACGCTTGGCCATGCGCAAGGCTTGGGGCGGGTTCGACGCAATGCGCCGGGCCAAGGCGGCGCTTGTCTCGTCCAAGGCTTCCGGCGCCACCACGCGGGACACCATGCCCAGTTGCAACGCGGTCGACGCGTCGATGAATTCGCTGGTCAGCGTCAACTCCAGGGCCTTTGCCGTCCCCACGATGCGGGTCAAGAACCAGGCGCCGCCTATGCCGGACACCAGGCCCAGCCGCAGGAAGCTTTCGGCAAACGTCGCGCGTTCGCTGGCCACGCGCAGGTCGCACATAAGCGCCAGGTCGCAGCCGGCGCCGACCGCCGCCCCGTTGACCGCCGCAATTGACGGCATCTGCAATGCTTGCAAGGCGTGGGTGATTCGATGCAGGGTGGATTTCAGCCTGGTGCGGACCTCGGTGGCCGAGCCCTGCATCAAGTCGGATCCTCGCTCCATGTCTTTTACATTGCCGCCCGTGCAGAAGTGCTTGCCTGTGGCGCGCAGCAATACGCAATGCACGTTTGATAGCGAGTTGGCCTGCTCCAGGGCCTCGGCAAGCGCCTCGGCCATGCGTACCGACATGGCATTGCCTGTGTTCGGGTCGTTGAGGCTCAAGGTGAGCACGCCGTCGGCGATGTCTTGCTGGATCAATACCTCGTCCGGAACAGAGGCGCCGGCTTCGGCGATGGATGCATTGGATGTCATCGGAGTTTCCTTGGCTTTCAGGTAGAAAATGGCTCGGGCATTCCCAGGACGCCGCTACCGAACATGGCTTCTATCTCTGCTGGGTCATAGCCGCATTCGTTCAGGATCTGGCGGCTGTGCTGGCCCAGCGTTGGCGCGGCCGTGTTGGGGTCATGCGCGCTGGTTGCGTGAGCGGGCCCGGGCGCGAAGCCCGGCATGCGCACTTTTCCGGCAACAGGATGGTCAACCCAGCTGTCGATGCCGCTGGCCGCGTACGCTTGCGAGCGGACGACATCGTCGTAGTCCGCCACCGGCGCGCACAGGATGTCCGACTTGGCAAGCCGATTCACCCATTCGTCGGTGGCGCGCTGCCGAAACAAGGGCGTCAACGCCTGGCGCAGCGCGTCGCGGTGCGCGACGCGGGATTCATTACTGGAAAAACGCGGATCATGTTCCAGTTCCCCGGCGCCCAATACGGCGCACAAGGCTTGCCAGCGCTTGGGATGGTAGGCGGCCACCATGATCCAGCCATCAAGGGTCTGGTAGGCCTCGTTGGGCGCGGCGTAGGGGGCGGCGCTGCCCGCCTTGGCGGGTGCGGTGTCCGAGGCAAAGTACGACGCGTAGCCGATCTGCTGCAGCATCAACGTTGCGTTGTACAGGCTGATGTCCAGGTATTCGCCTTGGCCGCTGCGTTGGGCTGCGTGGTATGCGGCCAGAATCGCGATCGTGGCCATATAGGCCGTGGTCATGTCGGCGACCGGCGTCGCGACTTTTACCGGCTCGCCGTCCGCGACCCCCAAGGTGCTCATCAAGCCGCTGGCGGCCTGGATGATGCCGTCCACGCCGGGCCGGCCACGCAGCGGGCCGGTTTGTCCGTACGCGGAAATGGAGCAATACACCAATCCGCGGTTGCTGTTGGCCAGCGTGTCGTAGTCCAGGCCAAACGCCTGCATGACGCCCGGACGGTAGTTTTCAACCACCACGTCCGCGCGGCTGACCAAGCGGCGCGCGACTTCGCGACCGCTGTCGGATTTCAGATCCAACGCGATGCCGCGCTTGTTGCGATTCACGCTCAAGTACACGGCGCTTTCGCCCGCGATCCAGGGCGGGCCGATCTGCCGGCCGAGTTCCCCGCCGGGGGGTTCGATCTTGATGACGTCCGCGCCCATGTCCGCAAGCATCATGGTGCAGACGGGTCCCGCGAGTACGTGCGAGAAATCCACGACCCGCAGGTCTCGCAAGCTACGTTTGAACATGTCCTGTCTCCTGCACGACACGGTCTGATGGGTGACCGTGTTCTCTTGTCATGCAGGCAGAATAGGTAGCAGCGCCAGACCCGGCAAACGACTTTATCGACCGGATGCTTTGACTTTTTGTAAAAGGGTCAATGCAGGCGCGCGGGGATCAAACGGCGACAAGGGTGGACAGCCAATCGCGGAACACACGCAACGCTCGGGATTGCGGCTTGCCCGTCGGCCAGGCGAAGTAATACGTGAAATCCTCGTGGTCGAGTATGCGATCCAGCGGCGCCACCAAGCTTCCGTCCGCCAGTTCTTTTTCGATCAGCGCCTTTTGGCCAATGGCGACGCCATGGCCTTCGATGGCTGCCTGGTAGGCAAGCAACGAGGTTTCGTACTTCATGCCTTGCGCGGGGTTGACGCTGCGCAAGCCTGCCGCGCGCAGCCATAGCATCCAGTCGTCGGGTCGCGCCATCGAATGCAGCAAGGTTTGTGTCGCCAACTGCCTTTTGTGCGTCAGCCCCAGCGTGGGGGCCGCCACGGGAATCAGCTCGTTGCGCACAAGCTGCAGCGTGCGCATTCCCGGCCAGCGGCCATCGCCCAGTTGTATGCCGGCGTCAATGTCTTCGCGCTGAAAATCCAGCGGCGCGAACGACGTCATGACTTGAACGTCGATGTCTTTATGCTTCTGATGAAAACTTGCCAGTCGCGGGATGAGCCAGCGTACGGCAAAGGTGGCGGGTGAGCGGATGCGCAGCGTATCCCGGCCCTGGCTGTTGCCGGCCACCGCCAGGGTGGCCTCACGCAGCGTTGCAAACAAAGGGATCAAATCCGACAGGTAGCGTGCGCCTGCCGGTGTCAGCGTCAGGCCGCCGCGTATGCGTAAAAACAGCGGCGTGCCCAGATAGTTTTCCAGCGCCCGGACCTGCCTGCTGACCGCCGCGGGTGTCACGCACAGTTCATCGGCTGCCTTGGAAATGCTCAGCAGGCGTCCCGTGGCTTCGAACGCCCGGGCGGGATTCAATGGCGGAAGCAAGTCGCGGCGCGCCATGGTTAGCTCCGCGCCACCGCGCGCCGCAGCCGTAGCGACGCGACGCGGCCCAGCACGATGGGTGCTACGCCGTTGCTGAAGCTCACTTCCGTTTGCGCGCCGGAAAGGGGCGACAACTGCGCGATGTGCTCAAGATTGATGATGATCGACCGGGACAAGGCGCAGAAAGGCGGGTAGGGCAGATGCGCGGCCAGGCGTTTGAGCGTGATGTGCATCAGCTCGTTGTCATTGGCGGCGCTGCACAGGCGGACGTAGTCGCCTTGCGCCTGCACAAGCGTCAGCCGTTCGACCTTGATGAGTTTGGTGCCGACCTTCGTTTTCATCGGCACGTAGCCAGTGGCGCGGGGCCGTAGCCGCGTCAGCGCCCGCGCAAGCCTGTCGGGGCTGACTGGCTTGAGCAGGTAATCGACCGCCGCGACGTCGAACGCGCGGGTGGCGTAGTCGTTGTGCGCGGTGACGAAGACCACGGTGGGCGCGGATTCCAGGCGGCTCAGAAGATCGAACCCGGTGCCGGAGGTCAGTTCGATATCCAGAAACAGGGCGTCTGGCGCATGGGCCTGGATCAGGTCGTGGGCTTGCTCAATGGTGGAGGCCTCGCCGGCGACGTCGATATTGGGCATGGCTTCGAGCAGCCGGCGCAGGTAGCGCCGTGCCGGGGCTTCATCGTCGACGATCAGCACACGTAGCATTTTCCTCTCAGGCGGCGGAGTGTGACGGGTATATTCTTCGGTTCGGCGATATCGTCGATTCCGATATCGCTTCGGTTTCGAACCGCCGGTAAATATAAGGCCATATGCGTTGTTCCGTGAACCCGTCGCGTTGCTTGAATATGGCTGTTACGAGAAGAGCGCGTCCATGATGTCGACATCACTCAGCCAGGGCCTTGGTCAAGGGGAATCGTCGCCGGGCTTCTGGCGCGCCCAGATCCTGGGATGGATTTTTCTTGCGATGGTCGGTTTTTTTATCCGGATGTCGCTGTTCGACAATGCGGCGGCGGCATTGTGGCTGACGCTTGTGATGGACTCGCTGGCGTTTGCGATGACCAGCACGGCCGCCGTGTTGCATGGACGTCGCGCGGGCAAGGCCGATTCGCCGGTCGTGGTGCTTGCCTGCGCCGTGCTGCTGTGCCTGGCTGCGGGGGCGCTGCTGGCGTCAATTGCCTACGCCATCCATCGGCTGTTGCCGCCAGGGGTCGTGCACCTGTTTCCCAGCCATGCCTACCGGTTGGGTTTGCTCTATTACATGGGCATCTTTTCGATTTGGACGCTGGTGTATTTCGGCGTGTCGGCCGAACTTGCCGCCCGCACCGAACGCATGTCCAAGATGAAGGCCGAGACCCGGTCCTTGCAACTGGAGCTTGAGCATCTGCGCTTGCAGATAGAGCCCCACTTTCTTTTCAATGCGCTCAACACGATCGTGGCCGAGATTGCCGAGCGCCCCGCCATTGCGGAAGAAATGACGCGCCGCCTGGCGGACTACCTGCGCTATTCGCTGGACCGTCGTGGGCGCGGCCTGTCCAGGCTGGAAGAAGAGATCGAGGCGGCTCAAGCCTACGTACGCATACAAGCCCTGCGCTTCGACACGCAGCTTGAATGCCAATGCCAGATCGACCCGGCCACGCTACAGATCAACCTGCCGCTGATGACCTTGCAAGGCCTTGCCGAAAACGCCATCAAGCACGGCATGCGGTCTGCGTGCGAGCGCTTTGTGATCCACATTCGTACCCGGCTCCAGGGCGACGAACTGATCATCCTGGTAGAAAACCCCGGCCGCTTGCAAGCCCCGGTTGATCTGGTCGGAAGCGGCGGTGGGCTAGGCAATCTTTGCCGCCGCCTTGAGTTGCGCTACGCCGGACGATACGCTTTTTCGCTGGATCAGCACGGTGACAGCACGGTCGCCGAGATCAGGCTGAGGGGCGCGCCGGATCCGCTGTAACTTGCTGGAAGCGTCCGCTCGCCCAGGCTTCACCGGCGACGCGGACGCCGCCAGATGGGTTACGCGCGATACAGCGCCGATAATCTTCTGCCCCGCGTCGCGCGCTGCACCCATCCTACAAATGCCGACCGTAGGATGGGTGCAGCGCGGCAAAATCGAAGCAAGAAATACGGCATAAGCCGCGCGGAACCCATCAGCAGCCGGGGCTCTGACGCGGACGCCGCCAGATGGGTTACGCGCGATACAGCATCAATAATCTTCTGCCCCGCACCGCGCGCTGCACCCATCCTACAAATGCCGACCGTAGGATGGGTGCAGCGCGGCAAAGTCGAAGCAAGAAATGCGGCATAAACCGCGCGTAACCCATGTGGCAGCGGAAGCCGCGGCTGGCTAGAAGTCGTTCTTTGACGCGTCATTCCGTCGGTCCCTTTCGGGAAGTGGGTTGGCGCCTTGGTGGCACTGATGGCTCAGCCTCAATGTCTTAGCTTGCATACAGGTTCGCAAGCGACGCTTTGACAAACCCGCCGTCCACCACGATGTCCTGCCCATTCACATACAGCGACGCATCGCTGGCAAGAAACGCGACGGCTCCCGCGATATCCGACGGCAATCCGATACGCCGCGCCGGGATGTGGGCGATGCGCTTTTGCAGCACGGCGTCGTCGCGGTAGTGCGCCTCGGACAGGGGCGTGCGGATCATGCCCGGGCTGATGGAATTTGCGCGGATCCCCAGCGGGCCCCATTCCACGGCCATCTGGCGGGTCAAGGCTTGCAAGGCGGACTTGGTGGTGCCGTAGGCGCCGACTCGCGTTGGTGTCTGGGCAGAGATCGACGCCACATTGATGATGCTGCCCGCCTGCTGCGGCCGCATCAGGGGAAACAGCGCCTGCGCGCACAGCAACGCGCCGCGCAGATTGACGCGGAAGATGCGGTCCCATAAGTCGATCGGGAAGTCCTCCAGCCCCACCGGCGCGGCGCTGATGGCTGCGTTGTTGACAAGAATGTCGCAACGGCCGAAGCGCTCGCCAAGCCGGCTGGCCATCGTCGCTACCGAGTCCGGGTCGGAAATATCGCAACGCACGTTCAGCAAGCCATCGGGTTGCGGGGCGGTATCGGAGGCGTTGATATCCACCTGCGCCACGGCCGCGCCCAGGGAACGCAGGTGTTTGCAGATGGCCAGGCCGATTCCGCCCGTGGCGCCCGTGACCACCGCCACGCGGCCTTGCAAGGCGTCGACCGCGAAGGCGGGATTGAAAGACGTGTCCATGCGTTTGGCCTACTTGTTTTTCAGGTCGGCCACTTTGGCCAGGCCTTGCCAGATGACGGCGTCGCGCTTGATCGATGCCGCGAATTCCTGCGCGGAAATTGTTGGGGGCACGATCATGTTCTGGCCTTCGATGCTTGCTCGGACCTCGGGCGTGTGCTGCGCGCGGTAGATCTCGGCGTTAAGCCGGTCGATGATCTCGGGCGGCGTGCCCGCCGGGGCAAATACGCCATACCAGCCGTCGGCTTCGAATTTGTAGCCTTGCTCGGCCAGGGTCGGCACGTCCATCGTGGCAGGCCAGCGCCGCGAACCCGTCTGACCCAGGGCCACCAACTTGCCGCTACGCATGAAGGGAACGGGTGAGGCGATGTCCATGAATCCCACGCTGATCGTGTTGGCCATCAGGTCGGTGCTTTCCGTGACCAATTGCTTGTAGGGAATATGCGGCATGTCCAGGCCGTAATGGGACTTGATGCCCTCCATGGCCAGGTTGCCGGACGAACCGGTGCCCCAGGATCCGTAGGCAAGCTTGCCGGGGTTGGCCTTGGCGTAGGCGACCATGTCCGCCAGATTCTTGAAGCCCATGCTGGGGTTCGCAACCAGCAGAATCCCTGCCGCGCCGACCTGGGCGACGGGCAGCAGGTCTTTTTCCGGGTCGTAGGGTAGCGAGGGAAGCACAACCGGATTCAGCAGGATGGCGGAAGAGGGCGCAAGCACCAAGGTATAGCCGTCGGGCGCTGACCTGGCCACCGCGTCGCATGCGATCAAGCCGTTCGCGCCGGGCTTCGATTCCACGACGATGGGCTGCTTTAGCGCCTTGGACAAGGGCGCGGCGATCAGGCGGGCAAAGATATCGCCGCCCGCGCCCGGTGAACCGGCAACCACCAGCCGGATGGGTCGGTCGGGCCAATTGCCTTGGGCGGCAAAGGCGTTGACGCCCAGGCCCATCAGCATGCCGCCCAGCAGGATGGCCCGTCGTGTGGGAAGGGATTGGGTCATTGCTTGTCTCCGAATCTTTGAATTCTTTTTGAATTCATTTTTGAATTATCAGGAGCTCTAAATTCTAGGTAGCTGAACGAGCTTGGCTATAGCTGAACCCGCAGATCTGAACTGCGCGAATCGCAGGAATAACGGACACGGCCCGCCTGTAATGCCGATGCCTTCGTGCTGCGTTTTTTGCAGAAGAGATCTTCAGAATATGGCGGTATTGGATGGGCGGATGGCTTTTCACACTTTCAGGGAGACAACCGAATAAGAGCAAGCCTTGCCTTTCGCCATTCGTCGCAGTTTGCTGTTAGGGGGCGTAGCATTTTCGTGTGCGGCCGCCGCGGATGGGCTGACGGCCATTCTTGGCGGCCAGATCGACGGCCACCTCACCACGATCAGCACCCCCGAAGCAAGATCGGTAAGTGCTATGAAAACATACAAGGATGGGTGAAGCGCGGCACGCCGGTGAAAAATACGTTGAATTACAACGCGCGCAACCCATAAAGCAACCTAGCAGCCCCAAGCCGTTTCAGCCACAACGCAATGGCTGCACGATGGGTTCCGCGCGTTCGGGGATGCTTATCTTGTGCCGGTTTTCGCGCGCTTCACCCATCCTACGTACACACTGGCTGGTGCTTGGGTCAATCGTAGGATGGGTGAAGCGCGGCACGCCGGTGAAAAATACGTTGAATTACAACGCGCGCAACCCATAAAGCAACCTAGCAGCCCCAAGCCGTTTCAGCCACAACGCAATGGCTGCACGATGGGTTCCGCGCGTTCGGGGATGCTTATCTTGTGCCGGTTTTCGCGCGCTTCACCCATCCTACGTACACACTGGCTGGTGCTTGGGTCAATCGTAGGATGGGTGAAGCGCGGCACGCCGGTGAAAAATACGTTGAATTACAACGCGCGCAACCCATAAAGCAACCTAGCAGCCCCAAACCGTTTCAGCCACAACGCAATGGCTGCACGATGGGTTCCGCGCGTTCGGGGCTGCTTATCTTGTGCGGGTTTTCGCGCGCTTCACCCATCCTACGTGTGGGCCGGGATTATGTGTCGCCGCGTTACTTCGCGTTTTCACTCACCAGAACCGGCTTTTCCCGATACTTCGCGGGAAACGTCTTCGCTAGATTTTCCACTTTCGGCACATCATTTATCACGATGTACATGCTGGTCGGGTGGCGCACCAGATAGTCCTGGTGATAGCCCTCGGCCGGGTAAAACGCTTGCAGCGGTTCAATCGTGGTGGCCAGCTTCTTCGAATACACCCCGGTCTTGTTCAATTGTTCGATATACGCTTCGGCCACCTTGCGCTGGCCTTCGTCCGCGGGAAACACCGTGGACCGATATTGCGTGCCGCGATCGGGGCCTTGACGGTTCAGTTGCGTGGGGTCGTGGGCCACGGAGAAGTAGATCTGCAGCAGTTCGCCGTAGCTGACCTGTTTGGGGTCATACGTGATTTCAACCGCTTCGGCGTGGCCGGTGCGGCCGCCGCTGACGGTGTCGTAGTCCGCGGTATCCGCCTTGCCGCCCGCGTAGCCGGATACGGCGTTGCTGACACCTTTGACATGCTGGAACACGGCTTGCACGCCCCAGAAGCAGCCGCCGGCAATGACAGCTTTTGCTTGTCCGGCGGCGGCCTGGGTTTGGTCAACGGCCGGGGCGGGAATGATGAAGGCGGTTTCGGCGGATTGCGATGCGCCCGCACCCAACAGGCCGCAGGCGGCGGCAAGGGCGGCGCAGAATTTTTTGGCTTGGAAGTTCATGGTCGTAAATCCTGAAGGTGCGGATGTTCAGTCGGGCAGGTCAGCCCCGGGCAGGTGAGCCCCGGGCAGGTCAGCCCCGGGCAGGTCAGCCCCGGGCGGTCAGCCCTGTGCCGTAAACGTCATGGCGACGCCGTTCATGCAGTAACGCAGGCCGGTGGGGCGGGGGCCGTCATCGAAGACATGGCCCAGGTGTCCGCCGCAATTCGCGCAATGCACGGCGGTGCGGACCATGCCGAAGCCGGTGTCGCGGGTTTCGCCGACGGCGTTGGGCAGGGGCTGCCAGAAGCTGGGCCAGCCGGTGTGGCTGTCGAACTTGGTGTTGGACGAAAACAGGTGCTGCTCGCAGCCGGCGCATGAGAACGTGCCGTTGCGGTGTTCGTCGTTCAAGGGGCTGGAGTAGGGCCGTTCGGTGCCGTCGCGGCGCAGCACCTGGTATTGGGCGGGCGTGAGCCGGGCGCGCCATTGCTCGTCGGTCAAGGTGTAGGGATAGCTTGCGGCGGCTTTGGCGGCCGAGGCGCTGCGGGGAGTCAGCCAGGGGGCCAGGCCGGCCGCCAGCGCGGCGCCGCCGCCCAGGGTCAGGAAATGTCTACGGTTCAAAGTCATGGCGTGGCTCCTTCAAGACACAGCAAAGCGGGCGCGAAAAGGCGGGGGCGCAAAAAAAGGGGCGCGAGCAAGGCGGCGGGCGGCGGGGCGGGTGGCGACAGCCGGCCCGCGCACGCCCCGGTGCCTGTTCCTTACTTCTTCATGCCGTCCTTCGACATGGAATCCTTGGACATCGAGTCCTTGGACATCGAATCCTTCGCCATGCCGTCCTTGCTCATGCCATCTTTGGCCATGCCGCTTTTCGACATGCCGTCCTTGGCCATCCCGTCTTTCGACATACCGTCCTTGGACATCGAGCTCTTGCTCATGCCGTCTTTGCTCATGCTGTCCTTGCCCATGGTGTCGGCGGCATGCGCGGCCACGGCGCCAAAGGCCAGGCACAGGGAAAAAGCAGCGGTGGTGAGTGTCTTCATGATGCGTTCCTTTGATGGATTGAGTAAGACAGGGGTGCACCTAGCTTCCGCCGAACCAGTTGTAGCCCTGGTCCTCCCAGTAACCGCCTGGGTAGGTGTTGGTGACAAAAATTGCCTGTATGTGCTTGGGGTTCTTGTAGCCAAGCTTGGTAGGCATGCGCAGCTTCATGGGGAAGCCGTACTCGGGGGGCAAGGTCTTGCCGTCATAGGTCAGCGCCAAGATCGTCTGCGGGTGCAGCGCAGTGGGCATGTCGATGCTGGTGTAGTAGTCGTCGGAACACTTGAAGCCCACGTACTTGGCCGTCAAGTCCGCGCCAACGCGCTTGAGAAAGGTGGAAAACGGCACGCCGCCCCATTTGCCGATGGCGCTCCAGCCTTCCACGCAGATGTGGCGGGTAACTTGGTCCACCTGCGCCATGGCGCGCAGCTCTTCCAGCCGCCATTGGCGCTTGTCGGCCACCATGCCGGTGACTTCCAGCCGGAACGTTTCCTCGTCCACGTGGCGCACTTCGTCGATGCCGTAATAGGCATTGAAGGGAAACGGCCGGGTGATCATGGATTCCGGGTAGGTGGGCGCCAGCTTGTTGGGGTCGAACAGCCAGCCCTGCACGCGGTCATTGAAGCGCGATACGGATGTCAGCGCCTTTTCCACGTTCTCATCGTCGGACAAGGAACACCCCGACAGCATCGCTACGCCGCCCAGCGTCAGGCTGTTGCGCAGGAAGGCGCGGCGGGAAGGTTGCTCGACGCGCTTGCTGATCAGGTTCTTGGCTTCTTTCAGAATGGCCGCGCCGTCCAGGCCCAGCAGCGACAAACGTTTTTTCTGGCTCACGGTGGGCTCCTTATTTGCCGCGGATCATGGCGATGAGGCTACGGGGCACCAGCGCCACCATCACCAGGTGTACGGCCACGAAGGCCACCAGCAGCGCCATGGCGAAGAAGTGGACGCGGCGTGCGGATTCATAGCCGCCCATCAGCTCGCGCAGCAGGTCAAACTGCACGGACTTCCACAGCACCAGGCCGGACAGCACCAGCACCACAATGTCGACAATGACGAACAGGTAGGCCAGCTTCTGCACCTGGTTGTAGTGACGCAGGTCACCGTGGGACAGCTTGCCGCGCAGGGCGGCGCCCAGGTCGGCGGCCACGCCGCGCGGGCTTAAAGGGAAGAATTTGCGCCAGAGCCGGCCGGTGGCCAGGTTCAGGGCCAGATACAGCAGGCCGTTGGCAAACAGCAGCCACATGGCGGCAAAATGCCATTGCAAGGCGCCGCCCAGCCAGCCGCCCAGCGTGATGCCGTTGGGAAAGGTGAAATCAAAGAACGGGGCGGCGTTATAGATGCGCCAGCCGCTCATCACCATGATCACCACCGCCAGCGCGTTCAGCCAGTGCACCACGCGCAGCCAGCCGGGGTGGATGACGCCGGGGGGCCGGGCGGCGGCGGGGGGAATGTGACTGGCGGGGCTTGCCATCATGGCGGGTCTCCGGGGCGGGGTGCTGTCGTTGGAGCCATTCTTTCCCGGGGCCGATATCGAAGTCCTCACGCAAACTTAAAAAAATTGTGATAACTCACCGCCCGCGGATTGGCGACAATGGCGGTGTTCCCTTTGCCCGAGCCCCCCATGGACACGCCCCGCCGCGTTTTGATTGTTGAAGACGACGCCCACATTGCCGAATTGCTGCGCCTGCATCTGCGCGACGAAGGCTATGAGGTGGAACACGCGGCCGACGGCAACGAGGGCATGCGCCGGCTGGAAGAGGGCAGTTGGGACGCGCTGGTGCTGGACCTTATGCTGCCCGGCATCGACGGCCTGGAAATCTGCAAGCGCGCGCGGGCCATGGCGCGCTACACCCCCATCATCATCACCAGCGCGCGGTCCAGCGAGGTGCACCGCATTCTGGGCCTGGAACTGGGTGCCGACGACTATCTGGCCAAGCCGTTTTCCATGCTGGAACTGGTGGCGCGGGTGCGGGCGCTGCTGCGCCGTAGTAACGCTATTGAGCGCAATGCGCGCATCGATGCCGGCAGCCTGGCCGTGCATGGCGTGTCCATTGACCCCATTGCGCGCACGGTGGATGTGGATGATCGCCGGCTGGACCTGACGCCGCGCGAGTTCGATCTGCTGCATTTCTTTGCCCGCCATCCCGACAAGGTGTTTTCTCGGATGGACCTGCTGAACCACGTTTGGGGCTATCAGCACGAAGGCTATGAACACACGGTCAACACGCATATCAACCGGCTGCGCACGAAGATCGAGGCCGACCCGTCCGACCCCCGCCGCATCCTGACCGTATGGGGCAGGGGCTATAAATTCGCCGCTGGCCCGGGCGCTGCCGGAGCCGCACCATGAAACGATTCACCTTGACCCAGCGTTTGTCCGCCGTGTTTGCGCTGCTGTTGCTGGCCTGCTGCGGCGCGTCGGCCTGGTTGCAGATTGCCGCCAATTCGCGTTACGAGCAGGAAGTGGTGCAGCGCTTGTCCAGTGGCCTTGCGCAGCATATTGCCGGCAGCACCGAACTGATGGACGCCAATGGCTGGAAGCCCGACGCCGTGCGCTCGCTGTTCGACATGTTGATGGCGGTGAACCCCGCCGTTGAGGTCTATCTGCTGAACAACGACGGCCGCATCGTGGCTGACGCCGCGCCGGCCGGGCAGATCAAGCGGCGTCAGGTGGATCTGAACCCGGTCAAGCGCCTGTTGGCGGGCGACACGCTGCCCATTGTGGGCGACGATCCGCGCAGCGAGGATGCCCAGAAGGTGTTCAGCGCCGCGCCCGTGCGTGTGGGGGCGTCGGACGCAGGCTACGTCTACGTGGTGTTGCAAGGCCAGGCGCACGATGCATTGGCGATGTCGGTGTCGCGCAGTTCGGTGTTGCGCACCACGCTGTGGTCGATTGCCCTGGTGGCCTTGCTGGGCTTGGTGGCGGGCTTGACGGCGTTTGCGCTCATCACGCGGCCACTGCGCGCCTTGACGCGGGCGGTCAGCGCGTTTGAAGGCGACGATGGCAAAGCGCTGGCTGCGTTGGCCCGGCCCGGCGACGCAACGGACAAGAGCCTGAATGAAATCTCGGTACTGCGCCGCAGCTTCGTGCAGATGGGCGGGCGCATCTCTGACCAATGGCGCGAGCTGACGCGGCAAGACCAGCAACGCCGCGACCTCGTCGCCAATATTTCGCACGACCTGCGCACGCCGCTGACGTCCTTGCATGGCTACCTGGAAACGCTGCGTTTGAAAGATGAGACGCTGGACGTCAGCGAGCGCCGCCGCTATCTGGACATAGCCCTGGCGCAAAGCCGCAAGGTGGGGCGGCTGGCGCAAGAGCTCTTCGAACTGGCGCGGCTTGAGTCTGGCTTGGTGCGGCTGGAACCGGAAACGTTTTCCCTGCCGGAACTGGTGCAGGACGTGATGCAGAAGTTTGAACTTGCCGCCGAAGCGCGCCAGCAGGAACTGACGACCGACATTCCCCAGGCCTTGCCCTTGGTGCGCGCCGACCTGGGCCTGATCGAGCGGGTGCTGACGAACCTGCTGGACAACGCCATTCGCCATAGCCCACCGGGCAGCCGGATTGCCTTGCAGTTGGGCGTGGCGCAGAACCGTGTGCAGGTGCAGGTCAGCGACACGGGCAAGGGTATTCCGCTGGAATTGCGCAGCGGTTTGTTCACGCGCGCCTCGGCGTTGAACCGGGGGCCGCGTGATGGCGGCGGCCTGGGTCTGGTGATCGTGCAGCGCATTCTGCAACTGCATCAAAGCGAGATCCGGCTGGTGGAACGGCCGGAACCGGGGGCGGTGTTTCAGTTTGATCTGTCGGCGGCGCGGTAGGCGGCTTACGCCGCTGCCGGCATCTGCCCATGCAGCAGATAGTCCATCAGTTCGCGCACCGACCGCATGGCGCTGCCGAACGGCAGCTTGGACGCGCCTCGGAAGAACAACCCACGGCTGACTTCTCCGCGCAGCGCGGCAGCCAGCTTTAAATCAATACAAAACTGCCCAAAGCGCGACAAGCCATCGCGCAGCCCGCATTGCGTCAGGCAGTCCATGCGCTGGCTGCAACGGCGTGGATCGCAACGCGTGCCGGCTTGCAAGGTGGATTCCTGGCGCAGATAGCGCGTCAGCCAAGGGGTGGCGACCGCGCGCGCGGGCAGTCCGGCCACGCTGGTGAATTCAGCCAGTTCGGCCGGGTCGGCATCCATCAGCACGCGCTTGAAGTTTTCATGGGCGTCGCCTTCCTGGGTGACGGCGAACGCGGTGCCCACCTGTACGCCATCGGCGCCGTGGGCTAGCCAATGGCGCACTTGGTCATGGCTGCCCACGCCGCCCGCCACGATCAGTTGCGGCGCGTCGCGGCCCAATTGCAGTTCATCGAACAGCGCATGGCAGTCGGCCAGCACGCGCTGGAAATCAAAGCGCTCGTCGTGAATGTCGGTGATGCGCGCAGCGCCCAGATGGCCGCCCGCATAGCCGGGATGTTCGATCACCACGGCGTCGGCCAGCCGGCCCTTCTTCATCCATTTCTTCAACACAACGGCCACGCCGCGCGCTTCGGACAAGATCGGCACCAACGCCACCTTGGGGAAATCCGCCGTCATCTCGGGCAGGTCCATCGGCAGCCCCGCGCCCATCACAATGGCCTGCGCGCCGCTTTCGCAGGCCTGCCGCACCAGCGCGGGGTGGCCGCGCACGGCTTTCATGACGTTCACCGCGACCAAGCCCCGGCCTTGCGCCGTGTCCAGCGCGGCGCGCACTTCACGGTCCAGCGCAAGCAGGTTGACGCTGTCGATCAGGTCGCGGTCATTGCACTTTTCGGTTCTTTCAAGCAGGTCGGGATGGTGGTGGCGCAAATCAATGCTGGCGATGGTGCCCACCGCATTCTGGCTGGCCACCGCGCCCGCCAAGCGATGCGCCGACACGCCGACGCCCATGCCGCCCTGCACAATGGGCAACAGCTCGCGGCCGGCAAGTTTGAGGGATGTGAACCACGTCATGTTGATGCCTTTCCTCTGGTCAAGTGGACAGAGGCTAGAGCAAGGCATGGCGGGTTGCCTTGCGCGGGATCAAGCGGCGGGGATTGAGTCGGCGGGGCGCATGGCCCCGCCGGTGTTGGTGCTGGTCTAGTGTGTCAAGCGCTTACGCCATCAGCTTCACAATAGCCGGCACCGACAGCACGGCCGTGTAGTAGCCCATGAACTGCACGCCCGTGTTGAAGCCGAAGCGGCGCGAGAGCAGGCCACCGAACAGGCCCATCGTCAGGATGACCAGCAGGCCCAGGAATTGGCCTTCCCAGATGCTGATGACGATGATCAGGCCCACGAAGGTGGCGATGATGGCTTCGTGGCTGACGCGGCGCGACACGAACAGCGCGGCGCGGCGCGCGAAGTTCATGGCGAAGGGGTAAGACACCAGTGCCGCCAGCAGCACGGCCAGCATGCCGTAGCCCAGAAATTCCCAATGGCTCAGCAGGTTGTGCAGGTTGTGCGTCTGGCCGGTGGCGGCGTCCACCGTGAAGCGCGGCGGCGCGTTGAACAGCGGCGCGGCGGGGCCGGCGGCCACGGGGCTGAGCGGCAGGCCGAAGGCGATCAGCGGAATCAGCGCCTCGGCAATGTAGGTGGCTTCGGTGACGCCGTTGCGCGCCGACAGCACGGTCGTCAGCCGATGGTAGGCATGCTTGATGCGCGACCCCACCAGCTCGCCCAGCACCACGGTCATGGCGACGGGGCTGAACACGAAGGTGGCGCTGGAGACGGCGGCGGTGGCCAGGGTCCAACGTGTCTGCACGCGGTCCATGACCTTGAGCGGGTTGGGAAAATAACCCGACCAGCCCTTGACGTCGGGCGCCAGCGAGAACGTGCGGACCTTGTCGCGCATCATGCTCTTGCGCCCCATGGGCGACACCACGGTGAACAAATCCGCGATCAAGGGTCCGATGGCGATGCCCAGGAAATAGCTGATGCTGAGCTTGACGCCGTACTTGGCGGTCAGGCTTTGCAGGGCAATGATCACCACCACGAAGGGCACCAGCAGCGCCACCGCCGACCAGCGTCCGGCCGAGAAGTACGCGATAAGGACCGCCGCCGCCAGGAAGATCCAGGGCGCGGATTTGGTGATGGCCGCGCCAAACGGCGCCAGTAGCACGGCGAACAGCACGGCCAGCGGCACCGCCACGAAGGCGGCCACGATGGCGCCCGACACCATCTTGCGCAACGCAATGTGCGGCACGCCCAGCTTGCGCAGCATGTTCGCGTCTTGCAGCAGCGGCGTGGCCATGGTGTCGCCTGGAATGCCCAATAGCGCTGTGGGCACCGCGTGCGTCATGTGCTTGGCCACGGCGCCGGCCAGAAAGAAGGTGAAGACGCCGGCGGGCGGCACGCCCAGCAGCACCACCAGCAAGGTCAGCGGCGCAAGCGTGGTGGTTTCGTCGGTGCCGGACACCAGGCCGATGGCGGCGAACACCACCGCGCCCAGCAGGCCCATGGCGGCGGCCACCATGATTTGTTCAAGCAGGATGGGGTCGCTCATGCCAGCGCCTCCTTGGATGCGCCTTGCGGCAGGTCGGTGGACGGCGGCGTGACGGACTGCGGCTTGGCCTCGGCGAACAGTTCGTACAGGCCAAGTTCCTTCAGCTCGCGCACCACGGGTTCGGGCAGGTCGGCCAGCGAACCCAGGCCGCCCGGCTGCTCGGCCAGTTCGGCCAGCACTTCGGCGCGCCAGGCGGGGTCATGCGTGGAGGCGTATTCGACCACTTCGCGTTTGGGCGGGAACAGGCGCGCGCAGATCACGCCCGCGATCACGCAGCCGGCCAGGCCGGCCAGCATGGCGTAGGCGTGCGCCAGTTCCGGCGACGCCACCACGCCACGCAGCCAGCGGCTGGCGGCGTAGAAGCCGGTGACGCTGATGGCGATGCCAATGCCAATGGCCCACGCCAGTTGGCGCAGGTCCACCGTGTCGTTCCACACTTCTGCCAGGCGCCAGGACGGCGCTGGGGATTTTGGTTCCATGTCTCTCTCCGTTGTGGTGGGGCGGTGCGGCCGTGCCTTGGTCGCATCGCCTCTGTTCTTATGTAGCCGGGGGCCAGGGCTTATTTCTTGGCGCGCAGTTCCTCCAGCAAGGCCAGCGCGCGGTCTGTGCGTACGTCTTTTTCTTCGGCCATGCGCTTGGCGACCGTATCGATCTCGGCGCCCACGGCGCCTGCCACCAGCGCGATGTTGCGCGCGTGCAGGGCCATGTGGCCGCGTTGGATGCCTTCGGTGGCCAGGGCGCGCAGCGCGCCCAGATTCTGCGCCAAGCCCACGGCCACCGCCACTTCGCCCAGCTCTTGGGCCGAGCGCACGTCCATGATCTTCAGCGCCAGCCGCGCCAGCGGATGCGTCTTGGTGGCGCCGCCCACCAGGCCCACGGGCATGGGCATTTCGATGGTGCCGACCAAGGCCCCCGAGTTGTCTTTTTCCCAGGTGGTCAGTGACGTGTAGCGGCCCGAGCGCGCGGCGTAGGCGTGCGCGCCGGCTTCCACCGCGCGCCAATCGTTGCCGGTGGCCACGATGACGGGGTCGATGCCGTTCATGATGCCCTTGTTGTGCGTGGCGGCGCGGTACGGGTCGACGGCGGCGAAGGTGTAGGCGTCCAGCACGCCTTCGATGATGTCGGCGCCGCTGCGATCCTTGGTGTCCAGCACTTGCGGGGTCAACCGCACGCGGGCGCGCGCCAGGCGCAGGTCGGCCAGGTTGGACAGGATGCGCAGGCGCACCGAGCCGCCCGTGATTTCTTCCACCAGCGGCGCTACGGCTTCGGCCATGGTGTTGACGGTGTTGGCGCCCATGGCGTCGCGCACGTCCACGATCAGGTGCAGCACGATCATCGGGCCGCGCGGCGTGTCGGCGAACACATGCACGTCGATGTCCTGGCAGCCGCCGCCCAGCTCGATCAGCACCTTGTCGCGGCTGTTGGCCAGCGTCAGGATGCGTTCACGTTCGCGTAGCAGCGCCAGCCGCGCGCCGTGCGGGTCGGTCAGGCCCAGCACCTGCACCTGCGCGCGCATCAAGGGGCGCGTGCTGGACGTTTCAAAGCCGCCGCATTCGCGCGCCAGCTTGGCCATGTAGGACGCCGCCGCCACCACCGACGGTTCTTCCACGGCCATGGGCACCAGCACGTCGCGGCCATTGACCTGGAAGTTGCCCGCCACGCCCAGCGGCAGTTCGAATGCGCCGATGACGTTTTCGATCATGCCGTCGGCACGGTCCAGTCCCAGCGCGCCGGGCTGGGCCAGCAACTGTTGTTCATCGGGGGTCAGCGCGGCGGCCTGGGCAATGGCGGCCAGGCGTTGTGCGGGGGTCAGCGCGCGGAAGTTGGGTAGGCGTGAATCGGCCACGATGGCAGGTCTCCGTATCGTTATTGAGTGGCCTGATTCTAGGTAAACTGTACCGCTATTGAGAGGTACAGTTTTGCCAAACAGTACCATCGCACTGCACCAATTTTGACGGACGCCCAGGGCGAAAAACACAGCATGAATGACCCCAGCAACACCGGTAAGCGGCCGCGCGGCGCGCCCATTGCGGAAAGCCTGGCCAAGCTGATCGGCCAGCAGATTGCCGATGGCGTCTACCGACCGGGCGACAAACTGCCGTCGCTGCGCGAACTGTCGCAGTTGCACCGCTACGCCAAGAACACCGTGGTGGTGGCGTTTGAAATGCTGGTGGCCCAGGGGCTGGTCGAACCGCGCCGTGGCTCGGGCTTCTTCGTGCTGGACGGCGATTTCGCGCGCAAGGCGGCCGACGAGGAACCCGGCCAATTGAGCCGCGCCATGGACATCGTCTGGCTGATGCGTGAACAGCTCAAGACGCAGCCCGACGCCGTCCAGGCCGGCGATGGCTTTCCGCCCGTGGAATGGCTGGCCGACATGCGCATGGACCGCTATCACCAAAAGGTGGTGCGTACCGGCTTGGGTGCGCTGTTTCGCTACGGCAGCCGCTTTGGCTACGCGCCGCTGCGCGAAAGCCTGGTGCGCAAGCTGGGCGACGTGGGCGTCAATGTGGCGCCGTCGCAGTTGGTGCTGACGCATGGCGCGAACGAGGCGATGGACCTGGTGATCCGCTACTTTGTGCCGCCGGGCGCCACCGTGTTGGTGGACGACCCGGGCTACTACCCGCTATTCGGCAAGCTGAAGCTGGCGGGCGTGCGCATGCTGGGCGTGCCGCGCCTGTCGGACGGGCCCGACGTGGCGGCGCTGGAAGCCTTGTTGCAGCGCGAGAAGCCGCGCTTGTTTTTTACGCAGTCGTTGGCGCACAACCCGACCGGGTCGGACATCTCGCTGGCCAAGGCCTATAAGGTGCTGCAGTTGTCCGAGCGCTACAACCTGATGATCGTGGAGAACGATGCGCTGGCGGACTTCAAGCCCACGTCGGCGGTGCGGCTGTCGGCGCTGGACCAGTTGGAACGCACCATCTACATCGGCAGCTTTTCAAAGTCGTTCTCGGCGGCGTTGCGCGTGGGCTTCATCGCCTGTAACTCGGCGCTGGCCAGCGACCTGGCCGACCTGAAGGCGCTGGTGCACGTCAGCAGTTCGGAATACTGCGAGCGCATGGTGGACGTGATGCTGCGCGAAGGGCACTACGAGCGCCATCTGGCGCGCTTGCGCCAACGGCTGGAGGCCGCCACGGGCCATGCTTTGCAGGTGTTGGATGCGCTGGGCGCCGAGGTGTATTCGCGGCCGACCAGTTCCTTGTATCTCTGGTCATCGTTTCCCGGCGTGGCGGATTCGTTGACGCTGGCGACGGATCTGATGCCCGAGAAAGTCATCATGGCGCCGGGCCGCGTGTTCAGCGTGGATCCCACGGCGGTGTCGCCGTGGTCGCGGTGCAATGTGGGCGCGATTGGGTCGCCGCGTTTTCGGGCCACGTTGGAAGCGGCGCTGGCGGCGCGGCGTTAGGCACCTGAGACTGCCGGTTGTATCTGCCGCTTTTTTCTGCCGCTTTTTTCCTCCGGCTTTTCTGGTTCAGCGATAAGCGAACTCCTCGAACCATTGCCCTATGCTCGCCTGCGCCTGCGGACTCAGCATGCGCGCGGCGGGCAGGTTGGAAGCACCGCGCGCCGACTGCACGGCAAAGCGCCGCACGCCCCGGTGCGCCAGCGCTTGCGCCAAGTCCAGCAGCCGTTCCTCGGCCAGCCAATCGGGGTGCCAGGTGATGCGGCATTCAAAGTCCGTACCGGCTGACAGCAACTGCGTCAGACACGCCATGGCCGGGCGATGGGAATCGCGGCGGCCGGTGATGTCGTCGTAGCCTTGCGCATCGGCCTTGATGTCCAGACCCACCCAATCCAGGTGGCGCAACACATCGGCCAGGCGCAAGGGGTAGATGCCGGCCGTGTGCAGGCCCACGCGGTAGCCCATGCGCTTCACGTCGCGTATCAACGATGGCAGGCGGGGTTCGGACAGCGGTTCGCCACCCGAAAACACCACCGCGTCCAGCAAACCCGCGCGGCTTCGCAGGAAGGCGCGCGTATCGCGCCAGTCGTAGCGGGCGGCGCGGGTTTGCAGATCGGGGTTGTGGCAGTAATGGCATCGCCACGGGCAACCGGCAATAAAGACCACGGCGGCCAACTGCCCCGGCCAATCCACCGTGGAAAACGGAACCAGTCCGCCGATGGCGGGCGCATGCCGGGGCAGGGCCGTCGCCACGGGTTGCGGGGGCCCTGCATGCGCAGCCCTGCGCGCGACCGGTTCAGTGTTGTTCGACGAAGAAGCGGCGTTCATGGAATTCGCCTTGTTTGCCGGTGTTGAAGGACGACACGGGACGGTGATAGCCCATGACGCGGGTCCAGACCTCGCAGCGCACCGGTTCGGGGGTGTTGCCTTCGGCCTCGCACTTGGGGCAGACGTCGTGGTGCCCAGCCAGATACCCGTGGTGGGGGCAGATGGAAAACGTGGGCGTGACGGTGATGTAAGGCAGCCGGAAGTTCGACAGCGCGCGGCGCACCAATTCCTTGCATGCCTGGGCCGATGACATGGCCTCGTTCATGTACAGGTGCAGCACGGTGCCGCCCGTGTACTTGCTTTGCAGCGTTTCCTGCAATTGCAGCGCGTGGAAGGGGTCGTCGGTATGGCCCACTGGCAATTGGCTGGAGTTGGTGTAGTAAGGCTGGGCAAAGCTACCCGCCTGCAAGATGCCGGGAAAGCGCTTGCGGTCTTCACGCGCGAAGCGGTAGGTGGTGCCCTCGGCGGGTGTGGCTTCCAGGTTGTACAGGTGCCCGGTCTGTTCCTGGAATTCGGTCATGCGCTCGCGCACGTGGTCCAACAGTCGCACCGCCAGCGCGTGGCCGGCCGGGGTAGTGACGTCGTCGGCGTCGTTGGTGAAGTTGCGGATCATCTCGTTGATGCCGTTTACGCCCAGCGTGCTGAAGTGGTTGCGCAAGGTGCCCAGGTAGCGGCGGGTGTAGGGGTACAGGCCTTGGTCGATGTAGCGCTGCACCACGCAGCGCTTGGTTTCCAGCACGTCACGGCCAAGCTCCAGCAGGTGGTCCAGCCGTTGCATCAGCCGGGCTTCATCGCCCCGGCAGGTATGGCCCAGCCGCGCGCAGTTGATGGTGACGACGCCCACGGATCCGGTCTGCTCGGCCGAACCGAACAGGCCGTTGCCGCGCTTGAGCAATTCGCGCAGGTCCAGTTGCAGGCGGCAGCACATGGACCGCACCATGTGCGGTTCCAAATCCGAATTCAGGAAGTTCTGGAAATAGGGCAGCCCGTAGCGCGCCGTCATCTCGAACAGGCGCGTGGTGTTGGGGTGGCTCCAATCAAAGTCCGGCGTGATGTTGTAGGTGGGAATCGGGAAGGTGAACACGCGGCCCCGGGCGTCGCCGGCCATCATCACTTCGATGTAGGCGCGGTTGATCATGTCCATTTCTGCTTGCAGTTCGCCATAGGTGAACGGCATTTCCTCGCCGCCCACGTAGGGCACCTGTTCTTTCAGGTCGGCGGGGCAGGTCCAGTCGAAGGTCAGGTTGGTGAAGGGCGTTTGCGTGCCCCAGCGGCTAGGCACGTTCAGGTTGAAAATCAGTTCCTGCATGGCCTGCTTCACGTCCGCGTAGGTCATGGCGTCGCGGCGGATGAAAGGGGCCATGTAGGTATCGAACGAACTGAAGGCTTGCGCGCCTGCCCATTCGTTTTGCAGTGTGCCCAGAAAGTTGACGATCTGGCCGATGGCCGCCGACATGTGTTTGGGCGGCGTGGATTCCACCTTGCTGGGCACGCCGTTGAAGCCTTCGGTCAGCAGTTGGCGCAAGGACCATCCCGCGCAATAGCCGCTAAGCATGTCCAGGTCGTGGATGTGGAGGTCGCCGTCGCGGTGCGCCTGACCCGCTTCGGGCGTGAACACGTGCGACAGCCAATAGTTGGCCGTGACCTTGCCGGCCACGTTCAGGATCAGGCCGCCCAGGCTGTAGCCCTGGTTGGCATTGGCGTTGACGCGCCAATCGCGTTGGTCCAGGTATTCCTCCATGGCGCTTTCCACATCGACCAGCTTGTTGCGGTCGAATGCAGCGGGAGGGGCTGGGACGTTAGGGGGGAGATCGTGCGGAAGCAGCATGTCGGACACCATATGTAGTGGGGTGTCAAAACTCTATCACTACATATGGTGTTGATGTCTGCCTATGGAAGACGATGTCAGCCTGGCTTGATGCGGGTCAAACAGGGAAAAACGGAGGGGAAAATCGCAATGCGGCTTTCGCCTGGCGTCAGAAGCCGATGCCAATACCCGCCAAGGAAATGGCCACGGCCAGCGCAGCGGTGCGGGCGGCGGGGCGGGGCGCCCAAGACAGCATGCCCACCCACAGCAGCGCGCCCGCCGACAGCCAGCCCAGCCACGCCACCACACCCACTGTGTTGCCCCACAGGCCCACACAAGGCAGCAAGGCCAGCGCCAGCAACAGCACGCCCGCGCCGCGCAGCACGCGCGTGTGGCCCGCTGACGGATCGCGACCCCAGACCTGATCGTAATGGCGTGGCATGGCCAGGCTCAGGCAGGCCATGCCCGCATAGGTCAGCAACAAAGCCACTGCAATGGCGAATACGTCGTTCAGGTTCATGCCGCAGCCTTTTGAGTCGCGCGAGGGGTGCGCCGGGTGGGCGCGGGCTCAGGCCTTTTCCACAAACGGATGGCTGCCCAGGCGGATAGTACGCCAACGGCCAGGGCGGTCAGTTCCACGCCCGCGCTTTCCCAGTCGCCGCGCGCCATCTGCGCCACGGGGTGGTCGCCCAATGTGGCGAATGACAGCACCGGCAGCAGCAGGCATAGCGCCGCCAGCAAGCCCAGTTGGGTCGTCCACGCAAGCCGGGGCCGACACAGCCAGGCATGCGCCAGCATCAACGCCCACAGCCCGAAAAAGCAGCGCAGTTCCCACAAGGCGCGGTTTTCCAGTGCGACGGGCAGCAGGCGGTTGGCCCAGAAGTAGCCAATGCAGGCCACCGCCAGACCGGCAAGCGCGGCCACATTCAGGCCTTCGATCAGGCGATACATCCGCGCGGTGGCGGCGCCGAATTCATTACCCAGCTTGGCGCGCCGCTTCACCATGAACAGCACGGCGCCCGTGCCCATCATGGCGGCCCCGGCCAGGCCGCATACGAAGTACAGCCACTTCACGGCCAGCCCGCCAAACGGCGCCATGTGCAGGTCACCCATGACCTGGCGCGTGAGTGCCGGCGCGCCGCCGATGACGCCGCCCGCCGGGCGCATGCGCAGCAGTTCGCCCGTGGCCGCCGAGAACTCGGCCATGCCGGTGGTGGCGCTGATGTTGTGCAAGGCGTCGCTGGTTTCGTTCCAGCCGTAGACCGCAACGCGCATGGAACTGTCTTCGGGGTTCTGGATGACGATGGCGCGCGCGCTTTGGCCAATCAGGGATTCGGCGCGCGCCACCAGCGGTTCCAGCGGCGGCATGGCCAGCGCCTGGCCGGTGCGCGCGGGCCTTTCTTCGCCCTGCATTTCGGCCAGGTAAAGGCGGGTGGCTTCCATGCCGGCCCCGTACTGCGCCACGACGGGGGCGGGCATCAGTTGCGCGCTGGAAATCACGATGCCGGTGTAGGCAATCATGAACTGGAAGGGCAGCGTCAGCACCGCCACGGCGTTGTGCGCGTCCAGCCACGAACGCTGGCCTTTCTTGGCGCGGAAGGTGAAGAAGTCCTTGAAGATGCGCTTGTGCGTGACCACGCCCGAGATCAGCGCGACCAACATCGCCATGGTGGCGAACGCCACGATCCACACGCCGAAGCGGCTTTCGTGAAGCATGTAGTGGAAGTTGACGAAGTGTGTGCCGCCCAGGGTGGCGCGGCCTGCTTCGTCATGATGGTCGTCCAGTTCGGCGCCCGTGGCGGGGTCCAGTTCGGCGTCGGCGTACATGCCGTTCTTGTCGAACCAGTAGACCGACAAACCGTTGTCATGGTGCCGGTTAACGGGCCAGATCTCCCACATGCCCGCGCCCCGGTGATGCTGCGCCATGTAGTCCACGGCCAGGTCCAGACGGCGTGCGCGGTCCACGGGTGTGCGGTCTTGCGCGGCCGCCGCGGCATCGACCGCCGCCACTTCGGCCGCGTGGTGCTCGGGCGTCATCCAATGGGTGATGGGTTCGGCGAAGAGGGCCAGCGATCCGGTCAGGAAAACCGCGTACAGCAGCCACGAAAACCACAGGCCGACCCAGGTGTGCAACCAGGCCATGGATAGGCGGAAACCGGATTTCAGAGCGAACCTCTTATTGTGGGATTGCCGCCGTGAGCTTGCGGGCAAGAAGTTTTATTGAGAATTGTTCCGATTCTAAGCTAATTGGGGACATCAATGTGAAGGCGCTTATGTGGCGACTTCAGTATGGCGACGTCAACGTTGAGGCGGCCGGACTCGCTCGTCTTGGCCCAAAGCGCTTAGAACGCCCGGGCCAGCGCCGCGAAGAAAGCATCGTCGTTGATCTCGACGCGCTTTTTATAGCTGGGCTTGCCGCGCGCGCTCAGCACCACGGCCACGAGCTTGTGCGCCGGGTTGATGTGGATGAACTGCCCATAGATGCCTTCTGCCTGGAAGGCGCCGGCCAGGGCGGGGTCCTTCAACTCTGGCACCCACCACATGTAGCCGTAGGGAATTTCAGTGTCGCCAATACGGTACGGGGTTCCTGCCTGCGCCACCCAGTCCTCGGGCAGCAGGCGTTCGCCATCCAGTTGCCCGTCTTCCAGGACGAATTGCCCGAACCGTGCGTAGTCGCGCAGGGTGGCATTCATGCCGCTGCCCGAGATCGTCATGCCGCCGGGGCATTCCGCCCACCAGGTCGCGTCGGATTCCATGCCGATTCGCGACCACAGCCGCGACTCCAGGTAGTCGACCAGCCGCTGGCCCGTTGCGCCTTCCATCACCGCGCTCAGCAGATACGATTCCCCCGTGTTGTAGGCCCAGGCCTGGCCCGCCGGTTGGCGCGCGGGCAGGCCTTTCATGAAGTCGCGGATGCCGCCTGCTTGCCAGCGGGTCTGGATGTCCAGCAACTGACGGCGCTCGGATGCCGCGTCGCCGTAGTCTTCGTTCCATTGCACGCCCGAGCACATGCGCAACATCTGGCGCAGCGTAACCTGGCGATAGACCCCGCCCAAGTCCGCGTACCGTGTCACCGGATCGTCCAGCGAGTGGATCAGCCCTTCCTTGAGCGCCACGCCCACAAGCGTCGCCGCCACCGACTTGGCCAGCGAACACGAGTTCCAGCGCGTTTCAGGCGCGATGCCACGCTGATAGGTCTCGAACGCGACTTGCCCGTCCTTCATCACCAACAGGCCGGCCACGCCGTTGGTGGCCAGATAGTCGTACAGGTCGAACACACGCCCTTGATCCTGGATGCGCAAGGCGGGCATGCCGCCGGGCCGCAGTGGCAGATCACGCACGCGCTCGCCGCGCGCCACGGTGTCGGACGCAAACCAGCCGGGGTCGCTGGACAGCGCCCGCGCAAGTTCGTCAGGAAGTAGCGTGCCGTCGTAGAACCGCATCAGATGCGTCTTCAGGGCGGGCGTCATGGGCATGGCAGGTTCCAGATTTGAATTCATGGGTGGTGGACGGAAGGCGCGCGCCATGCGGGCCTTAGTCGTCCTGCATCACAAAGTGGCCGGGCGCGACTTCCTGGTAGCGCCGCCTGGGTGGCGTATAGCCCGGCGGGCGCAGCGTGTGCCGGATCTCGTCCTGGATAAGATGGCGCGGCATGGCCAGGCGCGCGCCCGGGTCCGCCACGGGCACGGCGTCCAGCAAGCGTCGCGTATAGGGATGGCGGGGGTCGTACAGCACGGCGGCGCGGGAGCCGATCTCGACGATCTCGCCCATGTACATCACCGCGACGCGATGGCTTACGCGCTCCACCACGGCCATGTCGTGCGAGATGAAAAGATAAGCCAGCCCCAGGTCGCGTTGCAGCGTCAGCATCAGGTTGATGATCTGCGCCTTGATCGATACGTCCAGCGCGGATACTGCCTCGTCGGCCACCAGCAACGACGGCCCGAGCGCTAGGCTGCGGGCGATACAGATGCGCTGGCGCTGTCCCCCCGAGAATTCCTGCGGGTAGCGGTCGCCGGCCGCGCTGTCCAGGCCCACGCAGGCCAGCAGTTCGGCCACGCGGGCGCGCAGTGCGTCGCCCTTGCAGACCTTATTCACTATCAGGGGGCTGGCCACCGCCGCCGCAACGGTCTTGCGCGGATTCAGGCTGGAGAATGGGTCTTGAAACACCATCTGCACATGGCGCGCCATGGCGTCGCGGTCGCGGCCCCTGGCTGCGTGGATGTCCTGGCCATTGACTCGCACCGTGCCCGAGGTTGGCGTCAGCAGGTTCATGATGCTGCGGCCAATGGTGGACTTGCCGCAACCCGATTCGCCCACCAGCGCCAGGGTTTCGCCTGGCTGTACGCTGAACGACACGTTCTCGACGGCATGTACCATGCCGCGGTCGCGCGACAGCAACCCCGAACCCATGCGGTACCGCATCGTCAGCGCCTGAACCTCAAGCACAGGCGGGGCATCGGCGCGCACGGTGTTCGCCGTTTCCCGGGCTGGCGTCTTGATTCCGGTTTGACGGTCGATGGCGGGAAACGGCAGCGGACGCGCCACGTCTTTCATGGCGCCCAGGCGCGGCACGGCCGCCAACAGGGCCCGCGTATAGGGCTCGGCGGGCGCCTCGAAAATACGAGCGGTGTCGCCACATTCGATCTGCTGCCCGCCGCACATCACGACCATCCGGTCCGCCACTTCCGCCACCACACCCATGTCATGCGTGATGAACAGCACCGACATGCCGTCGTCCTGCTGTAGTTCGCGGATCAGGGCCAGAATCTGTGCCTGGATCGTGACGTCCAGCGCGGTGGTCGGCTCGTCGGCGATCAGCAGCCGGGGCCGGCAGGCCAGCGCCATGGCGATCATGACCCGCTGGCGCATGCCGCCCGACAGGTGGAACGGATAGTCTTTCAAACGAGTCGCCGCGGCCGGGATGCGTACCTTCTCAAGCAGGCGCAGCGCCTCGGCCTGCGCCGTCGGCCAGTCCAGGCCCCGATGCAGCATCAGCGATTCAGCCACCTGGAACCCGATGGTGCGCACCGGGTTCAGGCTGGTCATCGGCTCTTGGAAGATCATTGCGATATCGGCGCCGCGAATCTTGCGCATCTGGGGTTCGGGCAGCGCCAGCAGGTCGCGGCCGCCCAGCAGGACGCTGCCCGACACCTGCGTGTCGCGCGGATTGAGCAAGCGCATGATCGACATGGCCGTCACGCTTTTGCCCGAGCCGGATTCGCCCACCACGGCCACCGTTTCACGCGGGGCCACCTCGAAGTCCAGGCCGTCGACGACGGTCTTCCAGCCGCCCGGCACCCGGAAGCGGGTGTGCAGGCCGGCGACGCGTAGCACCGGCGCGTTCACGCGCTCAGCCCCATTGCGGACAGACGCAACCAGATCGTCTTGACCTGCTGGTATTGCGCCATGGCCTCCAGCCCTTTGTCGCGCGCCAGCGACCCCGAGCGCCGGTAGCCGCCGAAGGGGGTCTTGATGTCACCCTCGGTAAAGCCGTTGACCGCGACCGTGCCGCACTCCAGGCGGCGCGCGAAGTACATGGCGCGGTCCAGGTCACGGGTGTAGACGGTGGCATGCAGGCCGTAATCGGTGCCGTTGGCAATCCGCAGCGCCTGGTCCATGCTGTCCACGGGCAGGACCCCCAGGACCGGGCCGAAGATCTCTTCGCGGGCGATAACCATGTCCGGACGCAGGTCCGCGAAGACGGTGGGACCCAGGTAGTGCCCGCGACCGCCCGGCGCGCCACCGGCTTCCAGCACGCGGCGCGCGCCTTCCTCCAGGCCCTTGGCCACATAGGACTGCACGCGGTTGCGCTGGCCCGCCGAAATCAGCGGGCCCATGTCGGTTGCCGGATTCAGCGGGTCTCCGATCACGATCTGCTTGGTTCGCGCGATGATCTTCTCCACGTAGGCGTCCTGCCGCGACCGCGCCACCAGTTGGCGCATGTTGGCCGAGCAATTCTGACCACCATTCCAGAACGCGGCCATCACGGCATTGTCGATCAGATCGTCGGTCAGGTCCGCGTCATCGAGGACGATGAAGGGGCTTTTCCCGCCCATCTCCAGCCCCACCGTTTTCAGGTTGCTGGACCCTGCGTATTGCAGGAACAGCCGCCCCACGTCGGTGGACCCGGTGAACGATACGGCATCGATGTCAGGGTGCTGTCCGATCAAGCGTCCCGTGGTTTCGCCCGGCCCCGTCAACACGTTCAAGACGCCCGGCGGAATGCCAGCCTCGATCGCCAGCGCTGCCAGGGCCAGGGTGGTCAGCGACGTTTCTTCGGCTGGCTTGACGATGACCGAGCAGCCGCTGGCCAGCGCGGGAGCCAGTTTCCACGTGGCCATCAGCAGGGGAAAGTTCCAGGGCAGCACCGCCGCCACCACGCCGATGGGTTCGCGCACGACCATCGCGCAGTCTTCCTGCCCGGTCGGGGCCACGTGGCCGTAGCTCTTGTCCACCAGCTCGCCGTACCACTGAAAGATCGCCGGCACTTCCTGCGTGATCTCGCGCAGGCAGTCCCGAATGGGCTTGCCGCTTTCCAGGCTTTCCATGACGGCCAGCTTGACGCCATCACGGCGGATCAACGCCGCCAGCTTCAGCAGGGCTTCCTTGCGTTGCTCCGGTGCGCAGCGCGACCAGGCGCCGCCGCGGAACGCCGAGCGCGCCGCCGCCACCGCGCGGTCCACGTCTTTTTGGCCGCAATGGGCCAACGTGCCGAGCACGGCGTCGGTGGCGGGGTTGCTGGTTTCGATCAGCGCTCCGTTATCGGACGCCGACCAGTCGCCGTCGATAAAGGCGCGGTCGGGCAAGCGCAGGCCGGCGGCCATGCGCTGCAGTTCTGCATGGCTGGGAAGGGGCAGGGCGGGTTCGGACATCATTGCTCCAGGAATTAGATGGCCGCGTAGGGGCGTGAATACGCTCCACGCAGGAAACGGTCGGCCGAGAACGGCGCCAGGTCGGTCTTGGGTTCGGCGCCTCGGGCCAAGGCGGCAAGCGTGCTGCCGACCGCGGGACCCAGGCCGAATCCGTGTCCGGAAAACCCCGTGGCGATGATCAGGCCGCGAGCCGGCCAGGCGGCATCGATCACCGGCAGCGCGTCCGGCATGACGTCGATGTTGCCAGCCCAGGACTTGACGATTTCAACGGGGGGCATCCGCGCGAACAATTCCGCGAACCGCTTGCGGTTGTCGCGCACGCGATGCGTGTTGGGGGCGATGTCCGGATCGCGGGGCTTGATCGCCCAATCCGATTTCGGCACCGACAGCCGGGTGTACAGGTCATTGACGAAGGGCTTGCCCAGCCGGAACGAAAAGCCCTTGTGGTTGCGCACCACTTCACGCAGGAAATAATGCGAGGCGCGCAAAGAGTCCAGCGTCAGGTCGATATCGGTGCCGGCATCTGTGGCGATGATGCAGGACCCATCGGGCCGCTGACGCAAGCCCAGCCCGTAGCCCACGAAGCAAGGCAGGCCCATGGCGGGCAGCGGCGCTGTCAGCGATACGGTGCTGCGTACGACCTTCTGCGGCAGTTTCACATCCAGCGCCTGCAACAGGCGAAAGGTCTGCGCGCCGGCCGCGCAGATGACGATGGGGGCGCGCACGCTGCCGTGTTCGGTCTGCACGCCGCACACGCTGCCGCCCGCGACGTCCAGGGCGCTGACGCCGCAATCTTCCAGCACCACGGCGCCGGCGCCGATGGCCGCGCGGGCAAAAGCCAGGGTCGCCAGGGTGGGTTCGGCCTGGCCATCCGATTCGGCGATGATGCCGCCTTCGGTACGCCGGGACACCATCGGAAACCGCGCCGCGATCTCGTCGGGACTCAGCATGCGCGTGTCACTGACCCGGCCTCCGGCCTCGGCAAGCCAAGCCTGGTAGGACCGGCGCTCGGACTCGTCGGCGCATAGGAACAGGCAGCCGCTGCGCATCCAACCTGTCTCATGGCCCAGCTCTGCCCGCAAGCCGGGCCAAAGCGACAGCGCCTGCGCCGCCAGGGGCAGCTCGGCCGGGTCTCGGTACAGCGACCGCACAAAGCCCCAATTTCGTCCCGACTGCTGCGAGGCGATGCGGTTCTTTTCCAGCAGCACCACTTTCAGATTGGCGCGAGCCAGATACCAGGCGGCGCTGCAGCCCATGATGCCGCCGCCGATGATGACCACGTCGGCCGTGGCGGGCAGGGGCTCGGCCCTGTCCAGCAGACGCGACACCGCGTCGGCCGGCGCATGGTGCAACAGGTTAAGCGGCGGCATCGACGATGGCGTCCATGTCGATCTCGACCCGGATGGCGGGATCGAACAAGCCGGCCTGCACGGTGGTGCACGCGGGATCTATGCCCCGAAACGCCGCCGCGTACACGTCCATGACGGCGTCGTAGTCTTCGGGTCGGGCGATATAGATACGCACCCGAACCACATCGCGCAGCGACGCGCCCGCCTGCTGGAAGGCATGCTGCGCATTACGCAGGATCTGCTCGGTCTGCGCCTGGGCGCCGTCGGCCAGCACGTCGGCGACATAGTCGTAGCCGGTTGTGCCGGACAGGCGGATGTGGCCGTTCAACGCGACGGCGCGCGCATAGCTGTAAGTGCGTTCATACTCGCTGCCGGAGTAGATGGCTTTGCGGCTGCTGCCGTGGCGGGTGTTGTCGTTCATATTGGGTTTCATCCAGGAGTGCTTCATTGGCGAGCAGGATCGCGCGAAAGGCGTTGCCGCGTCGATGTCAAAAAATCGCGGGCGGGATGCAATTAATAGAACGACGGCGGATGGCCGCTTCGCCACGACGCCGGACAGGGCACTTGCCTGGTCATGGTTTTCCCGTAGCGCGTGCCCCCGCGCTTGGGCGACCCCGGACCCGGTGCAGATTATTGCGGTTTCGATTCCATTTATTCGACTCGACACTGCCGAAGGCGTTGGGATTCAATCGGGTCATTCCGGGAACAGCCCGGCGCCGCGCAGCAGGCCTCGCGGCATTCCAGATGAAAGGGGAACGCAGGATGCAGGTGGATTTTGTCATTGTGGGCGGCGGGATTTCAGGCGCGGCAGCCGCCTACTTTCTTTCTCGGTCGGGAAAGGTGGCGCTGATCGAACAAGAGCCGCATTTCGGTTTTCATAGTTCGGGGCGTACCGCCGGCCAGTTCACCGTTGGCATTTCGGCCGACCAGATGCGCGCCATGGCCGCTGCCAGCCGCGCGTTCTTTTATGAACCGCCCTCGGGCTTTGCCGACCTTCCCCTGATCGAGCAGCGCGGCAGTCTGACCTTGGGCCGCCATGCTCAAAAGGCCGTGCTGGACACCTTGCACGCCCGTATCGGGCAAGCGGGCGGCAACGCCGAATGGGTGGACCGCGAACAAGCGATGGCCCTGTTCCCCGCGTTGCTGGCCGACAAGTTCGACCTGGGCGTCCATGAAACAGACGCGCAGGACATCGACGTGAACACGCTACTGCAGGCTTACCTGAAAGGCGCCAAGCGCAACGGGGCCGTGCTGGCGACCAATACGCCGGTGCAGGGGATAGAACGGCACGCCGGCAAGTGGCGCATCCGCACCCAGGAAGAGGACTACACCGCCAACGTGATCGTCAATGCGTCCGGCGGTTGGGCTGACACGATTGCCCAGATGGCGGGCGTGGCGCCCATCGGCATTACGCCGTACAAGCGCACGGCCTTTACCTTTCCGCTGCTGCCGGGTTCGGAAGGCGGGCACTGGCCGCATGTGTGCAACGCGGACTACCAGTGGTACGTCAAGCCGGAACATGGTTGCTTCATGGGCTCGCCCGCCGACGCGCAACCGGTGGCCCCGGGCGAGGTCTATCCCGAAGAGCTGGACGTGGCGCAGGGCATCTACAACATTGAGATGGAAACGAGCTTGCGCGTGCCGCGACCCCTCAGCGTCTGGGCGGGCGTGCGCAGCTATGTGCGCGACCGCAACCCGGTCTGCGGCGCGCGCGCCGACAGCCCTGATTTCATCTGGTATGCGGCGCTGGGCGGTTGCGGCGTGCTGACCTCGCCAGCGATGGGGCAGGCCGTGGCGGCGCTGGCGCAGCGCAATGCCTTGCCCGACGCGTTGCAAGCCCGTGGCCTGACGCCCGAGGCGTTGTCGCCCGACCGCGCCACGCTGCGATCCGCCTGATTTCGGCAAATTCAAACAAGCAAACCACAACGGGGAAACGCAAGCCATGATCCAACACAAGATTTCCAAACGGGATTTCCTGAAGCTGTCGGCCACGGCCGGCACCTTGATGGCCGCGCCCGCCTGGGCACAAGCGACACCAGCCACGACAACGCCGCCGTCCGCCCCGCGCGGACAGGTGATTGCCGGCATTTCGCAGGAACCCACGGTATTCAATCCGCTGATGCCGGGCAGCGAAGTGGACCAGGGCGTGTGGTGGCAGTTGTTCAGCACGCTGTGGTTCATCGACGCGCAAGGCAACATCGTGGCCGACCTGGCGCGCGAAGTGCCGTCTGTCGCCAACGGCGGTCTGTCGGCCGACGGCCTGGTCTGGAAGGTGAAGCTGAAGACGGGCGTCACCTGGCACGACGGCAAGCCGTTCACTGCCCGCGACGTCAAGTACACGCTGGAATTGATCAACAACCCTGCGTTCCGGGCGCGCAATCGCGTCGGCCATTCGCTGGTGCGCGACATCACCGTCGTGGCCGATGACGAAATCCATTGGCGCATGGAAAGCAGCTTCACGCCGTACATGTCGGTGCTGTCCCAGACCTTCATGGTGCCGGAACACATACTTGCCACGGCCGCCGACCCCAACACCGCGCCGTATAACCAGGCGCCCGTGGGTACGGGTCCTTTCCGCTGGGGCGCGCGCCGCGCGGGCGACCATATCCAGTTGGAACGCAATCCCGCCTATCACGGCCAGGGCCCCTACTTGTTGCGCGTCATCTTCAAGTACATCCCCGACCAGACGATGCTGTATACGCAATTCCGCAGCGGCCAGATCGACTACCTTGGGCTGTCGGGCATCCAGCCCAGCTTCGAGCAAGAGGCGGCCAAGCTGCGGGGTGCGCGCATCATGGCGGTGCCCACGCCGTTCATTGAACACGTGGCGCTGAACCTGGGCTTTGCTCCGTTCGCGGACAAGTCAGTGCGCCAAGCCCTGTATCTGGGCATGAACAAGGAAGCCCGCATCAAGGCCATTTATCAGGGCCGGCCGCTGCCGACGGAATCCTATGTGCCTAAAGGCCACTGGGCGTACAACGACGCGCTGCCAGCGCACCGCCACGACCCGCAGGCCGCGCGCGCCTTGCTGGATGCGGCCGGTTGGGTGCCGGGCAGCGATGGCATCCGGGTCAAGAACGGCCAGCGCCTGGCGTTCACGAATTCCACGACGGCCGGCGCGCAGGCACGCGAGCAGTCGCAACAACTGCTGATGCAGGACTGGCGGCAGATCGGGGTGGAGATGACCATCGAGAACATGCCCGCGGCCGTCATCTGGGGTAATTTCTGGCAGAAGTCGCAATACCAGTCGGTCATGGTGGCGTCCAACTTCCTGCAAGGCAGCGACCCCGACGTGACCGCGCGCTTCTCCAGCGCATCCATACCCGCCAAGGGCGGCAGCGGTCTGAACACCTATCAATACCAGAACCCGGAAATGGATCAGTTGCTGATGCAGGGCACTCGGGAATTCAATCGGGACGAGCGCAAACGCATCTATCACCGTATCCAGGAGATCGTCAGGACCGACCTGGTGATGCTGCCCGTGTCGCAGACCGTCATCATCGAAGCCGTGAAGGACAAGCTGGTCGGCTACGAAAACAATATCAACAGCTCGTCCAACTGCTGGAACATGCGCAGTTGGTATTGGGCAAGCTGATGGGCGGAGTCTTTAGATGACCCAATACCTGCTCAAGCGCGGCGGCCAATCCCTGGTCCTGCTGCTGTTGGTTTCGCTGATTGGATTCGGCATCCTCTACCTGTCGCCGGGCGGTCCGCTGTCGCAGTTGGCGCAATCGTCGAACATGGCGCAAGAGGATATCGACCGCCTGACCCGCAGCATGGGGCTGGACCGTCCCTTCCTTATCCAGTACGGCGACTGGCTGCTGCGCATGGTACGTGGCGATTGGGGGGCGTCTTACCGCGACGGCATCGGGGTGCTGGCCACCATTGGTTCGCACATCGGCGCGACCTTGTCGCTGATGGCGGTATCCACCGTGATCGCCGCGTTGTTGGGCGGCATGATCGGCATCTGGGGCGCGGTGCGGCGGCATTCCTTGATGGACGCGCTGTCGTCGGTAGGCGCGATGATTGCGCTGTCCATTCCGACGTTCTGGTTCGGCCTGATGGCGATCTACCTGTTCTCGATCAAGCTGGGTTGGCTGCCGGCCGGTAACCAGCAGACCTTCGGCGACGGTTCGTTCCTGGACCTGGCGCATCACATGATTGCGCCGGTGATGGTGCTGGCGCTGGTCGAGACGGCGGTGTGGGCGCGCTTCATGCGTTCGTCCATGATCGAGACGCTGGAGCAGGATTACATTCGCACCGCCCGCGCCAAGGGGGCGGGCGGGCGCGCCATCATCCTGTCGCATGCCTTGCGCAATGCGCTGCTGCCCATGATCACCCTGGTCGGCCTGCAGTTCCCCACCTTGCTGGGCGGCGCGTTGATTACCGAGACGGTGTTCAGTTGGCCCGGCATGGGCCGCTTGTTCTTCGATTCGCTGGAATACCGCGACTACCCCGTGGTCATGGGCGTTCTGATGCTGTCCGCCATCATGGTGATGCTGGGCTCGTTGCTGGCCGATGTGCTGTACGCCATCGCCGATCCTCGTATTCGGATGGACTGAGCATGATGAAAGCCCCTGGAATCTCTGATCCGGTCACGGCCGGCGGCGCGTACTGTCCGCCCGGCCCGCTGCGCGCCGGCTGGCGTCGCCTGGCGCGCAACAAATTGGCGACCGCTGGCGTCGTCGCCATTGCCCTGATGGTGCTGCTGTGCTTCGCGGGGCCGCTGGTCTTGCGTCTGGACGCCAGCTATATCGACGTGCTTAACCGCTTTGCGCCGCCGCTAAGCGCCGGGCATCTGCTGGGTACGGACGAGCTGGGCCGCGACGTGCTGGCCCGCCTGATGGCTGGCGGGCGGATCTCGCTGACGATCGGCTTTGCGGCCATGCTGATATCGGTGGTGATCGGCACTATCGTGGGTATGGTCGCCGGCTACCGGCGTGGCTTCGTGGGTGCCTTGCTGATGCGCTTTGTCGACGCCATGCTGGCGTTTCCAACAATTTTCCTGATCCTGGCCCTGGCCATGCTGGTCAAGCCGGGCATCGTTTCAACCACCATCCTGATCTCGGCAACCTGCTGGATGGAAGTGGCGCGCCTGGTCGAGGGGCAGTACCGCTCGCTGCGCAATGCGGAATACGTGGCGGCGGCACGCACGGCCGGGGCATCGGGCTTGCGCATCATGGTTGTTGAACTGCTGCCCAACGCCATGGGCCCCATCATCATCGTCGCAACGCTGAACGTGGCGCGCGCCATCTTGCTGGAATCCTATGTCAGTTACCTGGGCTACGGCATCCAGCCGCCCGTGGCCAGCCTGGGCAACATGCTGAACAATGCGCAGATCTACCTGACATCGGCGCCCTGGTTGGCCGTCGTGCCCGGCGTGGCGATCGCGCTGACCGTGACCAGCGTGAACTTCATCGGCGAAGGGCTGCGCAATATACTCGAGCCGCGCAGCCACTGAAATCACCCGCGCGCGCGCCAGCCGGTCCCCCTTGATCCGAGCCTAGCCACCCCCACACGCCCTGGAGACCGGGATGCTTCGACGCCTGCCCTCGCTGAACGCGCTACGTTGCTTTGAAGTCGTGGCGGCCCATACCAGCGTCAAGAAGGCCGCGCAGATTTTGAACGTGAGCGAAAGCGCGGTCAGCCGGCAGGTCCGCATCCTGGAAGAGCAGTTGGGGCAGACGCTGTTTCTGCGCACCCACAGCGGGTTGGAAATCACCGAGGCCGGGCGCAAGCTTGCCACGACGGTGAAGGAAGCGTTCGACCATATCGCCAACGCCATCGACCCCACGCATACCGATCAGGACATTGTGACGCTGCGCGTGATTCCCACCTTTGCGCTGCGTTGGCTGTTTCCCCGGCTGCGGCGTTTTCACGAGCAATACCCGATGATCAAGGTCGTGGTGCGCACACGGCTCAACGACATGACGGCCGATGAAACGGATTCCGACCTGGGTATCCGCTACGCGCTTGGCAACTTCTCGCACGAAGACGCCACCGAACTCTACGCCGAATGGATCGTGCCGGTGTGCGCGCCCGGCCACATCGATGCCGCCGACCCCGAGCGCGGCTTGCGCGAGTCCACGCTGCTGCACCCCTTGCCCGACCACCAGGACTGGATCACCTGGTCCGAGAAGACCGGTATCGAACTGCTGACGCGCGGCGGCCTGGATTTCGACGCACTGGATATGGCGTTGAGCGCCGCCGAGGCCGGCCTGGGCGTGGCCATCGCGGACGTAGTGCTGGCGCACCAGGCCATTGAGGATGGTCGTGTCGTCGTGCCGCTGCGCCGTGCGGTGCCCACCGGTGTGTCGTACTACCTGGTGCGCCGGCCAACCTTGCGCCATCGCCGGCAAGTCAAGCTGGTGGAAGACTGGATCGTCAGCGAATTGGTGGAATCCAAAGCCATCATTGCGTCCTACGCATAGCCCTTGGGGTGGGGGGCACGAGGTTGGGCATGCCGCTTGCTGAAGCTGCGCGTCATGCCGCCGGGTTCGTGCACGCAGGGCGCAACCGGCGAATTGACCCCCATGGACAAGGAGCCCCTGATGAAACGCAAAACGGCAAACGCCAAACAAATCAATGAATTGCTTTACCAGGCGCTGGAGACTGAAATCGGCGGCCTGACCGTGTACGAGACCGCCGTGTCCTGTGCCCTCAACGAGGACCTGAAGAAGGAATGGAAGGAATACCTGGAAGAAACGCGCACGCACCATCGTGTGCTTTTGACCGTATTTGAACAACTGGGACTTGACCCCGCCGAGCAGACGCCGGGGCGCGAGGTGGTGCGTCACCTTGGCGAGTCGCTGGTCAAGGCCATGAAAATGGCCATCAATGCGGGCGATGCCGATGCCGCGCAGTTGGTGGCGACGGAATGCGTGGTGCTGGCCGAGACCAAGGACCACGCCAACTGGTCGCTGATCGGGCTGCTGGCCGAGCAGCATTCCGGCAAGGAAGCCGCGATTCTGAAACAGGCCCACGACGCGGTGGCGCAGGACGAAGACCACCACCTGTATCACACACAAGGATGGTCGCGCGAGCTGTGGGTGGAGTCGCTGGGACTACCTGCCGTGTTGCCCCCGCCTGAAGAAGTCAAACAAGTGAAGACCGCCATCGGCGCCTCGCGCGCCGAGCAGGCGCGCGGCGAAATGCTGAAACACTAGGAGAGACTCAATGGCAAGCAAGAAACCCGCAGCCAAGGGCGCCGCTGGCGCATTGCCCACTGCATACATGAACACCGACAGCGGCCCGGCCGCCGGTCCCTCGGGCAAGCCGACCGAACCCGCGCTAAAGCGCGCGGCCGCCGTGGGCGCCACGGCTGCGTCCATGCCCCACAACGCCAACAAAGCCGCCGAATACGGGGAACAGGCCGCGCGCTGTCCTTACACCGGCGCGCAGACGACACCGCCCGACCCCTCGGTGGGCGCCAGTTCCTTGTCGGAATCCGAGTCCACCGCCAAGACCGGCGACGCCGCCGCGCCTGGGGTCAACGAGGTGCACGGACGCCTGTCACGGGTGCGCTCGGACGGCAGCGGTCAGCCGTTGACGACCAACCAGGGCGTGCCGGTTGCCGACAACCAGCATTCGCTCAAGGCGGGCCTGCGCGGGCCGGCGCTGCTGAAAGACTTCATCCTGCGTGAAAAAATTACGCACTTCGATCACGAACGCATTCCCGAGCGCATCGTGCACGCGCGCGGCTCGGCCGCCCACGGTTACTTCGAGTGCTACAAGCCCTTGACCGACCTGACCGCGGCGTCCCTGTTTGCCGAAGCCGGCAAGCGCACGCCGGTGTTCGTGCGCTTTTCCACCGTGGCGGGCGAGCGGGGCTCCAAGGACACCGCGCGCGACGTGCGCGGCTTTGCGGTCAAGTTCTATACCGACGAAGGCAACTGGGACCTGGTCGGCAACAACATGCCGGTGTTCTTCATCCAGGACGCGATGAAGTTCCCGGACCTGGTCCACGCGGTAAAACCCGAGCCGCATCACGGCATGCCGCAGGCGGCGTCGGCCCACGACACGTTTTGGGACTTTGTTTCCTTGATGCCGGAGTCCACCCACATGCTGATGTGGGTGATGTCCGACCGGGGCATTCCGCGCAGCTATCGGATGATGCAGGGTTTTGGCGTGCATACCTTTCGGTTCGTCAACGCCAGCGGGGAGTCACGCCTGGTGAAGTTCCACTGGAACCCGGTTCTGGGCACGCATTCCCAGGTGTGGGACGAAGCCGTCAAGGTATCGGGGGCCGACCCCGACTTCCACCGCCGCGATCTCTGGGAAGCCATTGACGCGGGCCACGGCCCGGAATGGGAACTGGGTGTGCAGATCTTCACCGAGGAAGACGCCGAGCGCTACAGCTTCGACGTGCTGGACGCCACCAAGATCGTGCCCGAGGAATTGGTGCCCATCACGCCCATTGGCCGCATGGTGCTGGACCGCAATCCCGACAACTTCTTCGCGGAAACCGAGCAGGTGGCGTTCTGTACGGCGCACGTGGTGCCGGGCGTGGATTTTACGAACGACCCGCTGTTGGCGGGCCGCATCCATTCGTATGTGGACACGCAGATCTCGCGCCTGGGCGGCCCCAATTTCCACGAAATTCCCATCAACGCGCCGGTGGCGCCGGTGCATAACAACCAGCGCGACGGCATGCATCGCCAAGCCATCCACCGTGGCCGCGTGGCCTACGAACCGAACTCGCTGGCGGGCGGGTGTCCGTTCCAGGCGGGCATGCAGGGCTTTGTGCCTTTCCCCGAGCCGATCGCGGGCGATGAATTGCGCGGGCACCCCGAGAAGTTCGCCGAGCACTACAACCAGGCCACGCTGTTCTACAACAGCCAGACTGATTGGGAAAAGCAGCACATCATTCACGCCTTCTCGTTTGAACTGAGCAAGGTGACGGTGCCCGCCATCCGCCAGCGCATGGTGGCGTCGCTGCGCAATGTGTCCGATGAATTGGCGCAAGGTGTTGCCGACCTGTTGGGCATGGCCTTGCCCGAACCGATGCCGCGCGCGGCGGCGCAGCCGCCCAAGCCGGAAGTCGAGGTGTCGCCCGCGCTGTCGCTGACCGCAAGGCCGGGCGACGGCGGCGTGGCCACGCGCAAGGTTGCCATCCTGGTGGCGGAAGGCGTGGACGGCGCGGCGGTGACGGCGGTGGCTGACGCGCTGATCCAGGCGGGTGTGGTGGTGCGCCTGGTGGGCCAACGCATTGGCCCCGTGCAGGCCGAAGGCGGCGGCATGTTCGACGCCGATGCATCGCTGGACAATCATCCGTCCGGCCTGTTCGACGGCGCGGTGGTGCCTGGCGGCGAAGGCGCGGTGACGCGCTTGCAGGCGGATGGCCGCGCGCTGGAATTCCTGCGCGATGCGTTCCGGCACGGCAAGACCTTGCTGGGTCTGGGCCGGGGAGGGCAGTTGTTCGGCTCGGCGGGCATTGCGCCCGACGAGGCGGACAGTGGCCTGTTGATGGGCGGCGGCGCGCCGGCAAAAAGCGCGGCGGCGTTCATCCAGGCGCTGGCCATGCATCGGCACCCTGAGCGGGAAACGATGCCGCCGATGGTGTAGGGCGGTCTGACGTAAGCGCGCTTGGCCCCGGACGTTTGAAACGTGCCGGGGCCAAGCGTTTTTTCTGGCTTTTCTTGCTGGCTCTGGTCTGGATTTATTCCAGCTTGATGTCGGCCCGCTTGGCCACGTCTCCAAACGTTTTCACCTCTTTCGCGATCCGCTCCTTGAGCGCCTGCCCCGGCAAGTACACCGGTTCCAGCGCCAGGTCCGACACCGCCTTGCGCACTTGCGGGTCTTGCATGATCTTTTCCACCGCGCGGTTCAGCGTATCGATAACCGGCGCGGGCGTGCGCGCGGGGGCGGCCAAGGCGTACCAGCCCACGAACGACACCTGGGGTATGCCGGCTTCGGCGAAGGTGGGTACGTCCGGCAGCTGCGGCATGCGGTGGTCGCCGGTAACGGCCAGCGCGCGCACTTTGCCCGCACGCACCTGCGGCGCGGCGGACGACACGGTGTCCACGCCCAAGGACACTTCGCCGCCGATCATCGCGGTGATCAACTGCGCGCTGCCCTTGTATGGCACGGGCATCATCTTCGCGCCGGCGGCCTCGGCGAACATTTCTCCGGCCAGATGCGGTGCGGAACCCGGCCCAAAGGTGCCGTACATCAGCCCGCCCTTGCTGCTTTGCTGCTTGGCCAGCGTGGCGGCTTCCTGCACCGTGGTGGCGGCCAGGCCGTTCTGCGCCAGCAGCACCACCGGCGCGATGGCGACGATGCCAATGTGCTCAAAGCTACGCAGCGGGTCGTAGGGCAGTGAAGGCTTCAGCGCCGGCAGCACCGTGTACGTGGTGCTGCCCGACAGCAGCAAGGTGTAGCCGTCGGGTTGCGCGCGCGCCACTGCGTCGGCGCCGATCACCGTGGATGCGCCGGGGCGGTTCTCAACGATGACGGACTGGCCCAGGCTGCCCGACAGCTTGTTGGCCAAGAGTCGCGCCACGGCATCGGTGGCGCCGCCGGGCGTAAAGGGCACGACGATCTTGATCGTCTGCTCGGGATAGGCGGCGTGGGCCTCGCCCGCATAGGCGGCGACGGCAAGGTTGAACGCCATCACGGCGGCACAAAATCTAGCGGTCATTGCAACGCTCTCGGTCAGTCAGGAAAAAATCGGAATCAGGTTCAGGCCGCTGTTGCACGCGGGGTCTGGCGCAGGCTTGCGCCTTGGTCGCCCAGATCCCAGTACAGGCCCGCCATGATGGCCAGCCCTTCGCGCGCCACGCTGCCCAGCAGATGTTCGTTGGGCGCGTGCTGCGCGCAGGCGGGGTAGGAATGCGGCACCCACAGCGTGGGCAGGCCCAGCAGGTCGGCAAAAATTTCATTCGGCAGCGAACCGCCCAGGTTCGGCAGCAGCGCGGGGCGCTTGCCAGTGGTGCGTTCCAGCGACGCGGCGGCCCAGCGCACCCAGGCGTTGTCGGGCGATAGACGGGTGGCGCCGCCCTGCATGCCGATGCGCACTTGCACGTCTTCAAAGCCGCCTTGGCGCAGGTGTTCGCGCACATGGGTTTCTAGCGCGCGCCAGTCGGTGCCGACCACAAAACGCAGTTGGCACCACGCCACGGCTTCGGGCGGAATGGCGTTGACCGGTTTTGCCGGGTCGCCCGCGCCAAAGGTCAGCACGTCCAGGCTGTTCCAGCCGAACACCTTTTCCGGCGCGGACAGTCCGGGTTCGCCCCACCAGTGGTTGATCTCGGGGTCGTCTTCGCCGCCGCCCACCTCCAGGTCGGCCAGGGCCTCAGCCACGGCGGCGGGGATGGGGGGCGGGCGCAATCCCGGCACGGTGATGCGGCCTTGTGCGTCCACCATCGAGCCGATGGCGTGCATCAGCACGATGGCCGGGTTGGCCAGCAAACCGCCCCAGTTGCCCGAGTGATAGCCGCGTTCGCGGGCACGTAAGGACAATTCAAAGTTCACCGCGCCGCGTGACCCCATGAACAGGGTGGGGCGCGTCGCATGCAGGCGCGGCCCGTCGCTGGCAATGAAGACGTCGGCGGCCAGGGCATCGCGCTGCGCATCGCAGAACGCGGCCAACCCGGGCGACCCGGCTTCCTCGCCGGTCTCGATCAGCCAGGTGGCGTTGAAGCCCAGCTTGCCGCCGCGCGCGGCGATCACCTGCCGTAGCGCTTCCAGGTTGATGGAATGTTGGCCCTTGTTGTCGGCGGTGCCGCGTCCATACCAGCGGTCGCCGTCCACTTGCAGGCGCCATGGGTCGCGCCCGGCTTCCCATTTGGCGGCATTGCCGCGCACCACATCGCCATGCCCGTACATCAGCACGGCCGGCAGCCCCGGCTGTTCCACGCGGCGCGCCACCAGGATGGGCAGGTCGACCCCGGCGGGGTTGGCATGCACCTCACAGGTGAAGCCCAACTCGGTCAGGGTCGGAATCAAGTCCTGGTTCAGGTAGGCGTGTTGGGTGGGCGCCTGGTCCGGCACCTCGCTTTCCGTGGCGTAGGCGACGCGGCGCGCCAGCGTGGATTCAAGGGTGCCGTTGTCGAAGGCTTCAACGGCTTGCAGGACGGCTTGTTCACGGTTCACGGCGGCTCTCGAGACGCAAGGTTGCAAAAGAAGGCACAAAGTTATTACGCATCAGTACATGCCACAATTAGATAATTAGCACCTTTGCATTGCCTTTTAGGCATGGCATGAAAAACAGCTTGATTGGGGTCAATATGAGGGGGAAGGCAGCATGATTTCGTTAGGCCTGCGATATTTTCTTGAGGTTGCCCGCAGCGGCTCGATTGCTGGCGCGGCGGCGGCGCAGCATGTGGCCGCCTCCGCCGTCAGCCGCCAGATCGCCAAACTGGAAGACGGACTGGGCATTGCGCTGTTCGAGCGCCAGGCGCGCGGCATGGAACTAAGCGAGGCCGGACGCCAGCTTGCCGCCTACGCCAATGCGGCGGCCTTGGAGGCCGAGCGCATCACCACCGAAATCCGCCAACGCAGCCACGTGGGCGACGTCACCATACGGTTGGCGTGCACCGAAGGTTTCGCGCATCACTTCCTGCCGCTGTGCATGGCCGAGTTCAAGCGCATGCGGCCCGAGGCACGCTTTCATCTGCACGTGGAACGCCCGGAAGAGGTCAGCCGCCACATCCTGGAAGGCCTGTCGCAGATGGCCCTGCGCTACACCACGGCGCAGGACGACCGCCTGAAAACAGAACTGCTGACCCGCGCACCCGTCTACGCCGTGATGTGCCGCAAGCACCCGCTGGCCAGCCGCCGCAGCGTCAGCATGCGCGAACTGGTGAACTTTCCGCTGTCGCTGGGCGACCAGGGCACCACGGTGCGGCAACTGTTCGACGCCGCCTGCGCCAACGCCGGGCTGCACATCGAACCCGCCTACGTGTCGAACCATTCCGCCGCCTTCCTGCCCATGCTGCCGGGAAGCCAGATCGTTGCCCTGTCCGGTTACCTGACGCTGATGGGGCAGTTGGGCGGCGAAGGCGGGCTTGCGGCGGTGCCGTTCAGCAATCCGGAAATGCGGCAACGAAGCATCCAGGTACTGACCTTGCAAGGCAGAACCCTGCCGCTGCTGGCGCGGGAGTTCCTGGCGTTCATGGCTGATCGTTTGACGGCTGCACCGAGGTGGCCGGAGTAGTCCGGTTCAAACTGCAACGCATCTGGATTAGCTATTAAGCTAAGATTAGCTGCACAGCTAAGCTAACTGTTTTAGCTAAGGTAATTATTTCAGGTCGGTTGCCAGACCTCTACGCCGAGACAATCCAGGCCAACCATGAACTTAGCGATTGATACCCAAGATCGATTTGCTCTTAGCGCCAAAGAGCGCGAGATGGCGGCCCGCTTGGCGACGGCTCTAGTCGATGCCACGGGCTTCGCATTGGTTGGAGTCAGCGCAAAGGCGGTATCCGCCGAAGATAAGCGCCGTCTGCCTGTCGTGACGCTGCAAGCGAACCAGAGCAAGGTGGATGTCGTCGTGCGTACGGTTCGCCACGCCTATCCGCGAGATGTTCGGGAAGCCATGTGGCAATTGGAGTCATCCGTGGCATCTGATGCTGCCAATCGAAACCAGATTCCGATGGTGGTTGCCGATTCATTAAGCCCGGGTGCGAAAGCCCTGCTACGCGAACGCGGCATTGGCTACTTCGAACCAGACGGCTGCCTTTACCTGCGGTGGCGCCATTGCTTGGTGAATATTGAACGCGCGAAGCGCGTGCCGGCCAAGGCGCGTTCGATTCCTCTCTTTAGCGGTGCGCGCGAAAACGTCGTGCACGCCTTGTTGATGTCTCGCGGCGCCTGGGTTACCGGGACGGAATTGGCCGAGCATGCGCAAACCTCTTCGTATACCTGCTCCGTTGTGCTGCAAGAGCTGGAAAAGCGGGAATGGTGCCAAGCGAGCGGCGCGGGTCGCACACTGCGGCGACGGCTTGTCGAACCAGGGCTGCTATTGGATGCGTGGGCAGAGCAGTGGGTGCTGCGCAAGAATCCAGCGAGTCACTGGTATACGTTTGCCCAGCGTCCAGATCAGCTCATGCGCCAACTGGCTGATCGCCTGCGCCAGTCAGAGATATCAACCCCCTGGGCATTCAGCGGTGCGGCGGCGGCCAACCTTTATGCACCGTTGTTGACGCACGTCGACACCGTCGACATTGTTATTGCACCTGGCGAATCAGAAGCGTTTGCCCACGCGCTGGCGCTTGAGCCGGCAGACCAAGGATCCAACGTCACCTTGGTGGAACGAGATGGCGCAAGCATGCTGTTTCGTCACGATTTCATGCAGGACCAGTCCCATTTATCCAGCCCTTTCATGCTTTACCTTGACCTACAGAATGGCCATGGTAGGAATAAGGAGTTAGCGCAAAGGGTGCGCGAAAAACTGGAGCTGTAAATGGCGGATGAAGTCAAACCGAGGGTCGCCGAAGGCTATCGTTCGGACGTGACCGTGGCATGTGAACGAACCTTGCTGACGTTATATGGCGCATTTGGCAGTCTGAAGACATCGTTGCGGCTTGTGGGCGGTTTGGTTCCGCGCTATTTGACACCTGCTTCCCCTCCTGAAGTCCCGCATCATGCCGGTACGTCGGATGTTGATGTGGTGCTCAACCTGCAAATCATCGCGCAAGGTGAAGGCTATGCATCGCTTTCCAAGCAATTGCTACATCGTGGTTTCGCGCGCTATGTCGATGCTCGGGGAGTAGCCTCGTCGTGGCGATGGACGCGCCAAGTGGACGATACGCACCACGTGATGATTGAATTTCTGCGCGACGCGGGAACCGTACAGCCGGGCAGGGCGGTAAGCGTCGACGGAGAGCGGGTGTCAGCATTGACAGTGAAATTCGCGGGGATCACGCACGACTGGTTTGAAGAGCAGATTGTCAGTGGCCTGCTTTTAGAGAATGGTGGCATGTCTTCCGAACGAGTTCGCTATGCGGATGTACCCGCCTTTGTCATCTTGAAGGCGTTGGCTTTGGATGACCGGCATGAAAACAAGGACGCGGCGGATATCGTCCACGTACTGCAGTATGCGGGACCGATTGAACAGGTCGTGGAGCTTTTCGTGAATCGCATTTTTTCGGGGGATCATCCCGCTGCCGTTGACGCGGGCCTGGACGCGCTGCGCCGAAGATTCTGCGACGATCACCTAGGCACGGGGCATTTGAAGTTGGGACCGATCGCGTACGCGCGGTTTCACCACGCACACGATGAGGACGCTTGCGTGCGTGCGCAGCGCTATGCTGCCGGACTTGTCCAAGCGCTGTTGGCTGGTATCGCGCTGCGAGTGCAGTAGGTTGTCGTGACCTTCCTCCACGCGCCCTCTGTCCTTAGACCGTACGCCTGCGCCCCACACCCCCCACCTTCAATCGCAGCCTTTCCAACGCCAAATAAACAATCGGCGTCGTATACAGCGTCAGGAACTGGCTGATCATCAGGCCGCCCACGATGGCGATGCCCAGGGGGCGGCGTAGTTCCGCGCCTTCGCCCATGCCCAGCACCAGGGGCAGCGCGCCCAGCAGGCCGGCCAGGTTGGTCATGACGATGGGGCGCAGGCGCAGCATGGCGGCGCGGTGGATGGCTTGTTCGGGGGTCAGGCCTTCGCGGCGTTCCAGGCTGAGGGCGAAGTCGATCATCAGGATGGCGTTCTTCATCACGATGCCCACCAGCAGGAACAGGCCCAGCAGCGCAATCAGCGTGAATTCGATATTCGCGATGCGCAAGGCCAGCAGCGCGCCCACGCCGGCGGACGGCAAGGTCGACAGAATGGTCAACGGGTGCAGCGGGCTTTCGTACAGGATGCCCAGCACCAGGTAGATGGCAATCAGCACGGCCAGGATCAGCCAGGGTTGGTCTTGCAGGCTTTGCTGGAAGTTGCGGGCGTCGCCGCCCAGGCGCGTCTGGATGGTGGACGGCACCATCAAGCTGGCCAGCGTGGCGTCGATGGCGGCCAGGCCCTGTTCCAGCGACACGCCGGGCGCCAGTGAAAAGCCCACGCCCACGGCGGCAAACAGGCCATCGTGGAAGACGCGGTCGTTGACCAGGCCGTTTTCATACGTGGCGAAGGCGGTCAGCGGAATGCGGGTGCCGTCGGCGGCCACCACCTGTACTTGCTCCAGCACTTCGGGGTCTTCGGTGTAGCGCGGGTCCAGCTCCAGCACCACGCGGTACTGGTTCATGGCGTCGTACATCGTGGCCACCTGCCGTTGGCTGAACGAATTGCTCAAGACGCTGCTGATCGTGTTCATGTCCACGCCCAGCCGTTGCGCGGCGCTGCGGTCGATGTTGATGACGACCTGCTGCGTGGCGCCATCGCCTTCGGCATCCACGTCGCGCAGTTCAGGGATCTCTTGCATGGCCTTGGAGATCTTGCGCGACCATTGCCGCAGCGTGGGCACGTCGCTGGCCATGATGGCCAATTCGTGGTCGCCGGAATTTCCAAAGCCGCCGGGCATGCGCAAGTCTTGGTCGACGTTCAGGAAGAACATGCCGCCGGGTACCGCCGGGGCGTTGGTGCGCAGCCAGTTGATGACTTCGGTGGACGATTCCCCACGTTCGGCCACGGGTTTTAGCCGGATCAAAAACAGCGAATTGCTGATGCCCAGGTTGCCGCCGTTGTAGCCGATGACGTCTTGCACGGCGGGGTGCTTCAACACCAGTTGGCGGTACTGGTCGATCTTGGGCTGCATGACCTGGAACGAAAAGCCGTCATCGCCGCGCACGAAGCCCATCAGTTGACCGGTGTCCTGCACGGGCAGAAAGCCCTTGGGCGCGTCGATGTACAGATAGACGTTCAGGCCAACCACGGCGGCCAGCAGTACGAGGGTCAGGCGCGCATGGCCCAGCACGCGGGCGAGCGATCTGCCGTACCAGTCATGCACGCGCGCAAAGGCTGCCTGCATGCGGGAAGGGCGGGGCGGGGCGGCTGTGGGGTCGGTGGGATTGGGATGAGCGGCCGGTTTCAACCAGCGCGCGCACAAGGCCGGGATGATGGCCACCGACACCACCAGCGATATCACCGTAGCCGCGACCAGCGTGATGGAGAACTCGCGGAACAGGCGTTCCACCAGCCCGCCCATGAACAGGATGGACACGAAGACGACGCTAAGCGCCACCGTCATCGCCACCAGCGTGAAGCCCACTTCGCGCACGCCGCGCAGCGCGGCCTTGGTGGGCGACAGGCCGCGTTCGAGGTGGCGTGAAATGTTCTCCAGCACCACGATGGCGTCGTCCACCACCAGCCCGGCGGCCACGATCAGCGCCATCAGCGACAGGTTGTTCAGCGAAAACCCCCAGGCATGCATGACGGCGAAAGTGGCGATCAGGCACACGGGAATCGCCACGCTGGGGATGGCCGCCGCGCGCGCGTTGCCCAGGAACAGCCACACCACCAGGATGACCAGCGCGGTCGCCAGCCCCAGCGTGATGTGGGCTTCGCGCAGGGTGGCGTTGATGCCGGGCGAGCGGTCCAGCGCCACGGTCAGGTCCACGTCGGCGGGCATCAGCGCGCGCAGGCCGGGCAGGGCGTCGTTGATGGCGCCGATGGTTTCAATGATGTTCGCGCCGGTCTGGCGGCTGATGGTCAGCACCACGGCGGGATTTTGGTTATGAAAGCCGCTGCTGTAGCGGTTTTCAACGGAATCGCTGACGCGCGCCACTTGCGACAGGCGAATCACCGCGCCGTCTTCATGGCGCACGATCAGGCTGCCGTATTCCGGGGCGGTGCGCGGCTGTTCGGGCGTGCCCACTTCCCAGCGCTGGCCGGCCGAATCCAATTGGCCCAGCGGGCGCATGGGGGCGGCATCGGCGATGGCGTTGCGCACATCGTCCAGCGCCACGCCGTAGTGCGCCAGGGCGTTGGGGTTGACCTGCACGCGCACGGCGGGCAGCGAGCTGCCGCCCATCGTGACTTCGCCCACGCCATTGATCTGCGACAGCTTTTGCGCCAGCACTGTCGAACCGAGGTCATAAAGCTGGCCGGCGGGGCGCGTGGCCGAACTGAGCGCCAACGCCATGATGGGCGCTTGTGACGGGTTGACCTTGCGGTAGCTGGGGTTTTGCGGCATGCCCGCTGGCAGATCGCCGCGCGACGCGTTGATGGCGGCTTGCACGTCGCGGGCGGCTTCGTTGATGTCGCGGTCCAGCTCAAACTGCAACTGCACGCGGGTGGCGCCCTGGTTGCTGGACGAGGTCATGGCGCTGACGCCGGCGATGCTGCCCAAGGCGCGCTCAAGCGGCGCTGCCACGGTGCTGGCCATGCTTTCCGGGCTGGCGCCGGGCAGTTCGGCGCGCACCTCAATCGTGGGGAAATCCACCTGCGGCAAGGGGGCAACGGGCAGCAGCCGCCACGCCACCGCGCCCAGCAAGGTCAACGCCAGCGCCAGGAAGATGCAGGCGATGGGGCGGTGCAGCAGCGCGCGGATCATGGCTGTGGCCCGTCAGCCCTGGCCGGCTTGTTTTCTACGCCGCGCCGTTGGCCCAGCCGGTGAAAGAACAGATACACGGCGGGCGTGGTGAAGAGCGTCAGCACCTGGCTGACCAGTAGCCCGCCCACCATGACCCAGCCCAGCGGCTGGCGCAGCTCGGCGCCCGAGCCCGTGGCCAGCATCAGCGGCAACGCGCCGAACAGCGCGGCCAGCGTGGTCATCAAGATGGGCCGCAGGCGCAGCAGCGCGGCTTCGCGGATGGCGTCTTGCGGCGCCAGGCCGCGCGAGCGCTCGGCTTCCAGCGCAAAGTCCACCATCATGATGCCGTTCTTTTTCACCAGCCCGATCAGCAGGATGATGCCGATGACGGCAATCAAGTCCAGCGGCCGTCCCGTGATCAGCAGCGCCAGCAGCGCGCCGACGGTGGCCGACGGCAGCGTCGACAGGATGGTGACGGGATGGATGGCGCTTTCATACAGCATGCCCAGCACCAGATACATCGTGACCACCGCCGCCAGCATCAGCCACAGCGTGTTGGACAACGAGGCCTGGAACGCCGACGCCGCGCCTTGCAGGCGCAGTTCCACGCTGGGCGGCATGGCGATGTCAGCCTTGGCGGCGTCGATGGCGGCAATGGCCTCGCCCAGCGAGCCGCCGGGCGGCAGGTTGAAGGACAGGTTCACTGCCGGAAACTGCGACAGATGGTTGATGGCCAGCGGTACGGCGCGCTCGCTGACGGTGGCCAGGGCCGACAGCGGAATCGCCTGCCCGTCTTCGGTTTGCAGGTGGATGCGTTCCAGCGCATCAGGGCTGAGCGCCAGCTTGCGGTCCACTTCCAGCACCACGCGGTACTGGTTGGACTGCGTGAATAGCGTGGCCACCTGGCGCTGGCCAAAGGCGTTGTATAGCGCCTGCACCACGTCGTCCATCGTCACGCCCAGCCGCGCCGCCGTGTCGCGCGACACTTGCAGATAGGCTTGGCGACCATTGCCTTGCAGGTCGGACGAGACCTCGGCCAAGGCGGGCGATTGGGCCAGCCGCTGCATCAGCGCCTGGCTCCATTGCGCCAGCAGCGCGCTATCGGGCGAGGTCAGGGTGAATTGATACTGGCCACGGCTGACGCGGTCTTCGATGTTCAGTTCCTGCACCGGCTGCAAGAACAGCGAGATGCCGTGGACCTGTCGGGCGCGTTCGTCCAGCCGCGCCATCACGTCCGCCAGCGGCGCGCTGCGCTCGCTCCAGGGCTTCAGGTTGATCAGCAAGCGGCCCGTGTTCAGCGTGGTGTTCATGGCGTCGATGCCGATGAAAGACGACAGGCTTTGCACGTCCGGGTCGGCCAGCAGGCTTTCCGCCACGGCTTGCTGACGGCGCGACATGGCCTCGAACGAGGTGCTTTGCGCCGACTGCGTCACGCCTTGCAGCACGCCGCCGTCCTGCACCGGAAAGAAGCCCTTGGGCACGGCCAGGTACAGCAAGCCCGTCAGCACCACGGTGCCCACCATGACCAGCAGCGTCAGGCGCTGGTGGCGCAGCGTCACGTCCAGCCAACCGGCGTAGCGCGCCTGGACGCGGTCCAGAAAGCCGGGTTTGCCGGCGTCCACATGCGCGGGCAACAGGCGCGCGCACATCATCGGCGTCAGCGTCAGCGATACCGCCAGTGATATCAGGATGGCGACCGCCAGCGTGATGGCGAACTCCCGAAACAGCCGGCCCACCACGTCTTCCATGAACAGCAGCGGGATCAGAACGGCAATCAAGGACAAGGTCAGCGACACCAAAGTGAAGCCGATCTGCCCCGCGCCTTTCAGCGCGGCGGCCATCGGGCTGTGCCCCTGTTCGCGATACCGCGCAATGTTCTCGAGCATGACGATGGCGTCGTCCACCACGAAGCCCGCGCCGATGGTCAGCGCCATCAAGGTCAGGTTGTTGGTGGAAAAGCCCGCCAGGTGCATGAAGCCGAAGGTGCCGATCAAGGACAGCGGCACGGCCAGGCTGGGGATCAGCGTGGCGGGCAGGTTGCGCAGAAACAGGAAGGTGACCAGCACCACCAGCCCCACGGCGAAGACCAGTTCCCATTGCACGCCGCGCACCGACGCGCGAATGCTCTCGGTGCGGTCGGTCAGGATGCGGACCTGTACCGCAGCGGGCAGGCTGGCTGTCAATTGGGGCAGCAAGGCTTTTACCTGGTCCGCCACCGCGATCACGTTGGCGCCCGGTTGGCGCTGGATGTTGACCAGCACGGCGGGCTGCTTGTCGACCCAGGCGGCCAGGTAGCGGTCTTCGGCGCCGTCTTCAATGGTGGCGACCTGGCCCAGCCGCACCGGCGCGCCGTTTTTCCAGGCCACGATCAGCTCGCGGTATTCGTCGGCGCTTTGCAGTTGGTCGTTTGCGTCCATGATGACCGAGCGCACCGGGCCGTCGAAGCTGCCCTTGGGCTGGTTCGAATTTGCTTTCGCGATGGCGTCCTGCACGTCTGATAATTGCAGCCCGCGCGCGGCCAGCGCCATCGGGTTGACCTGCACGCGCACGGCGGGCCGTTGGCCGCCGGCAAGGCTCACCATGCCCACGCCAGACAACTGCGACAGGCGCTGCGTCATGCGGGTGTCGACCAGGTCGTACACCGTGGGCAGCGGCAGGGAATCGGAGGTCACCGCCAGCGTCAGGATGGGCACGTCGGCGGGGTTGACCTTGCGGTACACGGGTGGGGTGGGCAAGTCGGACGGCAGCAACGAGCCGCTGGCGCTGATGGCCGCCTGCACTTCCTGCTCGGCCACGCCCAGCGAGACATCCAGCGAAAACTGCAAGGTGATTACCGAGATGCCGCTGCCACTGGTGGACGACATCTGCTTCAAGCCCGGTATCTGCCCAAAGCGGCGCTCCAGCGGCGCGGTGACCGCGCGCGCCGTCACGGTGGGACTGGCCCCGGGATACTGCGTGGTGACCTGGATGATGGGGTAATCCACCTGCGGCAGCGCGGCCACGGGCAGCATGCGCCACGCCAGAATGCCTGACAGCAGCAGGGCGATCATCAGGAAGGACGTCGCCACCGGACGCAGGATGAAGGGGCGTGACAGGCTCATGCGCGGTTCAAGTCTGGGGTTCTACGATCTGGACGTTGCGGCCGTCATGCAGGCGGTCGACGCCTTCGACAACAACGCGCTCGGCCGGGGCCAGGCCCGCTTCCACCACGATCTGGCCGGCATTGGCCGGACCCAGTTGCAGCACGCGGCGGGTGGCGCGGGCGTCGTCGCCGATGACGAAGACAAACGCGCCTTCCGACCCGTACTGCACGGCGGCCGACGGGATGGTGACGACGTTGTCCTGCTGCACCACGGCCAGGCGGATGTTCACGAACTGGTTGGGAAACAAGGCTTCGTCGGCATTGTCGAAGCGGGCGCGCAAGCGCACGGTGCCGCTGCCGGTCTGGATGCGGTTGTCCAGCGCTTCCAGCGTGCCTTCGGCCAGGATGCGGCGGTCGTCGGCGTCCCAGGCTTGCACGCGCAGCACGGCGGTCTTGGCCTGCGCCTGGCGCAGCACGTCCAGCCGCGTTTCTGAAATGCTGAAAAGGGCCGATATGGGCGTGGTCTGCACCAGCGTGGTCAGGCCGTTGGTGTCATTGGCGCGCACGTGGTTGCCGGCATCCACACGGCGCAAGCCGATACGGCCATCGTGCGGCGCCACGATGCGTGTCAACCCAAGCAGGCGCTTGGCATCGGCGACCCGCGCGCGGTTCAGTTCACGTTGCGCGGTGTAGGCGCGCACCTGGGCTTCGGCGGTGTCCAGTTGCTGGCCCGCCACCGATTCCTGGCGCGCCAGCTTGCGATAGCGCTGCAGGTCGGCCAGGGCGTTGTCCAGCAGCGCCTGGGTGCGCGCCAGTTCGCCTTCGGCCGAGGCCAGCGCGGTCTGGTAAGGGCGGGCGTCAATCTCGGCCAGCAGTTGGCCGCGCACCACGGCCTGGCCCTCGGTGTAATGCACGCGCATCAGTTCGCCGTCGACCTGGCTGCGCAACACCACCTGTGACAGTGGCGTGATGGTGCCCAAGGCATGCAGGTCGCGTTGCAGCGGGCCGACGCGCGCGGTCGCCACGGCGACGGCAACGGGAAGCTGCCCGTACTGGGGCGGTGGCGGAGTGCTGGGGCCCTTGTCGCCCGCCAGCCAATAACCGATGCCAACCAGCACGGCCAGCAACAGGGCGGCGGCGGTCAGTATCAATCGTTTGCGTGGGGGGGCAGGGGCCGCAATGGGGGGCAGAGACATTGGGGCTGCCAATCTGGGGCGTTGCGGACAGCGGTGATTCTATATTAATAATAATGATTAGCGTTATTGATCTTGGATTTCAAGAGGGGTTTGCACGAATCGTTTAGAGTGGCGGCTACATTCATCAGCCGGTTTGCAAGGAGCAGGTCATGGGCGAGCATTCTTTAGAAACCCCGCGTCAGTTATTCGAACGTCTACAAGCCCGGCTTGAGACGGAACAGGCCCGCCTGCAACAGTGGCATGCGGTGGAAGACGAGTACCGGCGCAAGTACACCGAAGGCCTGGCGCCGCTGGAAAAAAAGCTGCACGAACTGCGCATGAAGCTGGTGCTGTGCTTTGACCACGCGCACAAGAACATGGGCTTGTCCAAGGCCGAACGCGAATTCGTGTCGGAACTGGTCACCGAGTTTTCGGCGGAACTGCTGCTGCTTGACGCCAAGGGCGAGCTGCCGGCGGGTTGCGACGCCGAACGCTTGAAGACGCTTTACAAGAAGCACAGCGGCGTCGGCTATGACGAGGCGGCCGCGGATGAAACCGAAGACGCCAAGGCTGAATTGATCGAGGCGCTGGAGCTGGACCCGGACACCGATCTGTCCACCTTCACGCCGACCCAGCTGCTGCGCATCATCCAGGACCAATTCGAGGACGACGAGGCCGAAGAGCTGCTGGCCCTGGCCCGCGCCGCACTGCGCAACACGACGTCTAACGCAGCGGCCTGGCAGGCGATGCAGGACGAAGAGCAGGCGCGACGCCAGCAAGGCACGCCCGACCTGACGCCCGTGGGCGAGGTGGCGGACGACCGCCTGCCCGTCGCGAACGCCACGCTGCAAGCCCAGCTGGACGAAGTGCTGCATCAGGCCAGTTACGCGGAAGAGGGCTTCAAGCTGCGCTACGACCTGGACCCCTTCGCGTCATTCGACCCGGAGACGGTGCTGGAAGAACTGGACGACGACATCGAAGACATCCAGGAATACATCGGCGAGCTCGAACACGAGGTCATGCAGTTCGCCGACGAGGCATCGCTCAAGTCCTGGCTGAAGGCGATGCGGCGGGAAGTGGCGGCGATTGAGCGCCGGGAAGGTCGGGACTAAGTCCCGGTCCGCGCCACCGGTTCCACGCGGATAACAGGCGCTGCCGTCTTGGCGGCGTCGGCGCGCGGGCGAATCATCATTGGCAAGAAGCGCCACAGGTACAAGCCCAGCGCCAGCACCCAGGCCAGGGTGGCGGCATGCAGCAGGCCGATGGCAGCGGCGGTGGGCAACAAGGCCGCCAGCCGCAGCAGCGCGGCCAGAATCATCAGGACAAAACTCGTGACCATGGCGCGGTCGGTCTGCAATGGCCGCCCCAGGTGGCCCAGCGCCGTGCGCGTCACCATGCCCAGGATCAACACGGAAAAACCCGCCACCCCGATGACGTGGACGGGCCAGGCCGGTCGGATCACAATTCCCAGCCAGGGTGTGTCCAGCGGATTACCCGCGGGAACGGCCAAAGGGTTGGCCAAAGGGGTAGCCAAATACGCCGCGCCCACCAGCAGGCCAACGCCCAAGCCGAAATACCCCGCATACAGCACCCACAGCAGCGGCACGCGCCGCACGGCCCAAGGTTTCCACGACACCCATTGCGCCAATGCGATCAAGCCAGTTGCGGCCAGCGCCGCCGCGGCCAGGTTTGCTTGGCCGGCCAACAGGCAGGCAATTGCGGCAAGCCCGGTTGCCAGTTGCCAATGGCCGCTGCGCGTGTGCGCCGGAATGTTCAGGCCCGCCACGGCGCGCTGGGCGAAGAACGGCATCACGCGGCGGGCGATCAGCAGCGTCAGCACCGCCATGCACAGCAGGCCCGCATTGAAGTAACGCATCAGCGCCACGTAGTCGCCTTGAAGGGCGGCCCACAAATACAGCGCGTGGGTCCCGGCCAAGCCTAGCAGCAGTACCGGCACGCCCGCGTTGCGCCGGTTGCGCGACACCCAGACGACACGCGCCAAGGCGGCGGCGCCCCACACGAAAAAGCCGGTGTCCGCCAGGCAGGCGATCAAGAAAGCGGGGTGGCCAGGCACCAGATACGCCACGCGCGCCACGAGCCAAAGCAGGCACAGCATGGCCAAGGCGTTGCCGCGCAGCGGATTCTTGCCGGTCCAGTTGGCGCCCGCGGTCAGCAGAAAGCCCACCGCGATGGTGGCCACAAAGCCCCACAACATTTCATGTGCATGCCAGAACACGCCACCCAACACGCCGGTAATGCGCGCGGGGGCGTGTACCCACAGCCAAACGGATGCCAGCGCCCAGAAGCAGCCCATCAGGTACAGCGGCCGAAAGCCCATTTCAGTGAAAGCGCGCCACTGCGGGCGAGGGCGGTGCGGGGCGGGGTCGGCCGGGGTGGGGGATAAAAGTGGAGGCATGGCGGAGTTGATCGCTCTGATTGGGCTTTAAGATATATTTAAAATGCATATTAAACCTGTCCAGGCGGACAACCAAGCGCCACGATTGATCCAGCGCAAACGCATGGCAGTCCCGGCCTGGATGCTCCGAAGGGCGCGTGCCCGAAAGCAGGCAAATGCCCTGAAAGCCGAGTCTTTGCTGGCATACTCGCCGCGGACGGACGCCGGGTTGCCCGATGCGCTTTTGTCCCGGGGTGTCCCTTGTTATCGGAGCATGCATGAGCCCAGTTTTTGGTATCGCCGGCCGGTCTGGCAGCGGCAAGACAACCCTGATCGAGGCCATGCTGCCGCTGCTCGCGGCGCGCGGCCTGCGCGTCAATGTCATCAAACACAGTCATCACGACTTTCAGATGGAGCCGCCTGGCAAGGACAGCGCGCGTTTTCGGTTGGCGGGCGCGCAGGAAGTGATGGTGGCCTCGCCCTTCCGCTACGCCATCGTGCACGAACTGCGCGGCGCACCCGAGCCCACGCTGGAAGAACAGGTGGCACGGCTGTCGCCCGCCGACCTGGTGCTGGTCGAAGGCTTCAAGCATGCGGCGATTGCGCGCATCGAGGTCTACCGCCCGGCGCTGGGCAAGCCGCCGTTGCACGCGGAAGACAACGGCTTTCTGGCGGTGGTGAGCGATGCGCCGTTGGACACCACCTTGCCTTGTCTGCCCCTGAATGATCCCGCGCGCGTGGTGGATTTTCTGTGTGGTGTGCTTGGGCTGGCGTGAAAGCGCATGCGATGAACGTGGCTTTCAGCACGGATGGCCAGACCCTCAGGCAGTAAGCCGGCTAAGGGTTTTCCCCTCATTAGGGTAGGTAATCTGGAAGATAAGAAATAAGAATTTTTCTTATGGTGGGGCCGAGGCTATAACGACGGGCTGATTAGCCTCAACCACCTTAAGAGAGACAAGCATGAGGGGAAAACCCGCGACGGGGCACCAGCCGGTGCGTGCGTCCACCGCCGCTTTTGTCGGCACCATGATCGAGTGGTACGACTTCTATATTTACGCCACCGCGGCCGCGCTGGTGTTCGGCAAACTATTCTTTCCGTCGGCCTCGGGCTTCTACGGCACCTTGGCCGCATTTGGCACCTTCGCGGTGGGATTCTTTGCCCGGCCGCTGGGCGGCGCCATCTTCGGCCACATCGGCGACAAGATCGGCCGCAAGAAATCGCTGGTGATCACCTTGGTGATGATGGGCACGGTGACGGTGCTGATCGGCCTCTTGCCCACGCATGATTCCATTGGCGTCTGGGCGCCCGTACTGCTGATTTTGCTGCGCATCGTGCAAGGTATCGCGGTGGGTGGCGAATGGGGCGGGGCGGTGCTGATGGCGGGCGAACATTCGCCGGACAAAAGCAAGCGCACCTTCTTTGCGTCTTTCGCGCAGTTGGGCAGCCCGGCGGGCCTGATCCTGTCGATGCTGATGTTCAAGCTGGTGACCGGGCTGGATGACGAGGCATTCCTCAACTGGGGCTGGCGCGTGCCGTTCCTGTTTTCGGCAGTGCTGCTGGTTGTGGGTTTCGTGATCCGGCTGAGCGTCAACGAGTCTCCCGACTTCGTGGCCGAGCAGGCGGCGCAAGCCACACGCGTTAAATCCGCGTCCTTGCAACCCAGCAAGCCCCAACAGGCCCCGCTGGCCCAGGTGCTGCGCGGCGCGCCAGGCCTGCTGGCAATGGCGGTTGGCGCCAATGTGTTGGGCATTGCCGGCTTCTATTTCACCAATACGTTCATGATTGCCTACACCACGCAGTACGTGGGCTTGAACCGGGCGGTGATCCTGGACTGCCTGCTGCTTGTGTCCATCATGCAGTTCTTCATTACGCCGCTGTCCGCTTATATCGCCAGCCGCGTGGGCAACCTGCGCTTTCTGGGCGTCATGGCCTTCGTGTCGATCTTCACGCCCTATGCCATGTTCAACCTGGTCGACCAGGGCTCGCTTACCAGTATTACGCTGGGGGTGGGCGTGGCGGTACTCTTCATGGGCGCCTACTACGCCGTCATCGCGGGCTATGTCAGCGACAGCTTTCCGACGAGCATCCGCTACACCGGCATTTCGATGGCCTACCAGTTGTCGGGCGCCATCTTCGGCGGCCTGACTCCCTTGCTGGGCACGGTGCTGGCCGAGAATTTCAAGGGGCAGTGGTGGCCGCTGGCGCTGCTGTTCTCGGCGATTTCGTTGCTTTCCCTGGTTTCCGTTTTGCTGCTGGGCAATGTTGGCCAGCGCACCGAGCAACTTCACCTGAAGGATCAGCAAGCATGAAGGCTTTTTTTCACGACGAGCAGAAGCTGCATCATCCGCAGACCTATTTTTCACGCGGCAAGATGCGCACGCCGCAGGAAGTGCCGGCGCGCCTGGACGGGCTGGTGCAGGCGGCCCGCAAGCTGGGCTTTGATGTGCAGGCGCCTGAAGACCGGGGCGCGGGCGCCATTTCCGCCGTACACAGCCTGGACTACCTGCGCTTTCTGCAAAGCGCCCATGAAGACTGGATGAAGCTGCCGGGCGATTGGGGCGGCGAAGTGGTGTCGAACGTCTTCGTGCGCGAACCCAACGCCTTGCGCGGCGTGCTGGCCAAGGCGGGGCGCTATCTGGCCGACGGCAGTTGCCCGGTTGGCCCGCAAACCTGGCAGTCGGCCTATTGGTCGGCGCAATGCGCCGTGGCCGGCGCCGACGCCTTGCTGGCCGGTGACCGCCACGCCTACGCCATCTGCCGCCCGCCCGGTCACCACGCGCGGCGCGACGCGGCCGGTGGGTTCTGCTACCTGAACAACGCCGCCATCGCCGCGCAGCGGCTCACGTCCCAGTTTCCGCGCGTGGCCATCCTGGACACCGACATGCACCATGGCCAGGGCATCCAGGAAATTTTCTACGAACGCAGCGACGTGCTGTACGTGTCGATCCATGGCGACCCTGAAAACTTCTACCCGGTGGTTGCCGGTTTTGAAGACGAGCGCGGCGCGGGCGAGGGCTACGGCTACAACATCAACCTGCCCATGCCGCATGGCTCGCCGGAATCCGTGTTCTTTGAGCGCCTGGCGCAAGCGCGCCGCGCCATTGAGCTGTTCCAGCCCGATGCGCTGGTGCTGTCCCTGGGATTCGACATCTTCGAGAAGGACCCGCAAGCCATGGTCAGCGTGACCGAAGACGGCTTCGAGCGCCTGGGCCGCGAGGTGGGCGGCCTGCGCCTGCCGACGTTGATCGTTCAGGAAGGCGGCTACTATATCGACGGATTGGAATCCAACGCGTCGCGCTTCTTCGCGGGGCTGACCGGCGTTTGACGCGTCGGGCATCGGCCGGGCCGGCGTGGATTCCACCCGGCCTTTTTTTCGACCCCGTCCGCCACGCCATGCCCGAAACGCCTGTTCGCACTCCGCCGTCGCTGCCGCTTGCCCCCGAACGCATGGACTGGAACCTGCTGCGCACGTTCATGTTCGTCGTGCAAGAGCGCGGCGTGGGCCGCGCGGCGCAGGCGCTGCATCTGAGCCAGCCGGCGGTAAGCCAGGCGCTGAAACGCCTGGAAGACGCAGTGGGCGGCCTGCTGCTGCACCGGCGCAACGGCGAATTCCGCCTGACGGGCCTGGGCGATGAAATCTACGCCATCGCGCGCGACATGTACGGCACGATGGCACGCATTGAAAACGCCGCCACGCAGGACCGCGCCGAAATCGCCGGCACCTTGCGGCTGCTGGTGATGAGCAAGGTGCAAAGTCCGGCCTACGACGATTTCCTGGCGCAGTTTCATCGGCGCTATCCCAAGATTGAATTCCACGTTGACGTGTTGCCCAGCGCCGCCATTCTGGACGCGCTGGCCAAGCGCGTGCCCGCCTTGGGCATCTGCTTGTGCCGCCATCCGGTCGACGTGCTGGAGCGCCGGCTGTTCCTGCGCCACCGCTACGCCGTCGTCTGCGGACGCCATCACCCGCTGTTTTCCAAGCCGCGCGTCAGCCTTGAAGACCTGATGGACCAGAACTTTGTATGCTTCGCCAGCGACCAGATTGGCGATACGCTGTCGCCCTTGACGATCTTTCGCGATCAGCAGGGGTTTACGGGGCGTATCGTGGGCACGTCGCCCAACATTGAAGAGATTCACCGCATGGTGGTGGCGGGCATCGGCTTGAGCTTTCTGCCGGAGCACCTGATCCGCCAGGACGTGCTGGGCGGCGACCTGCGCCGGCTGCCGCCCGCCGAGTCGGTGGCCGAAATCGATGTGTTCCTGACCTGGCACAAGCAGCGCAAGCTGACGGCGGTGGAAGTGGCCTATCTGAGCGCCTTTGATCGTTTTCTGAACCGCACGCCGCTGGATTCGCGCGCGGGTTGAACCCTTGAATTCACAACAGGTGGGGCAGGCGCCAATCTGGGCCAACCCCGCCAAAACCGCACTTTCTGGAGAGACAAATGACTGAACCGAAGAAGCCCAACTGGCGTTTGGAAACCGTGGCCGTGCATGGCGGCTACCGCCCGGATCCGACGACGCGCGCCGTGGCCGTGCCCATTTACCAGACCGTGGCTTACGCCTTCGACGATACGCAGCATGGCGCCGACCTGTTCGACCTGAAGGTGCCGGGCAACATCTATACCCGCATCATGAACCCCACGACCGACGTGCTGGAGCAGCGCGTGGCGGCCCTGGAAGGCGGCATCGCGGCGCTGGCGCTGGCCTCGGGCCAGTCGGCCGTGACCTACGCCATCATGACCATCGCCGAAGCGGGCGACAACATCGTGTCGTCCAGCACGCTGTACGGCGGCACCTACAACCTGTTCGCGCATACGCTGCCGCAATACGGCATCACCACGCGCTTTGCCAACCCCAGCGACCTGGCCGCCTTCGAAGCGCAGATCGACGACCGCACCAAGGCCATCTTCGCGGAATCGGTAGGCAACCCGCTGGGCAACATCACCGACATCGCCGCGCTGGCTGAATTGGCGCACCGTCACGGCCTGCCGCTGATCGTGGACAACACCGTGCCGTCGCCGTACCTGCTGCGCCCCATCGAACATGGCGCCGACATCGTGGTGCAGTCGCTGACGAAGTACCTGGGCGGCCATGGCACCAGCCTGGGCGGCGCCATCATTGATTCGGGCAAGTTCCCCTGGGCCGAGCACAAGGCCCGCTTCAAGCGCCTGAACGAACCGGACGTGAGCTACCACGGCGTGGTCTACACCGAAGCCTTCGGCGCGGCCGCCTACATTGGCCGCGCGCGCGTCGTGCCGCTGCGCAATACGGGTGCTGCGATTTCACCGTTCAATTCGTTCCAGATTCTGCAAGGCATCGAAACGCTGGCGCTGCGCGTGGACCGCATCGTTGAAAACGCCGTCAAGGTGGCCAACTTCCTGCGCGAACACCCGAAGGTGGAATGGGTCAACTACGCCGGGCTGCCGGATCACCCGGACCACGCCCTGGCGCAGAAATACCTGGGCGGCAAGGTGCCGGGCTTGTTCACCTTTGGCGTGAAGGGCGGGCGCGATGCCGGCGCGCGCTTCCAGGACGCGCTGCAACTGTTCACGCGCCTGGTCAACATCGGGGATTCGAAGTCACTGGCGACGCACCCCGCGTCCACCACGCACCGCCAACTGAATCCGGAAGAGCTGCAAAAGGCCGGAGTGCGCGAAGAGACCGTGCGCCTGTCGATCGGCATTGAGCACATCGATGACCTGATCGCCGACCTGGAGCAGGCGCTGGCGCAAGTCTGAACGGGGCTACTTGCGCCCGCTCTTACCCGGCGCGGGGCAGACCACGGCGCGCAGCTTGCGCTGGACGGGGTCCCGCGCCACCGGGGCATTGTGGATGCCCGCCACCGGAATTGATTCCACCAAGGCGCCGGTGGCGTCATTGCCGGCGTAGTGCCGGGTTTCGGTGACGGTATAGGTGTCGGCGCTGCAGTTCAAGGTGATGGGCTGCGCCACCGAGCCATAAGTCTGGCCGGTGGTTTCCGATACGCGGTGCTGCGCATAGAACCAGGCGACCGTCACGGCCATGGTCACGGGTTTTTCCGACACGCGGGCAATCGATGCGCTGTCGTAGAACACGCCGGGCATGGTTTGCGGGTCTAGCGGTGTCCACACGACATCGGGCGAGGCGGCGCGCGCCAACGGCACCCAGACGACGGTTCCCAGCAAAGCCAGGGCAATGAAAAGCGGGGCATGCCTTGCGATCATGTCAGGGTTCCGTGGGCGGCCGGTGCAGCGTAAGAGTATGTCACGCCAGTATAGAGAACGTCGGGCAACACGCTATAGTTTCGCCCATTCCCGTTAAAAGATACCCGCCAAAAGGGGGGTGTTCGCGCTACAGAAGCCTTGCCTCCATGAACCTTAGACTGCTTGCCAGCGGTGTTGCGATCGCCGTCGCCGGGTTGATCGGGTATGGCATCTATCAGTTGGTGCCGCAGGGAAAACCCCTGGCGCGCAGCGAGATCATCGGTGAGCTCAATGGCCCGGCGCTGGCGTCGTCGTCGCGGGTGGCGCTGCAACGTTACGGCGAACGGCAGTTGCTGATCGGGCAACGCCTGGTGTCCGCCCAGGACATGGCGGCGTTGGATGCGGCTCCCATGCTGGACGCGCTGGTGCCCGCCCTGAGCGCGCGGCAGCCGAATCCCTGGCTGGTGGCCGACACGCGCAACCTGATTTACGGCGGCCATGGCACGGGGGCATTCGAACTGCTGGGTTCCATCAGCGGAGACGCCGGGGTCAGCCTGATCGGCACGCCGCAAGGTCGCGAGCTGTATCTGGTGACCGGCATTCAACGCCATGCCGACCAGGGTGTGCCGGCCGCGACCTGGGAGGTCCTGCAATCAAATGATCTGGGCGATACCTGGGCGTTGGCCCCCGACGTGGTGCTGGGTGCGCCGCGCCGGCATACGGTATTTCTGACGTCGGATCGCGCGGTGGCCTTGGAGCGGCATGAGGGGCGCCAGCGCTTGCTGTTCAGCCAGGACGGCGCCCGCCATTGGTCGGCCATCTTGCTGGACGAGCAGGTCTGGCCCGACGCCGCCGCGTTCGAGCACGGCTTTCGCGATCGCCTGGCCAAACAGGGCGGCGCGGGCGCGGATGACCCTTTGGCCTACGACTGGTCGCTGTATCCCCTGGATGAGCGCCGCGCCGTGGGGTGGAGCTGGCGCACGCGCATCAGCCTGAATGCCTCGGCCGGAAATCAGGTGCTGGAAACGCGGCGCTTTGAAGTCGAGCTGCAAGACGGGGCGCCGCCCGCGTTCCGCATTACCCAAGACGTGCCGCCGGTTCCGCCTCAGGCGGCGGAGGCCAGCGTCACGCGTGACCAGGCGGTGTTCGAAACCTGGGGCGACGCCATCTACGAACTGGACAAAGCCGAGCGCGTCTGGCGCCGGCGCGCGGCATCGCCAATGGTGCAGGGCCAGCCCAGCTGGATCGGCGATGCCTGGTTCGGGCGCAACGCCTGGGTCATCAAGACCTACGCCGACCACCTGTTTTCGTTCAACGAATACACCAAGACCTATTTCTATACGCGCGACCAAGGCAAGACCTGGCGCCCGTTTCAGATGCCGCTGGACGTAGAGATCGGGCTGCTGGGCCTGGACGCAACGGGAGACGGGCTGTTGTCGCTGGCCCAGCGCGAGGGCAGGACGGTGATTCGGCGCTACCCCCTGGATTGATCCTTCCACCAGCGCCGCCGTCGCCGTCCGCACCGTCAGATCACCAGCACCGGGCAGGGCGCATGCGCCAGGATCCGTCCGCTGACGGACCCCATCAAGGCGTTGATGAGCGGACTGCGGTGATGGGAGCCCAGCACGATTGCGTTGGCCTTGACGCGGGCTGCGTAATCCACGATTTTTCCGGGCGTGAAGCCGATCATTTCGTGGCATTCGAAGTTGATGTTGCCGCTGCGCAGTATGTCCACCACCGAGCGCATCGCCTTGCCGCTTTCTTCGTGATGCCAGGCATCCACTTCGTCCTTGCTGATGAACGCCCTGACATCCCCCGGCACTTCCGGTTCGCAATGCACCACATGCACGACGAAGTCACGGTTCAGCAAGGGAGTCGCGACCAGGTAGCGGGCCGCCTCATCGCTGTACGTCGATCCGTCGGTGGCAAGAATGATCGTGTTCATGGCTGCTCTCCGGTTGGGGACTTCTTCACTTTATTGCGGTTGGCGCTCGCCTTCCGCGTTGGCCAGGCCAGGCTGGCGCCGATGGACGCCGCCAGAACCAGCCCGATAATGCCCAGCGACCAATGCACCGGCACGTGCACCCACTGCGCCGCCAGCATCTTTGCGCCGATGACCATCAGCACGACCGCCAATCCGTATTTCAGGTAGTGAAAGCGGTCGACCATGTTGGCCAGCAGGAAGTAAAGCGCCCGCAGGCCCATGATGGCGAAAATGTTCGACGTGAAAACGATGAAGGGGTCGGTGGTGACGGCGAAAATCGCCGGGATGCTGTCAACGGCGAAGACCAGGTCGGTGGCCTCGATCAGCAGCAGCACCACGAACATCGGCGTCGCGTAGCGCATCCCGTGCAGTTGCACGAAGAAAGCCTGCCCGTGGTAGTCCTTGGTGATGCGCATGGTTGCCCGCATGAAGCGCACCAAGGGGTTGTGCGCAATGTCGGGTTGCTTGCCCGCCGAGGCCAGCATCTTGATGCCGCTCAGTATCAGGAACGCGCCCAGCACGTAGAACATCCATGCAAACTGGGTCAGCAGCCACACGCCGGCCAGTATCATCCCGATGCGCATGAAGATGGCGCCCAGCACGCCATACAGCAGCACGCGCCGCTGCAGTTCGGGGGGCACCGCGAAGTAGGTGAAGATCAGCGAAAACACGAACATATTGTCCGCGGACAGGGACAGTTCGATCAGGTACCCGGTGAAGTACTCCAGCGTTTTTTGATTGGCCACCGCGCGGCTCGCGTTGGCGTCAAGAAACCACCACATCAACAGGCCAAACACCGTCGCCAGCGACGCCCAGGTCAGCACCCAGAAAAGCGCCTCTCGAGGCGACACGCGGTGCGCGCGGTTGCCGCCCAGCGCATACAGGTCAAGCGCCAGCACGGCCACCACGAAAACGATGAATCCCACCCACATCGGCAGGGTGGCAAACGTTTCAACCGGCCCCATAAGCCGCCTCCCGCCCATCACCGCCGGCCGCCGAAAAGCGACCGTAACCGTGAACGATGCAAGATACGAGGCCAGTCTAGAGCTTGCGTATTCTTCGGACAATTCGCATAACATGAACCCATAGTCAGATTTTTTGGAATGATCGCCATGGTCACTCTCAACTACAAACATCTGCGCTATTTCTGGGTGGTTGCCAAGGCCGGCAGCATTGCCCGCGCGGCACAGCAACTGCAGCGCACCCCTCAGTCCATCAGTGGCCAGTTGCAAGACCTGGAATACGCGCTGGGCTCGGCGCTGTTTCGGCGCGTGGGGCGCGGGCTGGAGCTGACTGACATCGGCCGCCGCACGCTGCAGTACGCCGACCGCATCTTCACGCTGGGCGATGAACTGCTGGACGATCTGCGCGACCGCCCCGCACGGCAAGCACTTGATTTCAGGCTGGGCATTGCCGAAGGCGTGCCGAAATCACTGGTGTATCGGATGATTGAGCCGGTGTTGCGGCTGGAAGAGAACGTGCGGTTGATCTGCCGTGAAGGGCGGCTGGCATTTCTGCTGGCGGACCTGGCGGTACATCGCTACGACATGGTGATTGCCGACCGCCCGATGCCGGCCCACCTGAATGTGCGCGGTTTCAGCCACCTGCTGGGCGAAAGCAGCCTGACGTTTTTTGGTGCGCCAGCGTTGCTGGAACAATTGTCGGGCCGCTTTCCCAAGATGCTGGATCAGGCGCCTTTTCTGTTGCCCGGCGAAGACGCGGCGATCCGCCAGCGGCTGCTGCAATGGTTTGATGACCACAATATCCGCCCGCGCATCGTGGGCGAATTCGATGACAGCGCGTTGCTGAATGCGTTCGGTCAAACCGGGGTGGGCCTGTTTGCCGCGCCGACCGCCACGGCCGCCTTCCTGGTCAAGCAGTATCGGGTGCGCACCATCGGCGGCGCCAGCGCCGTCAAAGAACAGCTTTACGCGCTGACCACAGAAAGGCAGTTGCAGCATCCGGCCATCATTGCGCTGCGCAAGGCGGCGCAGGAAGACATCTTCGGCGCCTCTGCGCCGCCCCGCGCGCGCAACCGGACTCAGGCGGCCAACACGTAGTCGGGATAGCGTTTGCAGATCTCGGCCACCTGGCTCAAGGTGCCGGACAAGTGTTCGCGCAGCACCTGCTGCGCGCGCGCCGGTTCCTGCGCGCGGATTGCGTCCAGCAAGCGCTGATGGTCGTCCATGATGCGTTCGGCCTTGCCGGCTTCGGGCAGGTGCAGCCGGCGCAGGCGGTCCAGATGGCCGCTGTAGCGCTGCTCAAGTTCCCACAGGCTCGTCACGCCCGCCGCAATATGCATGTCGCGGTGAAAGGCCTGGTCGGCGTCGATGAACTGTTGGTATTCGCCATTGGCGTGGCTGATGCGCTGCAGGTCGATGCTGGTTTGCAGGCGCTTGTGCAAGGCCGGGTCGGGCTGCTGCGCCAGCAGGTGCACGATTTCCAGTTCCAGCGATTGCCGCAGAAAGTGCGCCTGGCGCGCGGCGGGGATGTCGATGCGGCTGACCACCGTGGTGTGCTGCGGGTAGATCTCGACCAGCGCTTCTTCGGCCAGCCGCATCAGCGCGTCGCGGATGGGGGTTTGGCTCAGGCCATAGCTTTCAGCCAGCGTCACGCGCGACAGCGGGGCGCCGGGGGCGAGTTCCAGCGACACGATCTGTTCGCGTAGATGTTCGAAGACCTGGGGCGCGGCGTGGCGCGAGCGGTCCAGTCTGAGCTTGGGGCTTTGCATCAGGGGGCCTGACGGGAGTACGGTAGGAAAGCCCGCAGTGTAGCGGGTTTTCACCTAGCTGACGCACTAATGTATTAGTGTTTAAATGGCTCCATTCCACATCGTCATTGCTCCCAATTCCCCCATATCCCTATGAAACGTACCTACGAAAGTCTGCGCAGCGCCGCCTGGATGGCCAAGGACGACCTGCGTTCGTTCGGCCATCGGTCCCGCATGATGCAAATGGGCTATGCCCCGGACGACTGGGTCGGCCGGCCCATCATCGCCATCATCAACACCTGGTCCGACCTGAACCCCTGTCACAGCCACTTCAAGCAACGCGTGGAAGACGTGAAACGCGGCGTGTTCCAGGCGGGCGGGTTTCCGGTGGAACTGCCGGCGATTTCGGTGTCGGAATCGTTCGTGAAGCCCACCACCATGCTCTATCGCAACTTCCTGGCCATGGAAACCGAAGAGCTGCTGCGCAGCCATCCGGTGGATGGCGCGGTGCTGATGGGCGGTTGCGACAAGACCACGCCGGGCTTGCTCATGGGCGCCATCAGCGCCGGGCTGCCGTGCGTGTACGTGCCCGCCGGCCCCATGCTGCGCGGCAACTGGAAGGGCAAGATCCTGGGCTCGGGCTCTGATGCCTGGAAGCTCTGGGACGAGCGCCGCGCGGGCAAGATCACCCAGGAACAATGGACCGAAGTGGAAGGGGGCATTGCCCGCAGCTACGGCACCTGCATGACGATGGGCACGGCCAGCACCATGACCGCCATCGCGGAATCCATCGGCATGACGCTGCCGGGCGCGTCCTCGATTCCCGCCGCCGACGTCAACCACATGCGCATGTCCGCCGAATGCGGCCGCCGCGTGGTGGACATGGTCTGGGACGACCTGACCCCCAAGCGCATCCTGAGCATGGCTTCGTTCAAGAACGCCATCAACGTGGCCATGGCCATGGGCTGTTCCACCAACGCCATCATTCACCTGGTGGCCATGTCGCGCCGCGCCGGCCACGCCGTGGGCCTGGAAGATTTTGATGCCGCCAGCCGCAAGGTGCCGGTCATTGCCAACATCCGGCCCAGCGGCGACACCTATCTGATGGAAGACTTCTATTACGCGGGCGGCTTGCCGGCGTTGATGACGCGCCTGGAAGGCCACCTGGACCTGTCGGCCATGACGGTTACCGGCAAGACGCTGGGCGAAAACATCGCCGGCGCCGAGGTCTATAACGACGACGTGATCCGCAAGCTGGACACCGCCATCTACGACGAAGGCGCGCTGGCCGTGCTGCGCGGCAATATCGCGCCCGACGGCTGCGTCATCAAGCCCAGCGCCTGCGCGCCGCAGTTCTTGCAGCACACCGGCCCGGCGCTGGTGTTCGACGACTACCCCAGCATGAAGGCCGCGGTGGACGACGAAGACCTGGACGTGACGCCGGAACACATCATGATCCTGCGCAATGCCGGCCCGCAAGGCGGCCCCGGCATGCCGGAGTGGGGCATGCTGCCCATTCCCACCAAGCTGGTGAAGCAGGGCGTGCGCGACATGCTGCGCCTGTCGGACGCCCGCATGAGCGGCACCAGCTACGGCGCCTGCATTCTGCACGCCGCGCCCGAATCGTACGTGGGCGGACCGCTGGCGTTCGTGAAGACGGGCGACCTGATCACGGTCGATGTGCCGGCCCGCAGCATCCACCTGAACATCAGCGACGAAGAGCTCGCCGCTCGCCGCGCCGCCTGGACGCCGCCGCCCAAGCGCTACGAGCGCGGCTACGGCTGGATGTATTCCAAGCACATCCTGCAAGCCAACGACGGCTGCGATTTTGATTTCCTGGAAACCGAGTTTGGCGCGCCCGTGCCGGAACCCGAGATTTTCTAGCCCGGTTTGCTTATTGCTTATTACCCATTCCTTGCCTATTGCCCGGAGCCATCGTGTCCCAAATGAATCCCGAAACCCGTGCCCGCCTGTCCGGCATCAGCACGGCCACCTTGTGCACCGCGCTGTTCAAACGCGGCCTGCGCAATCAGTTCATCCAGGACGTGCGTCCGCTGAACGCCAAGCTGCCCAATATGGTCGGCCCGGCCTTCACGCTGCGCTACATCCCGGCCCGCGAAGACCTGAACACGATCAAGGTGTTTGAAGACCGCTCGCACCCGCAGCGCGTGGCCGTCGAGACCTGCCCGGAAGGCGCGGTGCTGGTCATGGACAGCCGCAAGGACGCGCGCGCCGCGTCCGCCGGTTCCATCCTGATCACGCGCCTGATGAAGCGCGGCGTGGCGGGCGTGGTCACCGACGGTGGCTTTCGCGATTCCCCGGAAATTGCCGAACTGGGCTTCGCTGCTTACCACCAGCGCCCGTCGGCCCCCACCAACCTGACCTTGCATCAGGCGCTGGACATCAACGAACCCATCGGCTGCGGCGACGTGGCGGTGTGGCCCGGCGACATCGTCGTGGGCGACCGTGAAGGCGTGGTGGTGATTCCGGCGCATCTGGCCGACGAGATCTCGATTGAAGCGGTGGAAATGACCGCCTTCGAAGACTTCGTGACCAGCCAGGTGCAGCAGGGCGCGTCCATTCTGGGCCTGTACCCGCCCACCGACCCGGGCACCAAGGACAAATTCGCCGCCTGGCGTAAAGAACAAGGCCGTTGAGCTTTGCCGCCGGCCGCCCGGCCGGCGTTCCATACCAATAAGTCTATAAATCAAGGCAGGAGACAATCCATGAATACGCAACGACGCAGCGCGTTGGGCGCGCTGCTGGCCGGCGCCCTGTTTGCGCTGGCCATGCCCGCCAGCGCCGCCGACTGGCCCGCGCAAAAGCCTATTTCCTATGTGGTGCCTTTCACTGTGGGCGGTTCCACCGACGTGGTCGGCCGCGTGTTGGCCCAGAAGCTGGCTGACCGCCTGCACCAGAACGTCATCGTTGAAAACAAGCCCGGCGCGGCCGGTGGTATCGGCGCCACCTACGTGGCCAAGGCCGCGCCCGACGGCTACACCTTGTTTGGCGGCACCATCAGCACGCACGCCATCAACGCCAGCCTGTACAAGAACCTGAAGTACGACCCGGTCAAGGACTTCGAGCCGGTGTCGTTGATTGCCTACCTGCCCAACGTGCTGCTGGTGGACCCGAACCTGGGCGTGAACTCCGTGGCCGACCTGATCGCGCTGCTCAAGCGCGATCCCAACAAACGCACCTTCGCCTCGTCTGGCGCGGGCACGTCCACGCACCTGGCCGGTGAATTGTTTTCCAGCATGATCGGCGTGCCGCTCACGCACGTGCCGTACAAGGGCACACCGCCCGCCATGGTGGACGTGTCGTCCGGCGCGGTGACCTTCATGTTCGACCAGATGACGGCCGCGCTGCCGCTGCTGCAAACCGGCAAGCTGAAACTGCTGGCCGTCACCTCCAAAGACCGCATTGCGCTGGCGCCCGATGTGCCCACCATGCAGGAAGCCGGCGTGCCGGGCTTCCAGATGGCGTCCTGGCAGGCTGTCTACGCGCCCAAGGGCACGCCCAAGCCGATCCTGGACAAGCTGGCGGCGGAAATTGCCCTGATCCTGAAAGAGCCGGACGTGCAGGAAAAGCTGGGCAAGACCATGGGCATGCAGCTTGTGGGCAGCACGCCCGATCAACTGCGCGCGCTGATGGCCACGGAAATTCCGCGTTGGGCGGAAGTGGTGAAAAAGTCCGGGGCGACGGTGGAGTGATCCACGGGGAATGACCCACTGTGCAATGACTTCTGCTTAAGGCTGGCAAAACGCCCACGTGCACGCAAGTGCGACGTGGGCGTTTTACATGGGGGTGCAAAGTCTTAGTTGACCTTGATGTTCCGTTCCTTCACCAGCGTCTTCCACTGCGCCGTTTCCTTGGCCAGATGGTCGCGCAGCGCCTCGGGCGAACCGCCGATGGATTCCGCGCCAATCGAATCCAGCGTGGCCCGGACCTTGGGTTCGGCCAGCGCAACGCGCATGGCTTCGTTCAGCTTGGCCACCACTTCCGGCGGCGTGCCGGCGGGGGCGAAGGCGGCAAACCAGGGCATCAGTTCATAGCCCGGCACGCCCGCTTCCTGCATCGTCGGCACGTCGGGCAGGGCGGCGGAGCGCTTGGCGGTGGTCACGCCCAACGCGCGCAGCTTGCCCGTGGCAATGTGCGGCTTGGCCGACGTGATGCTGTCGAACATGTAGTCCACTTGGCCGCCCAAAAGGTCGGCCACGGCGGGGCCGCTGCCTTTGTAGGGCACGTGCAGCATCTCGACACCCGTCATCGACACGAACAATTCGCCCGCCAGGTGGATGGACGTGCCGACGCCGGCCGAGGCGTAGGTGTAGTGATTGGGCTGGGCCTTGGCCTTGGCGATGACGTCCGCCACGCTGGTGGCGCCGGTGCGCTCGGGGTTGGTGACCAGCACGTTGGGCACCACGGCCAGCAGCGAGATCGGGGCGAAGTCCTTGATGGGGTCGTAATTCAGGTCGGTGTACAAGGCCGGGTTCACGGCCATGCCGTTGGCCACGATCAGGATGGTGTAGCCGTCAGGCTTGGAACGCGCCACGCCGGCCGCGCCGATGTTGCCGCCCGCGCCCGCGCGGTTTTCCACGATGAACGTGGTGTTGAGCTGCTTGCCCATCGATTCGCTCAGCGTGCGGGCGATGCTGTCCATGGCGCCGCCGGGCGGGAAGGGCACGACCCACTTGACCGGGCGGTCGGGGTAGCTATCGGCCAGCGCGGCGGACGTGCCGCCCAGCAAGGACAGGGCCAGGATGGCGCGGGCAAAGGGTTTGATTACATGGCGCAGGCGCATGGTTGTCTCCGTGGTGCTTGATGGTTGGTGGGCGCGCTCTTGGCGGCGCGGGCCCGTCTTGCCGGGTATGAAAGCGTTATCCGTTAACGGTGCTTGGCGTTCGTCAGTGTTTGGTGGTGGTCGATCGTGTTTGATAGGGGGGGCAGCCGCGCTTAGCGGTCGCGGCGGTAGAAATTCAATTTGTCTTCGTCCAGCGTCAACCCCAGGCCGGGGCCGTCGGGCAGTTCCAGTTCAAAGTCGGCGTAGCGCGGCGGGTTCGCCACGATGTCGTCCTTCAGCAGCAGCGGGCCGAACAGCTCCGTGCCCCACGACAGGCGGGGCAGGCAGGCAAAGCCGTGCGCCGACGCGATGGACCCCACCGAGCCTTCCAGCATGGTGCCGCCATACAGCGACATGCCCGCCGCGTCGCCCACGGCCGCCGTGCGCAGCATTTCATACAAGCCGCCGGACTTGGCGATCTTCAAGGCCAGCACATCGGCCGCGCCCTGGCGCGCGATCTCCAGCGCATCCTCGGGGCCGTTGACGGCTTCGTCCGCCATGATGGGCACCACGAAGCGCGCCGCCAGCCGCGCCATGCCGGCCAGGTTGGCGCGCGGAATGGGTTGTTCGATCAGGTCCACGCCCGCCGCTTCCAGCCGGGCGATGGCGCCGGCAGCATCCGCTTCGTTCCAGGCCTGGTTCACGTCCACCGTGACGCGGGCGCGGTCGCCCAGCGCCTGCTTGATGCGCGACACGTGCGCCACGTCTTCCGACACGGCGCGCCGGCCCACCTTCAGCTTGAAGGTGTTGTGGCGGCGGCTTTGCAACAGCGATTCGGCTTCCTCGATATCGCGCGCGGTGTCGCCGCTGGCCAAGGTCCACAACACGGGCAGGCGCTTGCGTACCGCGCCGCCCAGCAAGGTGGACACCGGCACGTTCAGGCGCTTGCCTTGCGCGTCCAGCAGCGCGGTTTCCAATGCCGACTTGGCGAAGCGATTGCCGCGCGCCACCTTGTCCAGCCGCTGCATGGCGGCGTGGATATTGGTGGCGTCACCGCCCGCCAGCGCGGGCGCCAGATAGGTATCGATGGCCAGTTTGATGCCTTCGGGGCTTTCTTCTCCGTAGGACAGACCGCCGATGGTGGTGGCTTCGCCTATGCCTTCGATGCCGTCGCTGCACGTCAGCCGCACAATCACCAGCGTCTGGCGCTGCATGACCGCCATGGCCAGTTGATGGGCGCGGATGGTGGGCAGGTCCACCAGAATGGCCTGGACCGAGAGAATGCTTACCGGATTCATACTTTTACTGCCAAGGGTTGAGCACAAACCGCAGTATGGCTTGTGCTTTCCGCGCCAGTCCAAGACTATATGGGTTTCCATTAATACCTTTAAGGTCTAGGTCAGCCATGGAACTCAGGCACCTCCGGTATTTCCAGGCGGTAGCGGAAGAGGGCAGTTTCACGCGCGCCGCCGTCCGCCTGCACATCGCCCAGCCGCCGCTCAGCCGCCAGATACGCCAGCTTGAGGACGAGCTGGGCGTGCTGCTGTTTGAACGCACGACGCGCGCGCTGCGCCTGACCGAGGCCGGGCGCTTTCTGTTGGAGCAGTCGCGCCTGCTGACAGCCCGGCTGGAAGAGGTGCTGGAAGGCACGCGCCGGCTGGGGCAGACTCAGCGGCGCTGGTTCGGTATTGGTTTCGTGCCGTCGACGCTATATGGATTCGTGCCGGAATTGATCCGGCAACTGCGCAGTGCCGACCCGCAAGTGGAAGTAGGGCTGATGGAAATGACGACCTTGCCGCAGCTGGAGGCGCTGAAGGCCGGTCGCATCGACCTGGGCATCGGCCGGATCCTGCTGGACGACCCGGCCATTGAACGGCGGGTGCTGATGACGGAAGCCCTGGTGGCCGCCGTGCCCCTGCACCACCCCTTGGCGGGCGCGCCCAGCGTGTCGGTGGCGCGCCTGGCGCAAGAACCCTTTGTGCTGTATCCGGCGCGGCCCCGGCCCAACTTCGCGGACCACGTGCTGGGGCTGTTCCGCGCGGCCGGTCATTCGCTGCAAGTGGTGCAAGAGGCCAATGAATTGCAGACGGCAATTGGGCTGGTCGCGGCGGGCTTGGGGGTAACGGTGGTGCCGGCATCCGTGCAGCGCTTGCAGCGTCAGGACGTGGCGCATGTGCCGATCGAGGGCGATGGCTTTGTGTCGCCGGTAATTGCCAGCTATCGCAAGGACGACGGGTCGGCATTCCTGGCGCGCGCGCTGAGCCTGGCGCAAACCTTGGCATCCCGCAGCGAAACGCCCGCCTGACCCCTTCAGAAGCTGACCGCCAGCCCCACCGAAAACCCCGACACATTGGTGCCGAACACATAACGGCCCACCAGCCGCGTGCGGGTGATGATGACGTCGTAGGCGCTGGAATCCAGTTCCAGGCCCGCGCCCACGGACGTCAGGCGGTCAAAGCCCAGCACGCCGCGCTGGTCGCCCAGGAATTCGGAGTGCGTCAGTTCCAGCACATAGCGCAGCGGCCGTTGCAGCAGCACGATGCCCGTGGGCGCCCGGTAGCGCGCCCACAGGTTGGCCGATTGCGCGGTGGCGTTGCCCTGTACGGCGGCAGAACTGGAGAAGCTCTTCAGGCGAATGTCCGAATAGCGCAGTTCCACGTCCACTTCGTAGCCGGGCCGGTAGTGCTCGTAATCCAGCATCAGCGAGCCGCCCAGGCCGTAGGCGTTCAAGGACCCGCGGTCCAGGAAATCAACGTCGGTGCCGGTTTGCCGCCCCACATACCAGCTTGCGGCGCGCAGGTCGCTGGTGACGTTGCCCAGCGCCACGTTGAAGATGGGGCGCAGCTTCAGTTCATCGGTCAGCTTGAAGTCCCAGCCGATGCCGCCAGTGGCCGACAGGCTGTTCCATTTGGTGGGGATGCTGCGGCTTTCTGCGCCCTGGGTGGCCACGAAGGTGGGGTCGTAGCGGCTGCCGGCCAATACGCCTTCCAGGTAGATGGGCACCGAATCCGAAATGGTGTCGCCGCCGCCCAACTGCGTCATGAAGAACTCGGTGGACCCCGAGGTGGACCCACCGCCGCTGCCGATGGACAGCGAACTGGTCGTGATGTCAGGCACGATGGAAAACGACATCAAGGCCAAGACGCCGTTGGCGCGCTTTTGCAGATCGTCCTTGCTGAGTCGCAGCGCTTGCGCGTTGGCGTCGGGCAGCACGGCCAGCGCGATCAGCACGGCCACCAAGCTCACTTTCCGTTTTGTCGCCATGTCGATGAGCCGTGTTGACCAGGGGTCGCAACGCTGGATAGGGCAAGCATGCCTGGCATGGCAGGACGCATCGGGGAGGTGACGCGCTTGCCCGCACCAGGAGGGTATAGAGGCATGCGGCTAGGTGACCGCCGCGAAAATCAGAATACAGAACTCTTTTTGTTTTTTCCAGACTTTCAGTCCGCGCGTCCAGGATCAAGCCTGGGGTCAGGTGTCGGTCCGGCCCGGATCAGGCAGCGGCGGACCAGGCCATGCCGGGCTCGGCGCATTCCGGTAGCACCATGTCCGAGTGCCCCGGACCCACCCAGCGCACCCGTTCGCGCGTGGCGTCAATGCAACCGCCTTGCGCGTACACGCCCTGCGGATCGCGGATGCGCGCCATGCGTAGAAGCACGGCGGCGGTGGCCGTGGGGTCGGCCAAGGTTTGCCGCACGCGCTCGCGGACGATCTGTTCGTCCATATAGGGCTTGCCCGTGGCGTCGGTGCGCAGGCCATGGCGCCAATGGAAGATCTCCACGCATTTGGATGTCAATGTGTAGGGCTCGCCGTGTTCCCAGAAATTGTTGAACTGGCCGTTGCCCAGATAAAACACCCACGACCCCTCGTAACCTTCCACGTCGGAGGACACGGGGTCGGGGTTGCGGAACCACAGCCGGTCACCCGGCACGTAAAAGCGTTGCGGCAAAGGCGCGTCCAGGGACCCGTATTCGTGCAGGAAGGCTTCATGAAAACGGCCGGACATGACGGCGCGGGTTTCCCATTGGCGTTGCAGGCGGCTGGCAAGATCGGGGTTGGCGTGCTGGAGCTCTTGCGCAATGCCCAGCACGGTCACGTATTCCGTCGCGCGATAGCACGAGAACGCATACAACTGCCCCGACGCCTCGGGCTGCGTCGCCTTGCGCAAGCCCTCGATCAACGAGCGCCCCGGCAAGATGGTGAAGCCGCGCGTTTCGTCGTAAGTCCAGTAGTCTTCGGGGCGTTCCGCATGTTCGGTGTCAAACGCCAGCGCCGTCTTGCGGGCGGCCTGCACAATGTAGCGCCGGATCCGCACGGCGGACGCCAGTTCGGCCACGTTGGGAAAGGTGAACGGTACGGGGCTGGCCAGCATCGCCAGCAGGATTTCGCGGTCCAGGTCGCCGGTGTCGGTGTCGGGCCGCAAGCCCAACTTACGCGCCACGTCGGTGGTGTTGTGTTGCGGCAGGAACGTCTGGGCAAAGGCGGCGTGCAGCCAGGCATGCGCCCCGGCCGTGGCCCCGGTCAGGCCTGCGCAGATGGCCGCCTGGCGCAGCCCGGTCTGCGCCAGGAACTGGTCCAGTTCAGCCAGTGCTTTGCTTGCATAGTGGGAACCGGGAGAGTCGGGAGACTCGATGCGTATGCCGCCCCGAGGCGGGGGAACCAAAGTTTGCTCAAAAAACCGCATGAAAGTCCAAGCCGAATAGTGGAACAGCATCCATGTGGAAATTGTAGGCAGGCGGCCTTAATAGCACCTGTACGCAAGCGGTATTTGTGCCTGGACGGGATGGGCTGCCTGCCCCGTTTGCCTATTTGGCGACGTAAACCTGGGAGGCGGCATCAAAGGCATATACGGCTACGTCCGCTGCGCCCAGTTGGCGCGTCTTGTTCGGCCCGGAAATCGTGGTGCCGCTGGGTTTGACGGTCACCGTGGGCATGTCCTGCCGGCCGTCCTGGGAAAAGACCAGTTCGCCCGTGCTGGACGTGCAGGGCATGACGTCGCCATCGGCGCAGGCCGCGCTGTTGTCTTCGCCGGTCGGCACGCTACCCACATAGGTCCAGACGTGGCCGTCGATGTCGTTTTTCAAGCGTTCGGGGTTGAAAACCAGCAGGGCATAGCCGTCGCTGGTGATGCCGTTGTCAAAGTTGGTGGTGGGCACGGCCAGCAGCAGCTTGCCGGCCGGGGTGCGATGTTCCCGCGGCTTGCGGCCGGTGTCGACATCTTCGCCGCGCTCGTACGCGCCAAATTCACCGATGGTGGGCTCCATGCCACGGAATTTCCAGGGTGTGTCGGAGGCCGGGTCGGTCAGGACGAAAGTGGCCTCGGCCAGGTTCACCCGCGTGCCGGGACCAGCTTCGTGTTCCGCTTCGGTCTGAGCGCCCGCCGCCTGGGTGTAGCGGGGGGCGGTCTGCCAGGCGAAGCCGGTGTAATAGTGCGTGCCTTCGGATTCGAACGCATGGCCGAACCAGTAGGTGGCGATGCGGCCATTCTCGACCTCGACCGTCGTTTCGCCCTTACCGTCAATCTGAAAAAGGGTGTCCATCACCGTGGCGGCGTCGGGCGGCGTGACGGCCGCCGCGGCTTGCCGCGAGAGGGAGCCGGGCGCGTTGGGCGCGGCGGCGGTGGGCGTCGTGGCCAGGGCGGCAAACGCTACGGCAAGCAGGCTGGCCAAGGTCGCGCGCAGGGTTGGGGAGGCCTTCAAGGAGGAGGTCATAGCGGTTACGTTGTTATGTTGTTTTCGATTTGCAGCGGGCAGTTCGCGCCGATCATCTAGTCGGTGACAAGCGCCTGGGGCCTGCCGTGCGCTGGCGAGTATATAGGCGCGTGTGTACCAGGGGGCTTCACAATATTTCATGAGTTACAGGGTGCTTGCTGTGGCCCACCCCGCGCTACGCGCCCGCCAACACCGCCTCACGGAACTCTTTCATCAGCGGCGACCACAGTGTCCCGTGCCGCGAAATCAAGGCAATGTTGCGCCGTAGCGGCGGCCCCAGCGCCAACGGTAGCGCCGCCACATCCGCCGTGGTGGCCAGCGCGCTTCGGGGCAATATCGCCAGCATCTCGGATCCGGCCAGCAGCCGCAGCGAGCCTTCGGAAAAATGTTCGACCTCAAGCGCGGCCAGCGGCAGGCCCAGGCCCGCTTCCGAGAAACGTGCGTCCAGCAAGTGGCGAGACACGGACGTGGGCGGGGGCAGTATCCAGCGCTGGCTGCTTACGTCACCAAGCGTCACGCGCGCCTTCGAGGCCAGCGGGTGGCGCCTGCTGGCTGCGACGCACAAGGCATCGTCGAACATGATTTCGTGGCGCAGGCTGGCGGGGCCATCGGTATAGACGGGTGTGATGGCCAGATCAAGCTTGCCGCTTTCCACCCGGGCATTCAGATCGTCGGAAAGCCCTTGCGTAAGCTGCACTCGCAATGCCGGACGGCGAGGCAGCAAGCGGTCCAGCACCGGCATCACCACGCTGTCCATCGTGGCGCCGGTGGCGCCAAGGCGCAGCAGCCCCGCTTCGCCCACCCGCAGTTCCATGGCGTGGCGGACCGCATCGCGGTATTCGGCCCACAGCCGTTTGGCGTGCTGCAGGAACACCATGCCTTCGGAACTCAGCGTCAAGCCGCGTCCGTGCCGCAGCATCAGGGCCAGCCCGGTGTCGGCCTCCAGGCGCCGCAAGGATTTGGACAGCGCGGGCTGGCTGACCCCGCAGGCCGCTGCCGCCCGTTCCAGATGGCCGTGCTCGACGGCCGCCAAGAAATATTCGATGTCACGCAGGGATAGATTCATGAACGACAGGAATTCCAGATAGCACTTTTGGGAATATTACGCTGCTTGCGCACGCCTAGAATTCGGACATACCCCACTCAAACAAAGGCCCGCCAGATGTCGAATCGCCCCAATATCGTTTTGATCGTTGCTGACAACCTGGGTTGGGGCGAACTCGGCTGCTATGGCGGCGGGGCGCTGCGCGGCGCGCCCACGCCCAATATCGACCGGCTGGCCACCGAAGGCCTGCTGCTGCAGAACTTCAATGTGGAAAGCGACTGCGTGCCGACCCGCTCGGCGCTCATGAGCGGCCGGCACCCCATCCGCACCGGTTGCCTGCAATCCGTGCCGCCCGGTCTGCCACAAGGGCTGACGCGCGACGAGATCACGCTGGCCCAGCAACTGTCGGGGCAAGGCTATGCCACGGCGCATTACGGTAAATGGCATTTGGGCGATATTCCCGGCCGCTATCCGTCGGATCGTGGTTTTGACCATTGGTATGGCATTCCGCGTACCACGGACGAAAGCCAGTTCACGTCGTCGATCGGTTTTGATCCCAGCGTGGCCGATTTGCCCCACATCATGGAAGGCCGCGCCGGGCAGCCGTCGACCAACGTGAAGGTGTACGACCTGGACAGCCGGCGCGGCATCGACGCCGAACTGGTAGAGCACGCGCAGACCTTCATGCGCGAGCAGGCGCGCGGCGGACAGCCCTTCTTTTTATATCTGCCGCTGGTGCATCTGCACTTTCCCACGCTGCCGCACCCCGACTTTGCCGGACGCACCGGCGCGGGCGACTTCGCCGATTCCATGGTGGAAATGGATCACCGCGTGGGCCAGATCATGGCCGAAGTCGACGAACTGGGTTTGCGCGACAACACCGTCTTCATCTTTTGCAGCGACAACGGCCCGGAATTCCGCAAGCCCTATCGCGGCACGGCCGGCCCCTGGAGCGGCACCTATCACACGGCAATGGAAGGCAGCCTGCGCGTGCCGTTCATCATTCGTTGGCCGGGCAAGGTCAAACCGGGCCAGGTGTCCAACGAGATCGTCCACGTGACCGATCTGTACACCACGCTGTCGCGCATCGGCGGGGCCAGCGTGCCGCAAGACCGGCCTATTGATGGCATCGACCAGACCGACTTCTTTACCGGCGCGCGTCCGGACTCGGCGCGCGAGGGCTTTCTTTTCTACATCAAGAACGACCTGCGCGCCCTGAAATGGCGCGACTGGAAGCTGCACTTCTACTGGGAACCCGAGGTGAACGAGGGCAAGGGCAAGCTGGAATCGCCGTACCTGTTCAATCTGAAGCAGGATCCCAAGGAAGAAAGCGATATCTTCGTTTTCAACACCTGGGTGCTCGGCCCCATGCTGAAAATGGTGCAAGCCTTCAATCAGTCTTGCGCCGAACACCCAAACACCACGCCCGGTCGACCTGACGGGGATTGAACGGCCCGCAAAGACGGCGCCAAGCACAAGGGGAAATCATGAATACCGTTGTACGTCGCAGTATCGCGTGTCTGGGCCTGGGTTGTGCGCTGGCCCTGCCTGTTGCTTCCCAGGCCGAGCCGCCGCTGGTCTGGCCTGCCAAACAGATCAACTGGATTGTGGGCTTCGTGCCGGGCGGCTCGGCCGACGTGTTGACACGGGTGGCGGCGCAGGACCTGGCGCAGCGCACGGGCTTGAACGTGGTGGTGGAAAACAAGCCCGGCGCGTCGGGCGCCATCGCGCTTCAGATCGTGGCGCGCAGCAAGGCCAGCGACGGCTACCTGATCACGGTGCCGGGTCCGCTCATCTATCCCACGCCGCAGCCGGCAATCGGCAAAGAGCTGGCGCCGGTGATGTTGATGGCGCAGGGGCCGATGGTGATCGTGGGTCCGGCCAAGCAAGCCTTGCCCAGCTTGGCTGACGTGTTGGCGGATGCACGCAAGCGCCCCGAGGCCTGGAGCTACGGCAGTTCCGGCAATGGCACTTCGCAACACCTGGCGGGCGAATTGTTGAATCAGGTTGCCGGCACGCGCATCGTGCACGTGCCCTACAAGGGCGGCGGACAGGCAGTGTCGGACGTGACCGGCGGCCAGATTCCCTTGGCCATCCTGGGCTCGTCGCCCGTGTTGCCGCAGATCAAGGCCGGCGCGCTCAAGGCCTATGCGGTGACGACTCCGCAGCGCTTGGCCGCCTTGCCCGAAGTGCCCACCGTTGCCGAATCCGGCTTTCCTGGCTATGCCGCCAGCCAGTGGTTTTCGGTGGCGGCATCGCCCGATATCGATGCGGCCGTGCTTGATCAGTTGAACGCGGCCTTGCAGAAAACGCTGCAGTCACCCGCGTTCCAAACCGCTGTCACCACTGCGGGCATGATTGCGGCAGGCGGCTCGCCCGCGGACCTGCAGCGCTTTATTGCGGACGACACGGCCAAATGGCAGAAACTGCTGGATAGCGGCGCCATCAAATTGGCAAACTGAACCCGCGGTTCATGGGGTGCGCGCCGGTGCCTGGGCCGCCAGCGGCGCGTACTGTCCCATCAACGCCACCACCCAATCGATAAACACCCGCAGCTTGGTGCTGACATGCCGGTTGGGCGGAAAGGCGATGGTCAGCGGCATGGACTCCAGCCGCCAGTCCTGAAACAGCGGCTGCAATTCGCCCGTGGCCAGGTGCGGCTGGGCCATGTATTCCGGTAGCCACAGTACGCCCAGCCCGGCCAGGCCCGCCGCCAGATAGGCGTTGCCGTCATCCACCGCCAGCACGTAGCGCCCATGCACGTGCACGCTTTCGTCGCCGCGCTGCATGGCGTAGGGAAAAGCCTTGCCCAGCCGTTGCCACAGATAGCCCACGATGCGGTGATGCGTGTCTTCCAGTTCGCGCGGATGCGCCGGCTGGCCGGCGCGCGCCAGGTAGCTGGGCGCGGCGTACACGCCCAGTTGCAGGTCGCCTACCCGGCGCGCCATCAAGGACAGGTCGGTCAATTCGCCGCCTCGCACCACACAGTCCACGTTTTCCGCGATCACATCCACGATGCGATCGCTTGCGCCCATGTCCAGTTGGATATCGGGATACTGCGCGTGAAAGGCAGGCAGCGCCGGAATCAGCACCATGCGCGCCAAGGGGCTGGGCACGTCCACCCGCAAGCGGCCCCGTGGCGAAGCCGACGCCGCCGACAGGCTGGTTTCGGCGTCGTCCATATCCGCCAGCAATTTCAACACCCGCTCGTAGTAGGCGGCACCGTCGGCGGTGACCTTTACCTGGCGCGTGGTGCGGTTCAACAGCCGGACGCGCAACCGCGCCTCCAGTTGCTGCACCAGCTGCGTCACGGTGGTCTTGCTCATGTGCAGGGTTTCGGCCGCCTTGGTGAAGCTGCCTGCTTCCACCACGCGGGCAAACGCCTGCATCGCATCGAATCGGTCCATGGGAACTCCGGCGGGCTTGAAGAGTGTTTGGATTCTACAAACAGTGATGGACAGGTTTGCGCGTTTATCGGCGCGCCGCGCGTCTTTACAGTGGAGCCATCGCTAACGACGGGCCGCTTTCCTTCCTGACGACGGCCCTCCCACGGAGCTACTCATGACGACACGAGACGTTGTTTTTCCCGCCGGCCGCCACGCGCTTTACGAACGCCACCGCTATTCCCCCGCCATCCGGTCCAACGGATTCCTGTTCGTCTCGGGCCAGGTCGGCAGCCGCGAGGACGGCTCGCCCGAGCCCGACCTGCAAGCGCAGGTACGGCTGGCCTTTGATAATCTGAACGCCATTCTGAAAGCGGCGGACTGCACCTTTGACAATGTGGTGGACGTGACGGTGTTCATGGTCGACCCCGCGTCCAGGTTCGAGCAGATCTGGCAGGTGGTGCCAGAGTATTGGGGCGCTGCGCCGTATCCCTCGCTGACCGCCGTGGGTGTTACGTGGCTGGCCGGGTTTGACTTTGAAATCAAGGTGGTGGCAAAGCTGCCCGACAACGCCTGACGTGTTTGGCGCGGGCCGCCGGCCGGCCCGGCGTACGTCCGGGCGGCGCTTACTTCACCACGTAGTTGTTGGCCTCGGCTTCACCCGCCCACTTGCGCAACGCTGAAATGAACTCGGGGCACACATTGCCGTCCACGCTGGAACTGGTGATGACGCTGTTTTCCATGCGCATCAGCACCGTGCATTCATACACGCGCGTGCGGTTCTGATAGTGGCCGGTGCTATTGGTCTGGAATACCGGTGTGGCGGCGGACGTGTTGGTGGCGGGAATCATGCCCACCACCTGCTGGCTGGTGCCCGTGGTGACCCATTCCGTGTAGGGGGCGGCCTGGTAGTCGGACCATTCCAGTTCCATCGTGTTGCCTACGGCGCGCTTCTTCGACGGTTCACCCAGCGCGGCGATGGCGTCGTTGATGGAGCGGCCTTCCATGTTCTTGGCCACGTTCACGCTGGGTGAAAACGACAGCCCCGACTTGAACACATTGCTCAGCGAAGGCAGCCCGGAGCTACCTCCGTCGGGCATCGGGGCGCACCCCGCCAAGCCTGTCGCGGCGACGATCAGGGCGGCCGGCAGCAGCAGCGGTTTGCGGCGGTTGGGGGCTTGCGTAGGCAACGTCATGGTGTTCGGGCGATGTTCCGTGGCAGAGGGCATGCGGCATCCGCAGCGGGCAGGCAAACCGGACCTCGCGCGCTGTGTTTGTTTCTCTTCGTGACAAACCCCGCGTAGGGCATTGCACGGAGAAACCGGTGCCACGCGTGTGCTGACGAGTGATGCGCTTAAGAAAAGTCCGACATTTTTACCGGAAAACGGGGCCAGCATTCCTATCACGGTATGTGAAATTTGTTACGCAATATGCCTGGGTAAGCGCAATTCGGGGGGATGGAGCGGGGGAGCTCTTTGCTAAGATCTTCCCCGCTTCCAACCCCATCCAGATTCCGACGATGATGCCTGCCCGCTTTCACCCCCTGATCCGCGCCGCCTTCGCCGCTATCGCCTTGGTGGCGGGCCTGGCGGCCAACCCAGCCTATGCCGACAAGCAATTTGGCGGCATCGCCACCGATGGCAATCACGACAAGACCTATTGGGTCCTGCCCGAAGCATCGCAAAAGGATGCCGAGGCCGCGGGCCTGGCCGAGTGCCGGCGCCAGGGCGGCAAGGAATGCAAGAAATTGGGTTGGTTCTCGGACAGTTGCATGGCCTATGCGCGCAACTCGCGGCAGGATCTGTTTCCCGGCAACAGCGTGTCGCCCGAACTGGCCGCCAAGAAAGCCATGCGCCGTTGCACGGCCGGCAGCCCCGACGGCAAGTGCCGCTTGATGACCCTGCCTTACTGCGTCGGCCCGGGTTACAGCGCAGCCGACCTGCAGGCCGCCAGGCGCGCCAAGCCGGCAGAGGTGGAAGCCTTGTCCGCCAAGGTGAACGACCGCGAATTCTGGGGTGCCCTGGCCGAAAACGCCGACGGCGGTCTGCTGTATTCAGACGGCTATCCCAAGGAAGACGACGCCATCTCGTCGCTGCTGAAATGGGAAGACTGCAAGGACTGCCGCAAGGTCCTGACCTACAAAGACACCTGCGTCGGCATGGCCTGGGTGAAGGGCAGCGAAGGCCGGGGCACGCGCTTCACGGCGCTGAACCCCGACCCCGTGGCCGCGCGCGAGCAGGCGCGCTCGGTATGCACCACCAAGACCGGCGCGCCGGCTTGCGTGGCGATGCTGCGTTGCTCGGGCCGAGCCTACATCGACGGCTACCCCGGCGAAGACGTCAAGCCGAAGTAAGCCGCAGATTCTGACGCGCTAGGCCTGGGCACGCGACGGATCACGCACCTTGCGATCCTGGCTGCGCTACGCGGCTCCGGCGCGCCAGGCATCGGGCGCCTTATGAATCGGGCGGCCTATTTGTCCAGCCAGGGCGCGTCCTTCCACAGCTTCTGGAATTCGGTTTCGCCGTCGGCCAGTTCCCGGGCGTAGTCGGCGGGCGGCAGGTAACGCAGGGGCACGAACATTTCTTTGGCCTTGGCCTGGAAGGCGGGGTCGTCCACCGTGCGCTTCACGGCATCCACCAGCTTTGCGCGCACGTCGTCGGGCAGGCCCTTGGGGGCGGCCAGGCCGCGCAGCGACGCCAGCTCGAAGTCGTAACCCTGTTCCTTGAAGGTGGGCACATCAGGTAGCGCGGCCGAACGCGTATTGCCCATCTGACCTAGAAAGCGCAGCGGCGTGCCGCCTTTCTGGTACTGCAGCGCTTCGCCCACGTTGATGGCGCCGATGGTGATTTCACCACCGGCCAATGCGCCGCGTACTTCGCCCGCGCCCTTGTAGGGGATGTGGCTCAGCTTGGCGCCCGACGTGCCTTCAAAGCGCAGCATGGCCAGGTGGTCGTCGGAGCCGGTGCCGGTGGTGCCCACGGTGACCTTGCCCGGATTCTTCTTGGCGTAGGCCGACAGGTCCGCCAGCGTCTTCAGTTCGTTGTCGTTGCGCACGGTGAAGGCGCCCGGATCGTCGATCAGATTGCCCAGCAGGTCGTAGCTTTTCCAGTTGAAGGCCGACTTGCGCTCGATGGGAATGGTCAGCAGGTTGGGCGTGTTGATGAAGCCGATGGTGTAGCCGTCGGGCTGCGCACGGGCCAGTTCGGTGAAGCCGATGGCGCCGCCCGCGCCGGGGCGGTTCAGCACCACAATGCGCGCGTCGTTGCCCAGGTACTTTTGCAAGAAAGGCGCCATCATGCGCGCCACCAGATCGGTGCCGCCGCCGGGGCCGTAGGACACGATCAGGTTGATGGGGTGTTCCGGGTAGCCGGCCGCTTGCGCGCCGCCGGCAAACAGGGTGGCGCCGGACAGCAGGGCGACGGACGCGGCCAGCGCGCGCAGGGTGCGGCGCTTGAAGGGGGGGTGTTGCATGTTGTCTCCTCTTGGGATGGGTCGGCGGCTTCATGCCGCACTGTGTGTTCGGTTGCCGCGCGGGCGCGGCACCGTGTTACTGCAATTTCGCCAGTCGGGCTTGCGTGACCGGCCAGACTTCCGGGTTGATAAGTTGCGGCGGCCGTTCACCGCGCAGCATGGCCATCAACTGCTGGGCCGATGATTGCGCCACGTTGCGGCGGGCTTCGTGCGTAACGCCTGCCGTATGAAACGTGGCCACCACATTGGGCAGGGCCAGCAACGGCGCGTCGCGCGGGGGCGGTTCCTGTTGCCAGACGTCCAGTCCGGCGCCGCGCAGATGGCCGCCGTGCAAAGCGTCGTACAGCGCCGCCTCGTCATGGATGCCGCCGCGCGCCGTCGACACGAAAACGGCCCCCGGCTTCATGGCGGCGAACGCGCGCGCATCGATCATGCCGCGCGTCGAATTGTCCAAGGGGCAATGCAAGGACACCACGTCGGCTTGCGCCAGCAGCTCGGGCAAGGACACGGGCTCGGCGCCGCGTGCGCGGATGGTGTCGGCGTCCAGCAGCGGGTCATGCGCAATCACGCGCAGGCCAAAACCTTGCGCAATGCGGGCCACGCGCGAGCCGATCTGGCCAATGCCCACCAGCCCGATGACGGTGCCGTGGATCTCATGGCCCATCAGGTCTTCGCGGGTAAAACCCGTGTCGTGGCGCAGGCGCTGGTGTGACTCCACCACGCGGCGCTGCACGGCCAGCAACAACGCATACGTATGTTCGGCCACCGACGCGGCATTGCCGCCTGCCTGGTTCACGACCGCGATGCCGGCCGCCGTGCAGGCGGGCACGTCCACCGTGTCATAGCCCGCGCCGCCGGACGACACGCAGATCAGGTCGGGGCACTGCGCAATGAGTTCGGCGTTGACGAACCACTGGCGCGGCAGTTCGTCCTTGGCCGCCGACACATGGTAGGCGTGGGCCGTCTTCAGGCCCGCCAGCGTGCGGGCGTCGTCACCGTGCGCCGGCAGTACCGACAAGGCAATATCGGGTTGCGCGCCGATGATCTGGTCGAACACCGGGTTCAGCCATAGGTCCAAACGGCACAAACGTTTCGGGAAATTCTGCGAGGGGGTACCAAAATCCGGCATTGTGCCCAGTCTCCGTGTCAGTCTTCAATCTTGTTTGAAGCGACTCTACTCGGGCAGAAAGCGGAGATAAAGCGAATAATTTTCTTATTCAAGAGCGAAGTTTTAGAAACAGTGTCTGCTAGACCATGCCCGCCGGCGCGTCGAATTCCAGCGTGTCCTGCGCCAGGGTGCGCAGGCTTGCCAGCATGGGCCGCGTGTCGTCGCGCCGCCATTGAAAGGTGTAGGGCAGGGGCCGCAAGGGCGGCAAGCCCGGCAGGGGATGCAGGTCGCCGCGCTGGATCAGGATGCGCGCCCAGGCCGTGGGCAGAAAGCCCAGCCCCAACCCTTGGCGCAGCATGCCTGCAATGGCGCCCCAACTATTGCAGCACTGCATGCGGCCCGGCGAGATGCCTTGTTCGGTGAGCCAGTCGTCCAGCATGCGTATCACGCCGGAGCTTTGCGGTTGCGTGATCAAGGTCAGACCGGGCAGATCGGCAGGCGTCAGCGCGGTAGGGTCGGGCACCGCGCGCAGCGAGGCCACCCATTCAAATTCCGCGCTGCCGATCAAATGTGACGCGATGGACGCGCGCGACGACGGCCCGGCGATCACCGCAAAATCCAGCTCGCCTTCCTCCAGCCCGCGCTCCACCAATTCACCCACGCCCACATAGGGCTCGACCAGCAGGTTGGGGTGTGCGCGTTGAATTTCTTCGATCAGGCGCGGCATCCACGTCACAGACGTGAGTTCTCCCGCCCCAAAACGGCAGCGGCCCGAGAAAGTCAGGTTACTGCTGGCCTGCTGCATGAACTGGTCGGCGTTGCGCAGCAGGTCCTTGGCGTGAGGCACCAGTTGTTCGCCCAGCGCCGTCAGCGTGGCGCTGCGCGCGCTGCGGCTGAAAAGGTCGGCGCCAATGGAGGCCTCGAGTTCGCCGATGCGCTTGGACAGCGACGACACGGAAATATTCAGCCGGTTGGCGGCAATGGCGAAGTTCTTGCAGGTGGCGGCCCAGTAAAAGGCTTCAAGTTGCTTGAGTGTCATGGCGGCATGGGAAAGATCCAGAGCGAAGAAAAGTGTAATAAGCAATATCGATAAAGTCACTTTATTCAAAGCGCTGGTGCGCCTATAGTCGTCCGCGATCGCCCAATACAACAGCGCGGCCGCCTGTGCGCGGACCGATCGCGAGGAGCCAGACATGTACGACCCCCTGCGCCAGATACTCAGCCTGCATGATTTCGAAGCCGCAGCGAGAAGGCGCCTGCCCAAGCCCATCTACGCCTACGTGTCCGGCGCGGTGGAAGACGGGCATTCCGAGCGCGGCAACCGGCAGGCCTTTGCCCAGTACGGCTTTCGGCCGAAGGTGCTGGTGGACGTATCACAACGCAGCACGCGCACCACGGTGTTGGGCCGCGAGTACGCCGCGCCGGTCGGCGTGGCGCCCATGGGCATTTCGGCGCTGTCGAGTTATCGCGGGGATGTGGTGCTGGCGCGCGCCGCCGCGGATGCGAATGTGCCCTGCATCATGAGCGGGTCGTCGCTGATCCGGCTGGAAGAGGTGATGCAGGCCGCGCCGGGCACCTGGTTTCAGGCCTACTTGCCGGGCGACGATGCGCAGATTGCGGCCTTGATCGACCGCGTGGCAGCAGCCGGTGTGACTACCTTGGTGCTGACCGTGGACACGCCCGTGGCCGCCAACCGCGAGAACAACGTGCGGGCGGGGTTTTCAACGCCGCTGCGGCCCAGCGTGGGCCTGGCCTGGCAAGGGCTCACGCATCCGCGCTGGTTGTTCGGCACGTTCCTGCGCACGCTGTGGCGCCATGGCATGCCGCATTTCGAGAACAACTACGCCACGCGCGGCGCGCCGATTCTGTCGGCCAACGTGCTGCGCGATTTTTCCGACCGCGGCCATTTGAACTGGCGTCACGTGGCCGCCATCCGCCGGCGTTGGCAAGGGCAGATGGTGATCAAGGGCATTCTGCATCCCGACGATGCGCGCACCGCGCGGGCGCAGGGCATGGATGGCATCATCGTGTCGAACCACGGCGGGCGGCAACTGGACGGCAGCCTGTCGCCCTTGCAAGCGCTGCCGGAAATCGTGGAAGCGGCCGCTGGCATGGACGTGATGCTGGACAGCGGCGTGCGGCGCGGGTCCGACGTGCTCAAGGCCATGGCGCTGGGCGCGCGCTGCGTGTTCGTGGGGCGCCCGTTCAACTATGCGGCCACGGTGGCCGGGCAGCGCGGCGTGGCGCATGCCATCACGCTGATCGTGGAAGAAGTCAGGCGCAATATGGGCCTGCTGGGCGTAGTGGATGTGGCGCAAGTCAACGCCGACACCTTGGTACGCGTGCCGTCGGCGGGGGACGGCGCGCAGCAAGGCTAGGCATGGCAAGACAAGGTCTGGCATGCCCTAGAATGCCGGCACCGCTTTGTCCAAAGCACCCTCCGCGAACCGCCTTGCCGCAACCATCCAGCGCCACTCTTTTTTCCAGCCCAAGCAAGCAATCTTGCCTATGCCTTGCGCTGGCACTGATTGCGTCTATACCCGCCATCGCCCGCGCGCAGCCCGCCGCCGCTGAGAATGCCTATGCAAAGATCGTCGAGCCCATCGGTGGCGACTTCGCGCTGCAAGGCTATCCGCGTTCACACCTGCGAGCCATCCTGTTTCGCGGCAAGCCCTATCGGCCCTTGAATGCCGTGGAGTTCATCCACGTGCGGGCGCTGGGGCCTACACAAGGCGGCCAGCCGATGCTGGTGGCAGTGTCGAACGACTTCATGGGTGTCGGCACAATACTGATCGCAGTGCAAAACGGCACGCCGCTTGCACGCGTATTGAGCCCCACCGTCGACATGCACGACCCCGACATGGGCGTGGCACAACCCGGCCGCAAGGACCTGCTGCTGTTCACGGCGGGCTCGCGGGCGCTGGTTACATCGACGGGCCAGGTGCTTTGGTTTGAGCATCAGCGGCAAAAGGAAAAACTACATTCCATTCCCGAGTTGGTATCCGTGTCGCCGGACAACCGGCACGGCGCGCTGTTGCTGGACAACGAGATCCGGCTTGGCCGCTTCGATGATGGCCCCTACGCCACCGTGCCGTTCACCAAAGCCATGCAAACGAAGGCTTTCAGCGGCATGTGGAATGAAAGTTCGCAGGCCGCCAGAAAGGCCCTGGACGCCGGCAAGCGCATCGACCAGCGCCGTCTGTACCGCAACTTGAAGGCAGAATGGATCAACAAGAATTTTCAGTGGCAAGAAGGCAAGAACGGATGGCAGTTCAATGGTTATGGCCTGAAGTCGGCAGCGTTGCCGGTTGCCACGGCGCAGGAGCGGTGAGGTGAGGTCGAATGTATTGGTGCCGAATTCATTGATGCGGTCCATCCGGCGCTTGACGACGTTTGGCTTGTTGGCGCTGCTGGCGGGATGCGCGGGCCAAGCCGAGATCTTTCAAGAACATGTACGCACCGAAGACGCGATGCCGACGGACGTGGTCCTGACGCTGGACGTTGCGTTCGCGCGCGCACCCGACTTCAAGCCCAGCACCAACACCTACGACGGCCCGCCCCGGCGCGTGGAATATTCCGGCTACCCCAGCCTGGACGTGCCGTTCTATCAAAAGGGCCTGGGCATGGACCTGGGCGTATTGGGCGATCCGCGCGCGTTACTCGCGCTACCGTACCCATCGCCCACCACCCGCACCACGTCGGCGCAACTGAAAATATTCGGCGAACGCCGCGATCCCAGGCATTACCGCTTCGCGGTGCTGCCTCGTTCCGGTTGGAACAGCTACAACAGCTTCCAGGTGTCGTTCGCCGTCAACGGCAGGCGAGAGGGCATGACGTTTGCCTACAGCACGAAGGCCGTGTGCGAAAGCGCGTTCGACGTAACGACACCCACCTACGGCTTCGGCATGTCGGTGTCGGCGAGCTTTGCTAACGGCAAGTCCGGCTGCTTGATGGCCTGCGATGCACGACCGGGTTACCCGGGCTATTGCGCGTTTGGCGCGGATGTTGAATCGGTGCTGGGGCGGTAGCGCCAAGCCGTGTGTGGTCAATTCGGGCGGTCAACGCAAGAACCTGACCAGTATCCACGTCACGTCCTGACCCTTTACCCGTGGCATGGCACTTTGATAGGCGAAGGTCTGCGGCCCGGTCGGCATTTCCTCGCACGTCCACGTTCCGGGGTATGGGCAGGGCTGTCCCGACCGCACGCGGGCGCTGGCGCCGGGGTCGACCTCGTGCACCCAGTGCCAAATGATCGCTTGCCCCTTGTAGGCGGGCAGGGCTTCATGTTTGGCGACTACGCACAGGACTTCGCCCTTGTCGTCGCCTCGCCACTGCCCCGCGCGCGGCGCGAGCTGGCCCGTTTCGGCGCGGCGTGCAGGTTCGGGTTCGGGGGCACTTTGATCAATGTCGCGCTGCCAGATGACGCGGCCGCGCGACGGGTCTTGGTGTATGGGTGGGGCGAGCTCGCCAGCGTTGAAGTGACGACGCGAACCGGTTTTTGCTAGCGTGTACCACCAGCCGGATGAAGGAATTTCCTCGCCTACGACAACATGAGTGGGCGTGGGTTCTGTGGGTGTGCCGCCGGGTGTACGGCCTCGAATCGCTGGCGTAGGCCAATCACTGTCGTCGTCAAACCGAGCCAGCCAACGCTGCGTATCACGGCGGTCAAAGCGTTCGTTCGGGTCGCCATCCCATTCGCCAGAGCCGACCAGGTCCAATTGCGGATGGCGAATGCGGCGCAGCAGTCGGTTGAGCAG